>NZ_CP149803.1:0-306785 GCF_037943105.1 Pseudomonas sp. TMP9
TTTGGCGCGGCGACGCTGCAGAACAGCACGGCCGCTCTTGGTGGCCATGCGGGCACGGAAGCCGTGAGTACGAGCGCGTTTGATAGTGCTGGGTTGGAAAGTACGTTTCATGATGCGGTACCTGGGTGGTCGACTACGGGCCGGAATGGCCCCCGTTTTAAGAGACCGGCAATTCTAGAGAAACCCGAGGGTCAGGTCAATTTCCAACCAGGCTTTTCCTGCATAAAGAAATATAAAGAAGAGAATATTTAAAGATCTTTAGTAATGTTAGTAACTATTAGTGAACCCTTTATCTGTGCATAAGTCTCCCAAAGCCAAGCATACAGGGGCTTCTAGCGGATGGTAACTCTGTCGAAAAGGCGTGCTACAACTGTGTGAAAGCAGCGCACAAGCTGAGGATGGAATGTCATTTTACCCACAGCCGACTTTTCCACTGGTTTTTACCCTGGGTTATCCCAGTACCTTATGAGGGGTTATCCACAGCCTTTGGCTGCTTCTTCGTTAAAGCCCTTAATACGCCCAATAGGCTGATTTACCTTGTGTGCAAGCACGCTTACATGTGGATAACTCAACCATCGGCGGCTACAATGGCGTCTGTTTTTTGCCTCGCGCCTTGCGATTTAGGGGATGTCCGTGTCTGTGGAACTTTGGCAGCAGTGCGTCGAGCTTTTGCGCGATGAATTGCCTGCTCAGCAATTCAACACTTGGATCCGTCCACTGCAGGTCGAAGCTCAAGGCGACGAGCTTCGCGTCTACGCACCGAATCGTTTTGTTCTCGACTGGGTCAACGAGAAGTACCTCAGCCGTTTGCTTGAGTTACTCGCTGAACGGACTAACGGTCTGGTGCCGTCGCTCTCCTTATTAATAGGTAGCAAACGCAGTTCAGCCCCCCGCGCTGCTGTTGTGAGTTCCCCCCCAGTTGCGCAGAGCCAAGTTACGAGTCCCTCCGTTATTTCGGCTTTAGCCGGTGGCGTCGGTTCAGAGCCATCGCGTGCCAGCTTTGACCCCATGGCTGGTGCAGCCAGTCAGCAGGCCCCTGCTCGTACCGAGCGTCATGTTCAAGTTGAAGGCGGGTTGAAGCACACCAGCTACCTTAATCGCACCTTCACCTTTGATAATTTTGTTGAAGGTAAATCTAACCAGCTAGCTCGCGCAGCAGCCTGGCAGGTCGCAGATAATCCTAAGCACGGTTACAACCCGCTGTTTCTATATGGGGGTGTTGGCTTAGGTAAAACCCACTTGATGCATGCAGTCGGCAATCATCTGTTGGCGAAGAATCCGAATGCCAAGGTGGTGTATTTGCATTCCGAGCGTTTTGTGGCAGACATGGTCAAGGCCTTACAGCTGAATGCGATCAACGAATTTAAGCGTTTTTACCGTTCAGTCGATGCGCTGCTGATTGATGACATTCAATTTTTTGCGAAAAAAGAGCGCTCTCAAGAAGAGTTCTTTCACACCTTTAATGCCCTTCTTGAAGGCGGTCAGCAGGTTATTCTTACCAGTGACCGTTACCCGAAAGAAATTGAAGGGTTAGAAGAGCGCCTGAAATCGCGTTTCGGCTGGGGGCTTACGGTTGGCGTTGAGCCACCTGAGCTTGAAACCCGCGTGGCGATTCTGATGAAGAAAGCCGATCAGGCTAAAGTCGATCTGCCACACGACGCTGCATTCTTTATTGCGCAGCGCATCCGTTCGAACGTCCGCGAGTTGGAAGGTGCACTGAAGCGAGTGATTGCTCACTCGCACTTCATGGGCCGTGACATTACCATCGAGCTGATCCGCGAATCACTTAAGGACTTACTGGCCCTGCAAGATAAGCTGGTCAGCATTGATAATATTCAGCGCACCGTGGCTGAGTATTACAAAATCAAGATTTCTGATCTGCTCTCTAAACGTCGTTCGCGTTCAGTTGCTCGCCCTCGCCAGGTAGCCATGGCCCTCTCGAAAGAGCTGACCAATCACAGCCTGCCCGAAATCGGTGATGCATTTGGTGGCCGAGACCATACGACTGTATTGCACGCATGCCGCAAGATTGCTGAACTGAAAGAGTCCGATGCGGACATCCGTGAAGACTATAAAAATCTGCTGCGTACGCTGACTACCTAACTACGCAACTCCACTAGGCAAGGGACTAGACCATGCATTTCACCATTCAACGCGAAGCCTTGTTGAAACCTCTGCAACTGGTCGCCGGCGTCGTTGAACGCCGCCAGACTTTGCCGGTGCTCTCGAATGTTCTGCTGGTGGTTGAAGGCCAGCAACTCTCGTTGACAGGTACCGACTTGGAAGTCGAGCTGGTCGGTCGCGTCACCCTAGATGAGCCTGCTCAACCTGGCGAAATCACAGTGCCAGCGCGCAAGCTGATGGACATCTGTAAGAGCTTACCCAACGATGCGCTGATCGATATTCGTGTCGATGAGCAGAAGCTGGTGATTAAGGCCGGTCGCAGTCGTTTCAGCTTGTCGACCCTGCCTGCTAATGACTTCCCCACTGTTGAAGAAGGTTTGGGCTCACTGACCTTCAGTTTGGTCCAAAGCAAATTGCGCCGCCTGATTGAGCGCACCAGTTTTGCCATGGCGCAGCAAGATGTTCGTTATTACTTGAATGGTATGTTGCTGGAAGTACAAACCGGTATTTTGCGCGCTGTTGCTACCGATGGTCATCGACTAGCCATGTGTTCAATGGAAGCGGCTATTGAGCAGACTGAACGGCACCAGGTGATCGTGCCGCGCAAAGGTATTCTTGAGTTGGCCCGACTGCTTACTGAGCAAGATGGGACGGTCAGCATCGTTCTCGGTCAGCACCATATTCGTGCCACCACCGGCGAGTTTACCTTTACCTCGAAACTCGTCGACGGCAAATTCCCTGATTACGAACGCGTGCTTCCACGTGGCGGGGACAAGTTGGTAGTGGCTGATCGCCAAGGCCTGCGTGAAGCTTTTAGTCGTACCGCCATTCTGTCCAATGAAAAGTACCGTGGTATTCGTCTGCAGCTGGAATCCGGGTTGCTAAAAATTCAGGCTAACAATCCTGAGCAAGAAGAAGCTGAAGAAGAGATCGCCGTTAACTACAGCGGTAGCTCACTGGAAATCGGTTTTAATGTCAGCTACCTGCTTGATGTCTTCAGTGTGATGACGACCGATCAAGTTCGTTTGATTCTCTCTGATTCCAACAGCAGTGCTCTGGTACAAGAAGCCGATAACGATGACTCTTCTTATGTCGTTATGCCGATGCGTTTGTAACGGGTAGGCCGCTGAACTGTCACTGCGCTTGGTCGTGCTGAGCCTCCGCCGTATTGGTTGCTGTCATGTCCGAGCGTAGTTTTTCGAGAATGAGTGAAGCGAGTAATGTTTATATGCATCGGCTTCGCACTTTCTCACTGCCCTCCTGTTCTTCATTGTTTCGCACGCCACGCTCTGCAACGGTCTGCTAGCTAAATGTCCCTTACTCGCTTTACGGTAACCGCGGTGCGTAATCTGCTGCCGGTGACGCTCACTCCATCCCCGCGTATCAATATTCTTTCTGGCGACAATGGCAGCGGCAAAACCAGCGTGCTTGAAGCTATCCATTTGCTGGGTTTAGCGCGCTCATTTCGCAGCACTCGCCTACTTCCAGTTATCCAATACGATCAGCCTGCCTGCACTATTTTTGGCCAGGTACAACTGCCAGACGGCAGACAAAGTAACGTGGGCATCTCTCGTGATCGTCAGGGCGAATTTCAAATTCGTATTGACGGGCAGAATGCACGCAGCGCAGCGCAACTTGCGCAGACCCTTCCTTTACAGTTGATCAATCCGGATAGTTTTCGTTTACTCGAAGGTGCGCCAAAGATCAGAAGGCAGTTTTTGGACTGGGGTGTGTTCCACGTGGAACCTCGCTTTTTGCCCGCCTGGCAGCGGCTGCAGAAGGCCTTGCGCCAGCGGAACTCATGGCTACGGCGTGGTACACTTGACGCCGCTTCGCAAGCAGCCTGGGACCGTGAATTGTGCCTGGCTAGCGACGAAATAGACGACTACCGGCGCGCTTACATTCTTGCGTTGAAGCCTGTCTTTGAGCGAACCCTGAATCAGTTGCTTCAGCTTGAAGGGTTAAGCCTTAGCTACTATCGCGGTTGGGATAAAGAGCGTGAGCTTAATGCAGTGCTTGCCTCAACACTTTCCCGCGATCAGCAATTGGGTCACACCCAAGCTGGGCCACAGCGCGCTGATCTAAGGTTGCGGTTAGGTGCACACAATGCCGCCGAGATACTCTCGCGCGGCCAGCAAAAATTAGTTGTTTGTGCCCTGCGCATTGCTCAGGGCCACTTAGTCAATCAGGCCAAGCACGGCCAATGCATCTATCTAGTGGATGACCTACCGTCAGAACTGGATGAACAGCATCGACGAGCTCTGTGCCGATTGTTGGAAGACTTGCACTGCCAGGTATTTATCACCTGTGTAGACCATGAATTGTTGAGGGAAGGCTGGCGCACGGATACGCCAGTTGCCATGTTCCACGTGGAACATGGTGGCATTACCCAGACCCACGACCACCTGGAGTAAAGGCATGAGCGAAAACCAAACGTACGACTCCAATAACATTAAGGTCCTTAAGGGCCTGGATGCCGTACGCAAGCGGCCTGGCATGTATATCGGTGATACCGATGATGGCAGCGGTCTGCACCACATGGTGTTCGAGGTGGTCGACAACTCGATTGACGAAGCCTTGGCTGGGCATTGCACTGACATCAGCATCACTATTCACCCAGATGAATCGATTACCGTACGCGACAATGGTCGCGGTATTCCGGTAGATCTGCACAAGGATGAAGGTGTCTCAGCCGCTGAAGTGATCATGACTGTCCTGCACGCGGGCGGTAAGTTCGACGATAACAGCTACAAAGTTTCTGGCGGTCTTCACGGCGTAGGCGTGTCTGTCGTGAATGCGTTGTCCCGAGAACTGGTGATGACAATCCGCCGCGCCGGCAAAATTTGGGAGCAGACCTACGTACACGGTGTACCTCAGGCGCCTATTGCCCCAGTAGGCGATAGCGATAGCACCGGGACTCAGATCCATTTCAAGCCGTCTGAAAATACCTTTGCCAATATCCACTTTAGCTGGGACATCTTGGCTAAGCGTCTGCGCGAGTTGTCGTTCCTTAACTCCGGCGTGGGCATCGTGCTCAAAGATGAGCGCAGCGGTAAGGAAGAGTTGTTCAAATATGAAGGCGGTCTGCGTGCCTTCGTCGAGTACCTCAACGTTAATAAAACACCGGTCAACCAAGTGTTTCACTTCACTGTTCAGCGTGAAGACGGCATCGGTGTTGAAGTCGCGTTGCAGTGGAACGACAGCTTTAATGAGAACCTGTTGTGCTTCACCAACAACATTCCTCAACGCGACGGTGGTACCCACTTAGCCGGTTTCCGCTCGGCCCTCACACGTAACCTGAATGCCTATATTGAGCAGGAAGGGCTGGCCAAAAAACATAAAATAGCCACTACCGGCGATGACGCCCGTGAAGGCCTGACCGCGATTGTTTCGGTCAAAGTACCGGACCCTAAGTTCAGCTCGCAGACCAAAGACAAGCTGGTATCCAGCGAAGTGAAGACTGCAGTTGAGCAGGAAATGGGTAAACACTTCTCCGACTTCCTGCTGGAAAATCCTAACGAAGCGAAAGCCGTAGTCGGCAAAATGATTGATGCCGCGCGCGCGCGTGAAGCCGCGCGTAAAGCCCGCGAAATGACCCGCCGAAAAGGTGCCTTGGACATTGCCGGCCTACCGGGAAAACTTGCCGACTGCCAAGAGAAAGACCCTGCTCTTTCCGAACTTTATATTGTGGAAGGGGACTCAGCGGGCGGTTCTGCCAAGCAGGGTCGTAACCGTAAGACCCAGGCTATCCTGCCGCTGAAGGGTAAAATTCTCAACGTCGAGAAAGCGCGTTTCGACAAGATGATTTCATCTCAAGAAGTCGGCACCCTGATTACCGCCTTGGGTTGTGGCATCGGCCGCGATGAATACAACATCGATAAACTGCGCTATCACAACATCATCATCATGACCGACGCAGACGTCGACGGTTCGCACATCCGTACCCTGCTGCTGACCTTCTTTTTCCGTCAACTGCCGGAGCTGGTTGAGCGCGGCTACATCTACATCGCTCAGCCGCCGCTGTACAAGGTCAAGAAAGGCAAACAGGAGCAATACATCAAAGATGACGAGGCCATGGATGAATACATGACCCAGTCAGCCTTAGAAGATGCCAGTTTGCACGTTAACGAAAGCGCCCCAGGCCTGTCAGGTAGCGCGTTAGAAACGTTGGTTAACGACTATCGTTTAGTGATGAAAACACTCAAGCGTCTGTCGCGACTCTACCCATTGGAGCTCACTGAGCACTTTGTCTACATCCCACGCGTCGAAGCCGAGCAGCTGGCAGATAAAAACGCCATGCAACAATGGCTGGGCCTGTTGGATGCGCGCCTAAAAGGGATGGAGAAGTCAGGCTTGGTGTACAAAACCAGCTTGCATGAAGACCAAGAACGTCACGTTTGGCTGCCACAGGTTGAGCTGGTCTCTCATGGGGTTTCCAGCTACATCATCTTCAACCGTGATTTCTTCGCCAGCAACGACTACAAAACCGTTACCAGTTTGGGCGATCAACTCAATAGCCTGCTGGAAGATGGCGCCTATGTGCAGCGTGGCGAGCGTAAGAAGGCGGTCACGACCTTCAAGGATGCGTTGGCCTGGCTGATGGCCGAAAGCACTAAACGCCACAGCATCCAGCGCTATAAAGGTCTTGGTGAGATGAACCCAAGCCAGCTCTGGGAAACCACCATGGACCCGGACGTGCGCCGCATGCTTCAGGTGCGTATCGAAGACGCTATCGCCGCTGACCAGATCTTCAACACCCTAATGGGCGATGCAGTAGAACCGCGTCGAGACTTTATTGAGACCAATGCGCTAGCGGTCTCTAATCTGGATTTTTGAAGATTTGTTGAATGGCCAGGAAAGAACCCGCTTCGGCGGGTTTTTTGTGGCCTGGAAAAAGGGGTGGGCACCTGGCTATTCCCCTGCAATCTCAAGGAGCTAGCTGCTCGGGCTGCGGGTGTTTTACGGGATTTAGCAGGGGTGCTATCGGGACGTTATTAACAAAAACGTTAATAACGTCCCGAGCCGTGCGCTGCGTATGTAAAGGCAATGTGCAAAAAATGCTTATTGCACTGCGCATATCGGGCCCTATGTTCAATGGTGCCCAGCCCCGGACAAGGTTCTGGCGACCACTTCAATGTCACGTGAGCGCTATACGCCAGGGATGTGGCCCCGCAGCCAGGGTTAACTTGGTTGGTGTCTGCTACTGGCGGGGCCGCAAACCCGCTTGCCAAAATAAGGCTACCCTGTCACTGTAAATACGAATGTCATTACATAGAGGGTCGCACCATGGCGTCCATCAATATCCGCATCGACGATGAACTTAAGGCTCGTGCTTACCAGGAGCTAGAAAAGCTCGGCGTCACGCCTTCTGAGCTGATGCGCCAGGCCTTGCAGTATGTGGCCGAACGCGGTCAGCTGCCCTTTCGTCCAGTATTGATGACCGAAGAAGATGAAGCGCTAATCGCTACGGTTCGCGAACGTCTGGCCGCTCCTCAGCGCGTGAAGGTTGCGCTGGATGACCTATAGCCTTGAGTTCGATGCGCGGGCACTGAAGGAATGGTAAAAGCTGGGTGATACCGTTCGCCAGCAGCTTAAGAAAAAGCTCGCTGAGGTGTTGCTCAATCCGCGAACTGAAGCCAACCGTCTCCACTCGCTACCGGATTGCTACAAGATCAAGTTGCGCAGCAGCGGCTACCGCTTGGTGTATCAGGTAATCGACCATGAGGTGGTGGTGTTTGTGGTGGCGGTTGATCGCCGTGAACGTGAGCAGGCGTACCGCAAGGCTGCCGAGCGCCTCAAATAGCGGATTAGGCGCCATGCCGGTTTCCTGGAAGGGTACTCTCCAGCAGTATGCGGGCCGCTTGCACCGGGAACATGCGAGTAAGGCGGATGTGCGCATCATCGACTTCATTGATGCAGGACATCCTGCTTTGCTGCGGATGTGGAGCAAGCGCCAGGCGGGATGCAAGGCTATGGGCTATCGACCTGCTGATTCGTCCGGCTCAATGGAGCTTCTGGTAAAGGACTAAAGAGTCCTCAGACAGCCATCGAGCTTGCCACCTGTCGGAGGCGGAAAGTGGCTGTTTCCTATGCGGCGGATTCGCCGCAATTTGAGCCGCATTGACAGATTATCAATCTAACCGTGCCCTTCAGCTGATGGACTCGACACCACATAAGGGCACGGCAGAGAGCAAAACCAGTCTGGTTGAAACAGACAAGGCTGCTTGGTGTGCCTAAGCGTTTGGGCAGCTTATCGAAAATTGCTCAAGCCGGCGCTTCGCTCTCCAGCGGTTGGCTCTGTGCATCCAGTGAGCCAATATCGCGTTGCGCCTGGCTGACCCAGGCAAAGGCGCGCTCGTTGAGTTCGGCGATGGCGCGCGGGCCGGTGCCGTTGGCGTACATCAACGGGCCGATGACCACTTGGATGGTGCCCGCTTTTTTACCCCAGCCTTGTTTTGGCCAGAACTCGCCAGCGTTGTGGGCAATCGGCAGCACCGGCAGGTTAGCGTTCACCGCCAGCGAGGCACCGCCCCGGCTGAACTTACCGATTTGCCCGGGCGCAATACGCGTGCCTTCTGGGAATACCAACACCCAAGCGCCCTGCCCTAAGCGTTCATGACCCAGCTTGGCCAGTTGCTTGAGTGCGGCCTTGGGGTTGCTGCGGTCGATGGCGATGGGCTTGAGCATGGCCATGGCCCAGCCGAAGAACGGCACGTACAACAGTTCGCGTTTGACCACTTGGCTGAGCGGTTCGAAAAAACCGCAGAGGAAGAAGGTTTCCCAAGTGCTCTGGTGCTTGGCCAAGATCACGCAGGGCTTCTCGGGGATATTATCCAGCCCCTTGATCTCGTAACGAATACCCGCCACTACTTTGGCTAACCACGTGGCGCAGCGACACCAATTTTGGACAACAAAACGGTAGCGGGCCCGAAAGGGTAAAAAGGGTGCAACAAATACGCTGAGGGTGCACCAGAGAAAGGCGCTGGAAGACAACAACAGATAGAAGAGGAAAGTTCTGAGGGTCTGCACTGTCGACATAAGAGCGTTTACCGTCGCAGGCAGGGCCTGCTTTAAAGGTGGAGAAGTTGATCGGCAACCGCTGCCAAGTCATCGAATACCAAGGTGCCTGCTGGTAATCCTTTCGCGAGGGTGCGTTCGCCCTTGCCGGTTTTTACCAAAACAGGCTGACAATCGACGGCCAACGCCGCGCTCAGGTCACTGCTGGTGTCTCCGACAAACCAAACGTCTTTAAGTGCAACGGCATAGTACGCAGCAATTTGCTCAAGCATGCCGGGTTTCGGCTTACGGCATGCGCAGCCCTCATCCGGGCCGTGAATGCAGTGCACGATTAGACCCAGGTCGCCGCCCTGCTCCGCCACCAACTCGCGTAAACGGGCATGCATGGCTTCCAGCGTGGCGAGGTCGTAATAGCCACGCGCCACGCCAGATTGATTAGTGGCTACAGTGACAGTCCAGCCAGCTTTTGACAGGCGCGCGATGGCCTCAATGGCGCCAGGTAAAGGGGTCCACTCGTCGAGGCTTTTGATATAGGCGTCGGAGTCGTAGTTGATGACGCCGTCGCGGTCGAGAATCAGCAGTTTCATGCGGTAATCCGAACCGGCTGGCGGTGATGGCCGCCACCCGGTAAAGGTGAAGGTGGGCTGCTCAGCCCACCGGACGTTCAGCTGGTGTTAGCCGAGTACCGAGATGTCGGCAACGCCGAGGAACAGGCCACGCAGCTTGGCCAGCAGCGCGTAGCGGTTAGCTCGTACAGCCGGATCTTCGGCGTTGACCAGCACGGCCTCGAAAAACGCATCCACCGGCTCACGCAGATTGGCCAACTGGCTCAACGCCAGGTTGTATTGGCGCGCGGCAGCCAGCGGTTGCACCGCATGCTCAGCTTGTTGGATGGCCGCGTTGAGGGCGAACTCGCTGGGGTTGTCGAAGTGATGCGCCTCAACGCTCGCAGCGATCTGCCCTTCGGCTTTGCTCAGCAGGTTAGACACACGCTTGTTGGCGGCGGCCAGCGCGGCAGCTTGCGGCAGTGCGCGGAAAGCCTGCACCGCTTGAACACGCTGGTCGAAGTCCAGCGGCGAGGTCGGGCTGACCGCACGCACGGCTTGATAAACAGCCACCTCGACGCCTTCATCTTCATAACGCGCACGCAGGCGGTCGAAAATAAAGTCCAGTACCTGAGGTGCCAGGCCTGCTGCTTTGATCTTATCGCCAAACTGCTTGATAGCGAACGCGGCGGTTTCGACCAGATCGAGGTCTAGCTGCTTCTCGATCAGGATGCGCAGTACGCCGAGCGCCGCACGGCGCAGGGCGTAAGGGTCTTTGCTGCCAGTGGGCAGCATGCCGATGCCGAAGATGCCGACTAGGGTATCCAGCTTGTCAGCCAGTGCCACAGCGGCGCCGGTGAGGGTAGTGGGCAGCTCGGCCCCTGCCCCGCGCGGCATGTATTGCTCGTTCAGCGCCAGCGCCACGTCTTCAGCTTCGCCGTCATGCTTGGCGTAGTAATAACCGGCGATGCCCTGCATTTCCGGGAACTCGCCAACTATCTCACTGGCCAGGTCGCACTTGCACAGCAGGCCTGCGCGGGCTGCACGGGTGGCATCGCCGCCGATGCGCTCGGCAATAAAGCCGGCTAACGCAGATACCCGCTGGGCTTTATCAAACACTGAGCCGAGCTGGGCTTGGAACACCACGTTGGCCAGGCGCTGGTTGAAGCTTTCCAGCTTCTGCTTTTTGTCTTGCTTGAAGAAGAACTCGGCGTCGGTCAGGCGCGGACGCACCACTTTCTCGTTACCGGAAATAATCTGCTGAGGGTCTTTGCTTTCGATGTTAGCCACGGTAATAAAGCGCGGCAGCAGCTTGCCGTTGGCATCCAGCAGGCAGAAGTACTTCTGGTTGTCCTGCATGGTGATGATCAGCGCTTCTTGCGGCACCTCAAGGAAGCGTTCCTCGAAGGCGCACACTAGCGGCACTGGCCACTCAACCAGCGCGCTGACTTCATCGAGCAGTGCGGGCGGTACAATCGCGGTGCCCTGTTGCTCGGCGGCAAGTTGATCAATACGTGCGGCGATCTGTGCACGGCGCTCATTGAAATCGGCGATCACATACGCGCCGCGCAGGTCTTCGGCGTAGTTAGCCGGTGCGCTGATGCGCACCTCATGGTTAGCGTGGAAGCGATGGCCGCGGGATACGCGCCCGGACTGCTGGGCAAGGATTTCGCAGTCAATCACCTCATCGCCGAACAGCATCACCAGCCACTGGCTTGGGCGCACGAACTCGGTCTTGCGCGCACCCCAGCGCATGCGCTTAGGGATCGGCAGGTCGTTCAGCGAGGTTTCCACGATGCCCGGTAACAAGCCGGCAGCAGCCTGGCCGGGGATACTTTGGCTGAATTTCAGCTTGGGGCCGCTCTGGTCAATCTGGCTCAGCTCAACCCCGCACTTTTTGGCGAAGCCCAGCGCCGCCTGAGTTGGGTTGCCATCTATATCGAAGGCCGCCTGCATGGGTGGGCCGTCGAGGTTCTGGAAGCGATCGGCTTGTTGCTTTTCAAGCTGCTCGATCAGCACGGCCAGGCGACGCGGTGCGGCGTAATAGCGGCTGGCGCGGTAGGACAGGCCTGAGGTTTTCAGGCCTTTTTCGATACCGGCCAAAAAGGCCTCACCGAGGGTTTTCAGGGCTTTTGGCGGCAGCTCTTCGGTGCCCAGTTCTACCAGGAAATCACGGGTACTCATTCTGCTGCCTCCAGCTTGGCTAACACTTCATCACGCAGGTCAGGGGCGGCGAGCGGGAAGCCGAGTTTGCGTCGCGCCTGCAGGTAGCTCTGCGCCACCGAGCGAGCCAGCGCACGCACACGCAGGATGTACTGCTGACGCGCGGTCACCGAGATAGCCCGGCGTGCATCCAACAAGTTAAAGGTGTGCGAAGCCTTAAGCACCATCTCGTAAGTCGGCAGCGGCAGCTCCAACTCAATCAGGCGATTGGCTTCCGACTCATAAAAATCGAACAGCTCGAACAGCTTCTCAACGTTGGCGTGCTCGAAGTTATAGGTCGACTGCTCCACTTCGTTCTGGTGGAACACGTCGCCATAGGTGACCTTGCCGAATTGGCCGTCGGTCCACACCAGGTCGTAGACCGAGTCCACACCTTGGATATACATGGCCAAACGCTCCAGGCCGTAGGTGATCTCACCGGTCACCGGGTAGCACTCGATGCCGCCGACTTGTTGGAAGTAGGTGAACTGGGTGACTTCCATGCCATTCAGCCAGATTTCCCAACCTAGACCCCAGGCGCCGAGGGTTGGTGATTCCCAGTTGTCTTCGACGAAGCGAATGTCGTGGACCAGCGGGTCGATGCCGATGGCCTTCAGCGAGCCGAGGTACAGCTCCTGGAAATTTTCCGGGTTGGGCTTTAACACCACCTGGAATTGATAATAGTGCTGCAGGCGGTTGGGGTTCTCGCCGTAACGGCCGTCAGCCGGACGACGGGAAGGCTGCACGTAGGCGGCATTCCAGGTCTCGGGGCCAATGGCACGCAGGAAGGTTGCGGTGTGAAAGGTGCCTGCGCCCATTTCCATGTCGTAGGGTTGCAGTAACACGCAGCCCTGCTCAGCCCAGTACTGTTGCAGGGCGAGGATCAAATCTTGGAAGGTGCGCACGGCAGGCGTAGTCTGGCTCAAAATTTCACCCGTACTTTGGCGGCTTTAGAAAGTTCGCGAGTATACCGAAGCTGAGGGGCTGTTGCCGCTCCGATCGACGCGCAATGAAACCCTGAGACCCCAGGAAACCTGCATGCCACGCTGCTTTTGGTGCACCGATGATCCTGTGTATATCATCTACCACGACCACGAATGGGGCGTGCCGCAGCGCGACCCACAGGCGTTGTTCGAGCTGTTATTGCTGGAGGGCTTTCAGGCCGGGTTGTCATGGATCACCGTGCTGAAGAAGCGCGAGCGTTATCGCGAGGTGTTGTTCGGCTTTGATGTGCAGCGTTTGGCGGTGCTCAGCGATGACTACATCGAAGGCACGCTGATGCAGGATGCCGGGATTATCCGTAATCGCCTCAAGCTTAAAGCCGCGCGGCAGAATGCCCAGGCTTGGTTAAAACTGGATGACCCGGTGGCGCTGCTTTGGTCGTTTGTCGGTGGTGCGCCGACGATCAATCACTTCAGCGAGCGCAGCCGGGTGCCGGCTATCACCGCCGAAGCCGAGTCCATGAGCAAGGCCTTGAAGAAGGCCGGTTTCACCTTCGTCGGGCCGACCATCTGTTACGCCTTCATGCAGGCCACCGGCATGGTGATGGACCACACCACCGACTGTGAGCGCTATGCGGCGTTGCGCCGCGACTGAACACCGCGCTGCATGGCCGGTTACACTAGGCCTCTTTTGATTGGCTGGAGTTGCCTGTGGAAACGCTCAAAGGTGCCCTGGTGGTGGGTTTTCTGCGCTTGTTTGCCTTGTTGCCGTGGCGCGCTGTGCAGGCGGTGGGTGCGGCTATTGGTTGGCTGATGTGGAAGCTGCCCAATGGCTCGCGTGAAGTGGCCAGCATCAACCTGCGCAAATGCTTCCCCGAGCTGGACGAGGCCGCGCATCAGCGTCTACTGGGTCAATCACTGATGGACATCGGCCGAACCCTGACCGAAAGCGCCTGCGCTTGGATCTGGCCAGCGCAAAAATCCATTGGTCTGGTGCGCGAAGTTGAAGGCCTGGAAGTCCTGCAACAAGCCCTTGCCAGCGGAAAAGGTGTGGTTGGCATCACCAGTCATTTGGGTAACTGGGAAGTGCTTAACCATTTTTACTGCGCGCAGTGCAAACCGATCATCTTTTTCCGACCACCGAAGTTGAAGGCGGTTGATGAGCTGCTGCGTAAACAGCGTGTGCAGCTGGGTAACCGGGTCGCGCCGTCGACCAAGGAAGGCATCCTCAGCGTCATCAAGGAAGTGCGCAGAGGCGGCGCAGTGGGCATTCCGGCCGACCCTGAGCCGAGCCTGTCTTCTGGCGTGTTTGTTCCCTTCCTCGGCACCGAGGCGCTGACCAGCAAGTTTGTCGCCGGCATGTTGAGTGGCGGCAAAGCCTGCGGGGTATTTTTGCATGCGCTGCGTCTGCCCGATGGTTCGGGCTTTAAAGTGATTCTGGAGGCTGCGCCGCAAGCGATGTACAGCACCGATACAGCAACCGCCGTGGCGGCCATGAGTCAGGTGGTTGAGCGCTATGTGCGGGCCTACCCGAGCCAGTATATGTGGAGCATGAAGCGCTTTAAAAAGCGTCCTGCTGGCGAGGTTAAGTGGTACTGACGCGCGCTGCTTGCAGGCCTGGTGTGCTCTCGACTAGGCTGCCGTAAACGACCCAGATGGAAGGCGTATGAGCAATAGCCGAAGGAATGTGCGTACCCCACTCAAGGTCCGCTTACGTATTGATCATCCGGTGCATGGCGAGATGCTGGTGACGACCCGTGATATCTCTGAGTGCGGCGTGTATGTGCTGATGGATCAAGCGCAGAGCATGCTGGCCATGGGCGAGCACGTGCAGGGCCAGGTGCAGGGTTTGCCCATAGAGGCGCCGATTCTTACCCTTGAAGTCGTGCGCGTTGAAGCATTGGGAGTGGGCCTGAGGTTTGTCCGCGACGACGAGCCATCCTAGGTTTTGGCCTGTCGAGGGGGCTTATCCAGACGCTTGAGAAATACGCTGATCTCCTTACCCGCCTGTTTGTCGCCTTTCTGTTGCGCCATCTGCAAGCCCTGCCCCCAGGCCGCTCGCGCCTCATCGATGGCCCCATGTTTACTCAGTGCTTGGCCCAGTAACTTCCAGGCGGCTGAGTACTGCGGGTCGAACTGCATGCAACGCTGCAAGTGCTCGGCAGCCCGAGCGAACTCACCAGCATCCAGATAACCTTTGCCAAGGCCGAAGCGCAGCAGGGCGTTATCCATGCCCTTGGCCAGCATCTTTTCCAGGGCTTCAGTGCTCATCGTTGGGTTCCTAAAAGTCGGCTAGAAAAAAGTCAGGCCCACTTGGAACAAACGCTCGGCATCACGAATGTACTTCTTGTCGACCAAGAATAGGATCACGTGATCGCCGGACTCAATCACTGTGGCGTCATGGGCAATCAGCACCTCATCGTTACGGATGATTGCACCGATGGTGGTGCCCGGTGGCAAAATGATTTCTCGAATGGCGCGGCCGACCACTTTGCTAGATTTGGCATCGCCGTGAGCAATCATCTCGATGGCTTCGGCCGCGCCGCGGCGCAAGCTGTGCACGCTTTCAATATCACCGCGACGTACGTGGGTCAGCAGGGTGCCAATGGTGGCCAACTGCGGGCTGATGGCGATGTCGATTTCGCCGCCCTGCACCAAGTCCACGTAAGCCGGGTTATTGATGATGGTCATGACCTTGCGCGCGCCTAGGCGCTTGGCCAGCAGCGAGGACATGATATTGGCTTCATCATCGTTGGTCAGGGCGAGGAAGATGTCAGCTTCGCTGATGTTCTCTTCCACCAGCAGGTCGCGGTCTGAGGCGCTGCCTTGCAGCACGATGGTGCTGTCCAAGGTTTCCGAGAGGTAGCGGCAACGTGCGGGGTTCATCTCGATGATTTTGACTTGGTAACGGCTTTCGATGGCTTCGGCCAAGCGTTCGCCGATATGCCCGCCGCCAGCGATCACCACTTTTTTGTAGCTGTCTTCCATACGGCGCATTTCGCTCATCACCGCACGGATATGCGCCTTGGCGGCGATAAAGAACACCTCATCATCAGCCTCGATCACCGTGTCACCCTGCGGCATGATCGCCCGGTTACGGCGGAAGATCGCTGCCACGCGCGTGTCGACATTGGGCATGTGTTCGCGTAATTGACGCAGCTGCTGACCGACCAACGGGCCGCCGTAATAGGCTTTGACCGCCACCAACTGCGCCTTGCCTTCGGCAAAGTCGATGACCTGCAGGGCACCGGGGTATTCGATCAGGCGTTTGATGTAGTTGGTTACCACTTGCTCGGGGCTGATCAACACGTCGACCGGAATCGATTCATTGCTGAACAAACCCGTGCGGGTCAGATAAGCCGCTTCGCGCACGCGAGCAATTTTGGTCGGTGTGTGGAACAGGCTGTAGGCCACCTGACAAGCGATCATGTTGATTTCATCGCTGTTGGTCACGGCCACCAGCATATCGGCATCATCGGCACCGGCTTGGCGTAATACCGTGGGGAACGAGCCGCGACCTTGAACGGTGCGGATGTCCAGACGGTCGCTAAGCGCGCGCAAGCGCTCGCCGTCGGTGTCGACTACGGTGATGTCGTTGGCTTCGCCGGCCAAGTGCTCGGCCAAGGTGCCGCCGACTTGGCCGGCGCCGAGAATGATGATTTTCATGCAGTCTGTTCCTCAGCCGCGTGGTGCGGCAGCGATTTTCATCAGCTTGGCATAGTAAAAGCCGTCGTGGCCGTCTACCTGTGGGAATAGCTGGCGACCATGGGCGGTCTTATGACCGAACTCACCGGCAATATCCAGCTCGCGAGCACCGGGCGTACGCGCCAAAAATGCCGCAATGTTCTCGCTGTTTTCTGCCGGCATCACCGAGCAGGTGGCGTACAGCAGAATGCCGCCGACCGCCAAGGTTTGCCACAACGCATCCAGCAGTTCACTTTGCAGCTGCGCCAGTGCGGGGATGTCTTCAGGTTGGCGAGTCAGTTTGATATCCGGGTGGCGGCGGATCACGCCCGTGGCTGAGCAGGGTGCGTCGAGCAGGATGCGCTGGAACGGTTTGCCGTCCCACCAGGCCGCCAGATCACGGCCATCGGCGGCGATCAGCTCAGCGTGCAGGCCCAAGCGCGTGAGGTTTTCGCGGACCCGCACCAGGCGCTTTTCTTCTAAATCCACAGCGATCACGCTCGCCAGCGCCGGTTCAGCTTCGAGCAGGTGGCAGGTTTTGCCACCGGGTGCCGCGCACGCGTCCAGCACCCGTTGGCCAGGTGCCAGATCAAGCAGCTGGGCCGCTAGCTGCGCCGCCTCGTCCTGCACGCTGACGCGGCCTTCGGTAAAGCCCGGCAGAGTGGTGACATCACAGGCCTGAAGCAAACGGATGCCATCGCGGCTGAACCTGCAAGGCTCAGCTTCGAAACCAACGCGGCGCAGTTCGGCCAAGTAGTCATCACGGCTACCCAGACGGCGATTGACCCGCAAAATCAGCGGCGGGTGGGCGTTGTTGGCCGCACAGATGGCCTCCCATTGTTCTGGCCACTGAGCTTTCAGGGCTTTTTGCAACCAGCGTGGATGAGCCGTGTGCAGCACCGGGTCGCGGTCTAAGCTGGCGATAATGCTGTCGCTGTCGCGCTGAGCATTGCGCAGCACGGCATTCAGCAGGCCTTTAAGCGAAGGCTTCTTCAGCTTGTCGATACAGGCCACGGTTTCGCCGATGGCCGCATGCGCCGGAATGCGCGTGTAGAAAAGCTGATACAGGCCGATCAGCAACAGCGCCTCGACGTCCCGGTCCACAGCCTTAAAGGGCTTTTGCAGCAGCGTATCGGCGATCAGCGCTAGGCGCGGCTGCCAGCGCGCGGTGCCAAAGGCCAAATCCTGGGTCAAACCACGGTCGCGCAGTTCAACTTTATCCAGCAAGGGTGGCAGGCTGCTGCCCAGTGAGGCTTTACCATTCAGCACCACGGCCAGCGCGCGGGCGGCAGCGAGACGCGGGTTCATTGGCCGAGCACCACGCCGGCGGCAAATTGCTCGCGGCGGCTGTTGTATAAATCACTGAAATTAAGTGCCTTGCCGCCGGGCAGTTGCAGACGGGTCAAGCGCAGTGCGCCTTCACCACAAGCCACAGTCAGGCCGGTTTTATCGGTGCTGAGAATCACCCCCGCCGCGCCACTGCCCTCGCCCAGTTCAGCGGCGTGAACTTTGAGGGCTTCGCCATTTAGCGTGCTGTGGCAGATCGGCCAGGGATGAAACGCGCGAACTAGGCGCTCCAGCTCGACGGCCGGGCGGCTCCAGTCGATACGCGCCTCATCCTTATTCAGCTTATGGGCGTAGGTGGCGAGGCTGTCGTCCTGCACTTCACCTTGTAGTGCGCCAGCGGCAAGACGGCTAATTGCCTCAATCACTGCCGCTGGGCCGAGTGCAGCCAAGCGGTCATGCAAGCTGCCGCCGCTGTCTTGCGCACTGATCGCTGTGCTGACCTTGAGCAGCATCGGCCCGGTATCCAGCCCCGCTTCCATCTGCATCACGGTAACTCCGGACTCAACATCACCCGCCTGCACCGCGCGCTGAATCGGCGCAGCACCACGCCAGCGCGGCAGCAACGAGGCATGGCTGTTGATGCAACCCAAACGCGGGGTATCCAGCACTACTTGCGGCAAGATCAGCCCGTAGGCCACTACCACCATTAGGTCAGGTTTGAGTGCGGCCAGTTCAGCTTGCGCCGCTGGGTCGCGCAGGGTCTGCGGCTGAAATACGGGGATGGCATGTTGCAACGCGAGTTGCTTGACCGGGCTGGGCGTGAGTTTTTGCCCGCGCCCAGCAGGGCGATCCGGCTGGCTGTACACCGCGACGATTTGATGAGTGCTGTTCAATAGCGCCTTGAGGTGTTCGGCGGCAAATTCCGGGGTGCCGGCAAAGACAATACGCAAAGACTCAGACATGGGTTCTCACTGCTTAAAAGAAAAAGGCTTGCCGCAGCAAGCCTTTGTAACGGAGCGGTTCAAGCCTGCTGGCGATGTTGCTTTTCCAGCTTCTTCTTGATGCGGTCGCGTTTGAGATTAGACAGGTAATCGACAAACAGCTTGCCGTTGAGGTGGTCACATTCGTGTTGGATGCAAACTGCCAACAGGCCTTCGGCGATCAGTTCGTAAGGCTGGCCATTGCGGTCCAGCGCCTTGATCTTGACCTTTTGCGGGCGGTCGACGTTTTCGTAGAAGCCCGGTACCGACAAGCAACCTTCTTGGTATTGATCCGTTTCTTCGGTCAGCGGCTCAAACTCAGGGTTAATAAACACCCGAGGCTCGGACCTGTCTTCGGACAGATCCATGACCACCAAACGCTTATGCACGTTGACCTGGCTGGCCGCTAGGCCGATTCCGGGTGCGTCATACATGGTTTCAAACATGTCATCAATCAGCTGACGCAAGGCGTCGTCGACGACGTCCACCGGCTTGGCGATGGTGCGCAGGCGCGGATCGGGAAACTCGAGGATATTTAAAATCGCCATATGCGTTTGTGATGCACTTGTGGAATAAAGTCAAAATCCGCTGCTAAGATGATGAGCAGCATTGAAAAACGGCTTCACGCCGCAGCACGACTGGGTTTTGTCGCGGCGCTAGGGCGCTCCACGTGAAGGTACATAATAAAGGGATTCACCGCATGAGGAAATCACTACTCGCCCTGCTGCTGCTTGCGGCAAGTGGCTTGGCCCAGGCCGACGTGCAACTCAAGGACGGTCACCCAGACCGTTATACCGTGGCCAAGGGCGATACCCTCTGGGATATCTCTGGCAAATTTCTTAGCCAACCGTGGAAGTGGCCAGAAATCTGGCACGCCAACCCACAGGTGGAAAACCCCCACCTGATCTACCCGGGCGACCAACTCAGCCTGGTGTATATCGACGGTCAGCCACGCCTGATGCTCAACCGTGGCGAGTCGCGCGGCACCATCAAGTTGTCACCGCAGGTGCGCAGTACGCCTATGGCCGAGGCCATCCCGGCGATTCCACTGGATGCCATCAACAGCTTCCTGTTGAGCAACCGTATCGTTGACACGCCCGAGCAGTTTCAGGGCGCGCCGTATGTTGTTGCCGGCGATGCTGAGCGCGTAGTCAGTGGCGCGGGCGATCGCGTGTATGCACGCGGTGTGTTTGATGAGGCGGCGCCGGCGTATGGCATTTTCCGTCAGGGTAAAACCTACACCGACCCTGAAACCAAGGAATTCCTTGGGATCAACGCGGATGATATCGGCTCGGGGCAAATTGTTGCCGAGGAAGGCGATGTCGGCACCTTGGTATTGACGCGCTCCACTCAGGAAGTGCGCCTCGGCGACCGCCTGTTCGCCACTGAAGAGCGCGCGATCAACTCGTCCTTTATGCCGAGTGAGCCGACTGGCGAGATCAATGGCGTGATCCTTGATGTGCCGCGTGGCGTGACCCAGATTGGCCAGTTCGATGTGGTCACCATTAACAGAGGTGTGCGCGATGGCCTGCGTGAAGGCAACGTACTGGCGATCTACAAAACCGGCGAAACCGTGCGCGACCGCGTAACCGGTGAATCGGTGAAAATCCCGGACGAGCGTTCAGGTTTGCTGATGGTGTTCCGCGCCTACGACAAGCTCAGTTATGGCCTGGTGCTGGGTGCATCACGTTCGCTTGAGCTGATGGATAAAGTGCGTAACCCGTAACCCCGAGAGCCCTGCGATTGCAGGGCTTTTTATGGCGTGCCATTTCTGGCCGCCACCTTGGGGCACTGCCGCACGGCGGCGTTAACACGTGCTGCCTGACCTACCTGCCGCCCACGCGGCGCGACTGATCAAGGATGATCCGTATGTCGCTCCTCCACACTATTTCCCCCTCCGAGCTTGAAGCGCGCCTGCGCTTGCACTCCTTACCTGAGCTTGGCCCTCGACGTTTTAGTAAATTGCTCAGTGCCTTTGGCAGTGCTTCAGCAGCACTCAGCGCACCCGCCAGCGCTTGGCGTGCTCTGGGTTTGCCGCTTGCTTGCAGTGATGCGCGGCGCAGCGCCGAAGTGCGTGAGCAGGCGGCACAAAGCCTGGCTTGGTTGGAGGGCGATACGCATCACCTGCTGATGTGGGATGACGCGATTTATCCGGGCTTACTGGCCGAATTGAACGATGCTCCGCCGCTGCTGTTTGTTGACGGTGATCCGACCTTGCTGGAATTGCCGCAACTGGCCATGGTTGGCAGCCGGCGCGCCTCAAGGCCGGGGCTGGACACTGCGCAGAGTTTTGCGCGCAGCTTGGCCGGCGGCGGCTTTGTGATCACCAGCGGTTTGGCTTTAGGCATTGACGGTGCGGCTCATCAGGGTGCATTGGACGCCAAGGGTAAAACGATCGCGGTACTCGGGACGGGGTTGCAATGCGTGTATCCAGCCCGGCATAAAGCCTTAGCGGCAGCCATTGTGGCCCAAGGCGGTGCGCTGGTTTCTGAGTTACCGCTGGATTCTCCGCCGCATGCGAGTAACTTCCCGCGGCGCAACCGCATCATTAGCGGCCTTTCTGTGGGCGTACTGGTGGTGGAAGCCAGCCCGTCCAGTGGCTCGTTGATCACTGCACGACTGGCCGCCGAACAAGGCCGCGAGGTGTATGCGATTCCCGGCTCCATCCATCACCCGGGCGCACGCGGTTGTCATCAGCTGATCCGCGAAGGCGCAACGCTGGTGGAAAGTATCGAGGATATTCTGCAAGCCTTACGCGGTTGGCAAGCGCAGCCGCCCATTGATACAAAGCAAGCTGCTGCAGCGGCTGTCCATCCCTTACTGGCCTTACTGCACGCTGCGCCACACAGCAGTGAAGCGCTGGTGATCGCCAGCGGTAAACCGCTGGCCGAGGTTTTGGCGGCGCTCACCGAGCTTGAGCTAGAGGGCTTGGTGGTCTGTGAAGGTGGCCACTGGGTGGGCCGCGCGCCTTAAAAGGCGCTGGTTTAGATGCACTCCCAACCACTCAGCCTGCAAGGTGTGTAATGCAGGCTGAGTGGCCTGGCACGCTATGGTTTTACGGCAACAGAATGGTCGAGCCTGTGGTCTGTCGCGCACTCAATGCGGTTTGCGCCAGTGCGGCGTCCTTGAGCGCATAGCGGTTGCTGATCTCCACCTGCAGTTTGCCGCTCTCGAGCATGGTAAACAGCTCATCGGCCATGCTTTGCAGCCGAGTAGGCGTATCGGCGTAGCCCGCCAGCGTTGGGCGGGTGACGAACAGCGAACCCTTCTGCGCCAAGATGCCCAGGTTGACCCCGCTGACCGCGCCGGAAGCATTGCCGAAGCTGACCAGCAAGCCGCGCGGTGCTACGCAGTCCAGTGAGGTTTCCCAAGTATCCTTGCCCACGCCGTCATACACCACCGGGCACTTCTTGCCGCCAGTCAGCTCCAGCACGCGCTGGGCGACGTTTTCACGGCTGTAGTCGATGGTTGCCCACGCGCCATGCTCCATCGCCCGTGCGGCTTTAGCGGCCGAGCTCACGGTGCCAATCAGCTTGACCCCGAGTGCTTTAGCCCACTGGCAGGCCAGCGAGCCGACACCACCGGCAGCTGCATGAAACAGAATGGTTTCGCCGCCCTGCAGGGCAAAGGTTTGGCGCAGCAGATACTGCACCGTGAGGCCCTTGAGCATGACAGCTGCAGCCTGCTCGAAGCTGATCGTATCCGGCAGTTTGACCAGCTTTTCGGCGGGCACTACATGTAGCTCGCTGTATGCACCTAAAGGGCCGGTGGCATAGGCGACGCGGTCGCCCACTCGGAAACCGCTAACGGCTGAGCCCACGGCCTCGACTATCCCAGCGGCCTCAGTACCGAGCCCGGAGGGCAGGCTTGGCGGTGCATACAGGCCACTGCGAAAATAGGTGTCGATGAAATTCAGGCCGATGGCCTGATTGTGCACCCGTACCTCATTAGGGCCGGGCAACGCGGGCTGATAGTCGAGGTAGTCGAGTACTTCGGGGCCACCGTGGCGGCTAAATTGAATACGCATGGGCATTGTCGGACTCCTCAACGATTGAATGGCTGGATCATGCATGCAGAAGCGCAAGAGTGCCGCTATCCAATCGTCTCCATTGACCGCCGTCAACGGCGGCAGCGCAGTGGCTAAAAATGGCCGGGAGCCATTTTTAGCGTCACGTCGCGACGACCCGAAGGGTGGCCGCCATGGATGGCAGGCCATAAATGTTATGCTTGCCGCCGATTTCGCCGTTCAGCAGCCTTTACTGCTGGGCAGCCTTACCTGCTTTCAAGGTGCCGCCGTGAGTGACCGTACTGAGGCCGTAAAAGCCTATCTGCTGGACCTGCAAGACCGTATCTGTACTGCCCTGCAAGCCGAAGACGGCGGCGCTGAGTTTTTTGAAGACGCCTGGCAGCGTCCGGGTGGTGGCGGTGGTCGCACACGGGTGATGGAAAACGGTGCACTGATCGAAAAGGGCGGGGTGAACTTCTCCCATGTATTTGGCGACAGCCTGCCGCCTTCGGCCAGCGCCCACCGGCCCGAATTGGCTGGTCGTGGCTTTGAAGCCCTCGGCGTGTCGCTGGTGATGCATCCGGAAAACCCCTACGTACCGACCTCCCACGCCAACGTACGCTTCTTCAGCGCTGAAAAAGCCGGTGAAGAGCCGGTGTGGTGGTTCGGCGGCGGCTTCGACCTGACCCCTTACTATGCCAATGAACAAGACTGCGTGCATTGGCACCACGTTGCCTTCGAGGCCTGTGCGCCGTTCGGAGCCGAGGTCTATCCGAAGTTCAAAGCCTGGTGTGATCGCTACTTTTACCTCAAGCACCGCGACGAGCCACGGGGTATTGGCGGACTGTTTTTCGATGACATTAACCAGTGGGACTTCGACACCAGCTTTGCCTTTATGCGCGCCATCGGTGATGCCTATTTGGCCGCCTACCTGCCCATCGTACAGCGCCGCAAGCTGACCCCTTATGGCGAGCGTGAGCGCGAGTTCCAAGCCTTCCGCCGTGGCCGCTATGTTGAATTCAACTTGGTGTTCGACCGTGGCACGCTGTTTGGCCTGCAATCGGGTGGGCGCACCGAGTCGATCCTCATGTCGTTGCCGCCGCACGTACGCTGGGGCTACGACTGGAAGCCCGAGCCGGGCAGCGAAGAAGCGCGGCTGACGGAGTATTTCCTGACCGATCGTGACTGGCTACCGGCCAAGGCGTAATGGCGTAGCCCGGATGAAATCCGGGGTGAGTTCCAGCGACCGCTCCCGGATTTCATCCGGGCTACATCGGCTTTGGACGCTCGGCTTAGGCAGTGACCCTGTAATTAGAAAGGATTTTTATGGACCGCTACGGTGTATTCGGTAACCCCATCGGCCACAGCAAGTCGCCGCTGATCCATCGCCTTTTTGCCGAGCAGACTGGCGAGCAACTGAGCTATGAAGCGCTGCTCGCGCCGCTGGAGGATTTCCCC
Source organism: Pseudomonas sp. TMP9 (assembly GCF_037943105.1). Lineage (NCBI taxonomy): Bacteria > Pseudomonadati > Pseudomonadota > Gammaproteobacteria > Pseudomonadales > Pseudomonadaceae > Pseudomonas > Pseudomonas vesperimontis. Next base: position 24,245 of record NZ_CP149803.1, read on the forward strand.
GGTTTTGCCCGTGATTTCTTCGCCGGCGGCCAGGGTGCCAATGTCACCGTGCCGTTCAAGGAGCAAGCGGTTGCTCTGGCCGACAGCCTGAGTGATCGCGCGCGCCGCGCCGGTGCGGTGAACACGCTGAAGAAGCTGGCCGACGGCAGCCTGCTCGGGGACAACACCGACGGCGCTGGTCTTGTGCGTGATCTGACGGTGAATGCCGGCGTTAACCTTAAAGGCCAACGCATTCTTCTGCTGGGCGCCGGCGGTGCGGTGCGCGGGGTATTGGAGCCGCTCTTGGCCGAGCAACCGGCGGCGCTGGTGATCGCCAACCGCACCGTGGCAAAAGCCGAACAGTTGGCCCGAGAGTTCGCCGATCTGGGCCCGGTAGCCGCCAGCGGTTATGACTGGATCGACGCGCCGGTGGACCTGATCATCAATGGCACCTCGGCCAGCTTGGCCGGCGAGTTGCCGCCAATTGCACCGGGCCTGATCGAGCCAGGGCATACCCTCTGCTACGACATGATGTACGGCAAGGAGCCGACCGCCTTCAACCGTTGGGCCACTGAGCATGGCGCGGCACGCACTCTCGACGGCCTGGGCATGTTGGTTGAGCAAGCGGCCGAAGCGTTTGCCTTGTGGCGCAATGTGCGGCCGAGCAGCGCACCGGTGCTGGCTGAATTGCGTCGCCTGCTGGCCGAGGGGTAAACGCTGATGCCTTTGAGTGCGGATGAACTGGCGCAGATCAGCGTGCTGACCGTGCGTCATTATCAGGATTGCGCCGAAGACTTCCGTGTCGGCACCCGCGACCATGATGTCAGCCAAAACATCGCCGCCCTGCTCGCGCCTATCCAAGCCACTACGCCCTACCAGATTCTCGATTTTGGCTGCGGGCCAGGCCGTGATCTGCGTACCTTTACCGCGCTGGGTCATGTGGCAGTCGGCCTAGACGGTTGCGAGCGTTTTGTCGACATGGCCCGCGCCGACAGCGGTTGCGAAGCCTGGCAGCAAGACTTTCTCGCCCTCGATTTGCCGCCTGAGCGCTTCGATGGCGTGTTCGCCAATGCTGTGTTGTTCCACATCCCCAGCCAGGAACTGCCTCGGGTGTTGACGCAGTTGCATGCCACCCTCAAGCCGGGCGGCGTGCTGTTTTGCTCCAACCCTCGTGGCGACAATCAAGAAGGCTGGAACGGTGATCGCTACGGCGCCTATTACGACCTGACCCACTGGCGCGTTCTGCTCACGGCCGCCGGCTTCAGCGAACTGCAGCATTACTACCGCCCACCCGGGCTGCCCCGCGAGCAGCAGCCTTGGTTGGCCAGTGTGTGGCGCAAGCGCTGAGGGTTCATCAGCCCGAGCATTCAGCCGCTAATGCCCCTTAGTTTGCGCGCCGGGCCCAGAATTGCTCGGCCAGCTGGCTTAGGTCAGCACTCAACCCGGCCACTTGGCTGGCGGCGGCTTGGCTTTGCAGGCCGGCCACCACGTTCAACTCCGAGGCCTCGCGGATACGTGTGAGGTTGCGGTTGATCTCCTCGCTGACGGCGCTTTGTTGCTCAACGGCGGCCGCGATCTGCACAGATGTATCGGTGATTTCATTAACCCGCTGGCCAATGCCTTGTAGCGCTTGGGCCGCTTCACTGGCCTGAAGCACGCTCTGGCGCGCTTGGGCACTGCTGTTTTGCATCACCGCCACGGCTTCGCGGGCGCCATTTTGCAAGGTGGCGATCATGCGCTGGATCTCGCTGGTGGACTGCTGGGTACGCGAGGCCAAGCCACGCACCTCGTCCGCTACCACGGCAAAGCCACGCCCCTGTTCACCGGCGCGGGCCGCTTCAATGGCCGCGTTAAGGGCCAACAGGTTGGTCTGCTCAGCGATCCCACGAATCACCTCCAGCACCCCGGAAATATCGTTGCTGTGCTGCTCAAGCTGTTGGATCACGGTTGAAGCTCGTTCAACTTCACTGGCCAGTTGGCTGATGGTGTTGCTGGTCTGGCTGACCAGTTGTTGGCCCTGGCAGGTTTCTGTATCCGCACGGTTAGCTGCTGTGGCGCTGTTCTGGGCATTGCTCGCGACCTCTTGAACGCTGGCGGCCATTTGGTTGACGGCAGTGGCCACCTGTTCGGTTTCGCTCTGCTGTTGCTGATTGGTGCGCTGGCTGCTTTGCAGTTGCTCGGCCAGTTCGGCGGTGTGGCGGCCAAGTTGTTGCGCGGCATCGCTGATGCGTCCAACCACGGCGCCGGCATCGGCTTCGAGCATGCGCAGGGCCAGTTCGATTTGGCCGAACTCATCACGCCGGCCGCAGTACAGCGTCTGGCTTAAGGGGTTGTCGCCAATCTGCCGAGCCCGAGCGGCCAAACGCTGCAAGGGCGCCAGTTGCCAGCTCAGCAGCGCGCTGCCAACGCCGCCGCCGAGCAGCGCCACTAAAAGCCCGGCGCTTGCCGGTAACCCCAGGGTTGCAGCGGCCAGGCCGAGGGCGGTAAACCAGCTGAGGTTGAGGCCCAGCAGCAGTTTCAGCTGCACGCTTAGGCGCGGCGGGCGCAACGTCTGTTGCTCACGCCCGGCTTTAAGGCTGGCATACAGACGCTCGGCGTCGGCAATCTGCTCGGTGCTGGCTTGGGTGCGCACGGATTGATACTCCACCACGTGGCCATCGCGCTTTACCGGGATGACATAAGCGCTGACCCAATAATGGTCACCGTTTTTGCAGCGGTTTTTTATCAGCCCCATCCAGTTTTTACCGGCTTTAAGGGTTTGCCACATGTGGCCGAAAGCGGCGGGCGGCATGTCCGGGTGGCGCACGATGTTGTGGTTTTTACCCAATAGCTCGGCAGAGGTGAAGCCACTGATATCGATGAAGTCCGGGTTGACGTAGCTAACCGCACCTTTCAGGTCGGTGGTGCTGAGGATGTTGGCGGCGCGGCTGACGTTGACGGCGCGCCCACTGACGGGAAGGTTGAGTTTCATCGGTGACTCCGCGGGTTTTTATTGAGGGCAGTAGTTGTGTGCGGGTAAAGCAGACGTGTTGTGCAGGCAGATGGGGTGTTGCTGGAACAGCTGATCAAGCACCTCCACCGGTTGTGGGCGGCTGAGCAAATAGCCTTGGGCATAGCGACAGCCCTGCTCACGGAGAAACGCCAGATGGCTGGGTTGCTCCACGCCTTCGGCAATCACTTCAAGGTTGAGGCCCTGGCCCAGTTTGATGATGGCGCGGCTGATGGTGGCCAGCTCGCCACCGTCCTCGACCCCGGTGATGAAGCTCTTATCGACCTTGAGAATGTGCAGCGGGAAGCGCGTCAGGTAGCCTAACGACGAGTAACCGGTGCCAAAGTCATCCAAGGCCAAGCGCACACCGAGGCTGGCCAGCTCGCGCAAGCAAGCTAGGGTCTGGGCGCTGTCTTCCATCAGTTGGCTTTCGGTGATTTCCAGAATCAGGTTGCTTGCCGGCAGGCCAGTAAGCGCCAGTATCTGGGTGACGCGCTGGGCAAATTGGGCTTCGCACAGCTGCCGGCTGGAGAGGTTGACGGCGCAGCTCATACCCGGCTGAACTGCCTGCCAACGCTTGCTCTGCAGGCAAGCCTGGAGCAGTACCCAGTCACCGACTGCGACGATTTGTCGGGACTCTTCCAGGACCGGAATAAACTCCTGTGGCGCGATCAAACGGCCGTTATGGCGCCAGCGCAGCAGGGCCTCGACCCCCGTCACCCGCGCTTGGCCATCGTCCAGGCAGCACACCGGTTGGTAGTAGAGCTCGAATTCGTCGCGGGTCAGGGCCAGCGCCAAGGCACTTTCCAGTTGCAAAGATTGCTCGGCGCGCACCTGCAGTTCCGCGCTGTAACGGGCGAACCGGGCTTTGCCGGCCTCTTTAGCGCGGTACATGGCGAGGTCGGCGGCGCGTAGCACGTCGCCATCGATGTTGGCTTCGGTCAGGTCAACGATGCCAATACTGGCACTCACCGACAGCTGCCGTTCGGCCAGCCCTATCGGTTGCAGCAACTCATCAAGCATGCGCTGGGCAACGTGCTCGGCGTCATCTAAACAAGCCAGGTCATCAAGCAGGGCGACGAATTCGTCACCGCCAAAGCGCAACAGGTGATCGCCGGGGCGCAGGCATTTCGCCAACCGCCTGGCCACTTCAACCAGCACCTGATCGCCAACGGTATGGCCGAGGCTGTCGTTGATCACCTTGAAGCGGTCGAGGTCGATAAATAGCAAGGCAGCGTCACGTGCGCCGGGGCGCTTTTGCCGTTGCTGGGCTTGGTCGAGCAACTCCTGCAAGCGCAGCCGATTCCCCAAGCCTGTAAGAAGGTCATGGCGGGCACTGTGCTGTAAGTGTTGTTCAGTGTTTTTCTGGCCGCTGATATCGCTTTGTGAACCGGCCAAACGCTGCTCGCCGCGCTCATCAAGGCTGACGACGCCGCGCACCAACACCCACAGGTAATGCCCTTGGCGGTGACGAATACGGTATTGCTGATGCAGGGATTCACTCTGCCCGCTCAGGTGGTGCTGGATAGCCTGACGCAGCCCCGGCAAGTCTTCCGGATGCACGCGGGCGAACCAACCGGCCTTGCCATCGCCGAGCTGATCGCGGTTGAGGCCAAGCATGCTCGCCCAGCGCTCCGAGAGGTACAGATGGTCGCGCTCGACATGCCAGTCCCAGAGGCCATCATTGGCGCCGCGCGTGACGCGGGCGTAGCGCGCGTCACTGCTTTCCAGCGCGCGACGTTGCGCGCTGCTGTAGGCATCAATGGTCAGCGTCATGTCAAAGAACACCGCTTTTAGCACGCTGGCATAGAGCGCACTGGCCGCGTGATCACCAAACAGCTTCTGCAGCAGGCTGTCGAGGTACAGGCGATAACCACCCAAGTACCACTTCAACTCAAGGCCGACCCGGTCATGCACCAAGCCGATGCGCAGGCGTTCACACACATAGTCGTGGTCGCGCGGGCCCTGCCACAGACGTTGGTAATAACTGAGCTGACTGTGCTTAAGCCGCGTGGTCACTGTGGTGTCTTGCAGCAACGCCGATGGCGCGTTGAAATGGCCGAGGTGTTGGTAGAGGTGCTCGACAAAATCGCGATGCATGTCATTGAAATCGACGCGCGCTGCCTGCAGGCGGGCATCATCCGCCGGGCGCCAGTCGAGGAAGTCCAGACGGGTGGTGATTTCGTCTTGATCCAGGCCGCTGTTACGCAGCAGTGCGTGCAACTCGTGATGCATATCCATTGCGTGCCTCTGGTTTTCTACAGGCAATAAAAAAGCGTTAATCACCTGCTCGCTGAATACCCGCGAGGAGGTGATTAACGCTTTGTCTTGCAGGCCCATTCGTCCTGCCCGGCATAGCCGGTTCTCGCCCAATTAATAGACAGGGGCGAAACCGTGATGCTTTTCTACCTCAAATCAGTTTGTTCTACAACGTCTCCATAAGCGCTTGCAGACGTCGGCGCAAATCGGCGAGATCACGGGATTTAAAGGCGTGACGGGTTTTTTCCAGGGTGTTGATGGCATCGTCTAGGGTCAGGCGCATCTGCAGTTCGTGGGGCAGTGGTTGCAGCCAGCGGCAAGCCGGCGCGTGCTGACAATCTCGCGGCGAATGCACCAGCTGGCAACTGATCCCCGCATGACACAGAGCATCACGGGCAGTGTCAGCGGTTTGCGGGTCACTGCTGATAAGCTGCACGCAGGGATGGTTATCGAGCATGGTGTTCTTCAGCAAAGGATTAAGGCACATTATTTGTAAGTCTATTAGCTCCTCTTGCCGAATGCTTGTAACGTTTTGTCGCTTATCAGAAACAATACAGCGGTCTTATTGGTCCGCTGTTGCTATTGATCTCGCGCGCAAAATAACGTCGGGTTGTTCAGATCCCTTATTAAAATTTCACCCCTTACTGAATACGAATCAGCTAATAAAAAATTGTTTGCCAGCCTCAATCAACCTCTTCGAGATCTATCTGGCGGCGCAAAACGCTACCATTGGCGGCGTAGTTGTATTGCCGCGCCAATACCGAGGCGTGCGGGTAAACCTCAGGTGCCGTTCAACCCTTTCGCCGTAAGGGCTAAATGCCCCACCTGCTCCTAGGAGTCATCACATGGATTGCCGTATTTCCCGAATACTGCTCCGGCTATTGGTTGGCATAGCGTTTAGCGGCAGCGTCTTGGCTGATCAGGTTCAGGTCGCGGTGGCGGCTAATTTCACCGCGCCGTTTCAAGAGATTGTGGCCGAGTTTGAGCAGGACACGGGGCATACGGTGCTCGCGTCTTTCGGGGCCACCGGGCAGTTGTATGCGCAGATTCATCACGGTGCGCCGTTCGAGGTGTTGCTCAGTGCCGATGCCAGCACCCCGGCCAAGCTCGACAGTGAAGGGCTGGGTGTCGAGGGTTCGCGTTTTACCTATGCGATCGGCAGTCTGGTGTTGTGGTCGGCTACAGCGGGTTATATCAACGGTACGGATGCCGTGCTTAAAGCCAATCAATTCAAGCGCTTAGCGCTGGCTAACGCTAAGGCAGCGCCTTATGGGCTGGCTGCCAACGAGGTGCTGGCAGCGCTGGGTTTGAGCGCGGCCGTGCAACATAAGTTGGTGGAGGGGCAGAGCATTACCCAGGCCCATCAGTTTGTCGCCACTGGCAATGCCGAGTTGGGCTTTGTCGCGCTGTCGCAAGTATTCAAAGACGGTCAGCTCAGCAGTGGGTCGGCCTGGCGGGTGCCGGCTGAGTTGCATACACCGATCAGGCAGGATGGGTTGATGCTGAAGAAAGGCGAGCATAATCCCGCCGCCGCAGCGCTTGTTACGTACCTCAAAGGTGCGAAAGCGACGGCGATCGCCCAGGCCTATGGCTATCAACGCTAAAGAGAGGGTGCGATGCCCCTGAGCAACGCTGATTTAGCCGCGGTGCTGCTGACGCTGGAGTTGGCCTCGCTGACCACTGTGGTGCTGCTGTTGATTGGTACACCGATTGCCTGGTGGCTGGCGCGCACCAACTCGCGGTGGAAGCAGCCGATTGGCGCCATCGTCGCCCTGCCACTGGTGCTGCCGCCAACGGTGATTGGCTTTTACCTGTTGGTGAGCATGGGGCCGCATGGTATTATTGGTCAGCTGACCCAGAGCCTCGGCCTCGGCACCCTGACGTTTACTTTCACCGGCCTGGTAATCGGCTCGGTGTTCTATTCCCTACCCTTTGTCGTGCAACCGCTGCAGAACGCTTTTGAAGCCATCGGTCGCGGTCCGTTGGAGGCGGCAGCGACGTTGCGCGCAGGGCCCTGGGACAGTTTTTTCACGGTGGTCGTGCCGCTGGCCCGGCCCGGTTTTATCACCGCCGCCGTGCTGGGTTTTGCCCATACCGTTGGCGAGTTTGGGGTGGTGTTGATGATTGGCGGCAATATCCCGGGTAAAACCCAAGTGGCCTCCGTACAGATTTATAACCATGTAGAAACCATGGAATACGCCCAGGCACACTGGCTGGCGGGCGGCATGTTGCTGTTTTCGTTTATCGTGCTGCTGGCGCTGTATTCCGGGCGCAGTAATAAGCGGATCTGGCAATGATCTGGCCACTGTCGCGCCGTCCCGCGCCGCTGCAACAGGTCGCCGGGTTGGGGGCAATCCAGGCGCGTTTTAAGGTTGCACATGCAGGCTTCACGCTGGATGTTGAGATGAACCTGCCCGGTCGCGGCGTCAGTGCCTTGTTTGGCCATTCCGGCTCGGGCAAGACCAGTTGCTTGCGTTGTTTCGCTGGGCTGGATCAGTCCGTTGAAGGGTATTTGCAGGTCAATGGCGAACTGTGGCAAGACAGCGCCCAAGGCCTATTTGTCCCGGCGCACCAGCGCGCTGTGGGGTATGTGTTTCAGGATGCCAACCTGTTTACGCACCTGTCAGTGCAACGCAATTTGCACTACGGGCTCAAACGTATCGCCCCAGCGCAGCGACGCATCGCCCTTGAGCAAGCGGTTGAGTTGCTCGGTATTGGTCATTTACTGCAGCGCTTACCGGGCAATCTGTCCGGCGGTGAGCAACAGCGCGTCGGTATCGCCCGCGCCCTGCTCACCAGCCCTCGGTTGTTGTTGCTGGATGAGCCGCTGGCCTCGCTTGACCTTAAGCGTAAGCAGGAAGTGTTGCCGTACTTGGAGCGGCTGCACACCGAGCTGGAAATTCCAATTATTTACGTCAGCCATGCGCCCGATGAAGTGGCGCGCTTGGCCGATCACCTGGTGTTGCTTGAAGACGGTCGAGTAACCGCCAGCGGTCCGCTGAAGGAAACCCTGCTGCGCGCCGATCTGCCGTTTATCTTTGAAGATGCTGCCGAGGCAGTGGTGGACGCGCGCGTTGTCGGCCATGACCACGCCTACGGACTGCTCGCGGTGCAATTACCCGGCAGCGCTGTGCGCCTGCAGTTGCCCCACGGGCCGCTGCCGTTAGGCCAAGCGGTGCGGGTAAAAATCAAAGCGCGGGATGTCAGCCTAAGTATGCAGCAGGCCCAAGACAGCAGCGTGCTTAACCTGTTGCCGGCGCAGGTGGTCGATTGCATTGAGGTGGTCGAAAAAGCCTATGTATTGGTCCGCGTGCAGGTGGGCGATGAGCAGCTGATGGCGCGTATTACCCGCTACTCCTTCGACCGTTTGCATATTCAGCAAGGCCAGTCGCTCTGGGCGCAGGTCAAATCGGTGTCATTACTCAGCGCAGGTTGAGGCGCTGCTGGCAGTTTTCGACGGGTTCGCGCATTTATGTGAGCAAATCACTCTTTAGGCTGCTTTCTTTGGCATTGCTGTGCAATACCCTCTGCCGCGCCAATTGATAAGCTGACGCCGTTCAGCCATGCTCAGAAAAATAATAAGGAGCACACCACCCCATGCGATCCACAGCGTTGCTACGCCCGCTATTGCTCACGTTGCTCGGTCTGCTGGCCAGTCTTTTGCCACTGACCTCCGTTCAAGCAGTTACGCCTCAGGAACAGGTGCAGGTGCAAGCCAGCCGGGTTACCAGCAGCCTGATGTTGTTACGGGGTGAGGGTTTCCAAAAGAAACACCAAGAGGCCTTGGAGGCAGATCTACAAGCCTTCGCGGCGGCCGTACAGAGCTTGCCGCAAACTACCGATGCCCTGCGCAGTGCCCATCAAGAGCTGGTGGTGCAGATCCGTCGCGGCATCGGTTTTGGCCCCAATGAAGACGACATGCCTTGGCGCTATCCTGAAGACCTCAGCAAAGCCCTGCTCGGTGTGTTGGAGCAGAGCCGCACACTGGCTGATCCTGCCGCCATCGAAGTGGCCGCCAAGCTTGAATACCTTTCAGTGCAATACCTCAGCCGCGCCTACTTCGGTAATTTTGAAACGGCCCGTGAGCAGCCCAATACCTACCTAGGCCAAGATGAGCGCAAAATTGTGCCCTCGGTGGATGCCCAGCTGGCCGCGCTCGACGGCAAGGCCAACCCGCAAATCGGCAAGCTAAAGACCCGTTGGGATTACCTCAAGGCCGCGCTGCTTGACCTCAACAGCCAGAGCAGCGCCTTGCAAAGTGCCTCAGGCCGCCCGTTTGCGCCGATCACCGTGCACCGCCACACCCGCGCCTTAACGGACCAGTGGATGACGCTGTACTGACAAGCCCTGCTGCGCGCCGGCGGTAGCGGTTAAGCTTTGGGCGGCAGCGTTTGGCCGCCCGGATGTAATTCCGGCGGCGGACCAATCCGTCTGGCTCGCTATCAGGCGTTGGCGTGTTTCTCACGGATGCAGGTCGGCCCGGCGCGCTCGAGGATCACCTGCTCCACCTCTTTGCGCAGGCCCAGTAAAAAAGCGGCTTCAGCGGCGACAAACAGCGGGCCAATCACCAAGCCCATGACGTCATCGACAAACGCCGGCTTACGTCCTTCCCAATAATGGCCGACAAACTGGATAGCCCAGCCGATCACAAACAGGCCAATGCCGCTGCCTAACCAAACCATCGTCGATTGCACCGCCAAGCAGGCTGCCGCCCATAAACTGAGCCCCAATAGCAGGGTCATCAGCAGGCCGAAGCGCAGGTCTAGGCGCAGGTAAAATAGGGCAGCCGCTAGGCTCACCAGCGTTGCCGGAGCCAGCCACAGGCCGAGCACCTCGACGCCGGGGCGTGAAAGCAAAACCGCCACTGCCACAACGATCAGTGGAATGCCGATAAAGTGGCTGAGAATATTGCGCTGATCACGGTGATACGCCGCGTATTGCGCCAAGTGGTCGACCAGGGTTTTCATTATTATTTTCCTTATGCAAGACAGGTGGTCAGCATGACCGCAAACCCGGGCGCCGTTCTGTCAGCTAGCCGACAAATTAGCAGTCGCCGCTTTGGCCGCCAGCAATGACCGGCGCTCGTACGTATCAAGCGCGTTTGCGTCAGGGGCATTGGTTCAACGCCCTGCCCGCCGCGTTGCAGGAGGCGTTGCTGGCGGCTGCCCAGATTAAACAATTGAGTGCCGGTCAGGCGCTGTTTCGCCGCGGCGATAAACCCTGCGGCCTTTATGCCGTGGTCGAAGGTGGCATGCGCATTGGTGCGGTCAATACGGCAGGCAAAGAGGCGCTGCTGACCTTAATCGAGGCGCCCTACTGGTTTGGCGAGATTTCCCTGTTCGACGGCCAACCGCGCACCCACGATGCTTTCGCCGACGGTGCCAGTACCCTGCTGCAGGTGCCGCAAGCCGTTCTTTTGGCGCTGCTTGAGCAACAGCCGCAGTACTGGCGTGATGTCGCCCTATTGATGAGCCACAAACTGCGCCTGGCGTTTATTGCTCTAGAAGAGATGAGCCTGCGCCCCGCTGCCCCGCGCTTGGCCCGACGCTTGTTGCTGATGGCTGAGAACTACGGCGAAGGCGAACCGCGCCGGGTTATCCACCTGCCCCAAGAGCAGCTAGCGTTGATGCTGTCGATTTCTCGGCAAACCACCAACCAGATTCTCAAGGATCTGGAGAGCCAAGGTATGCTGCGGCTCAATTACGGCGAGATTGAAATCCTCGATCTGCAGCGGTTACGTCAGGCCGCGCAATAACCTGCACGGCAGCCCTTGCTGAGCCGAGTGAACCACTGGCGCGAAATGCCGCTCTATTAACGACCCGTTTTGCTATCCGAGCCCGATACCCTGATGCCCATAGCCGCGACTGTTGGCCATGATGACCTGCCTTTAGTACTGGCCGGCCCACTGCTGCGTCGTCTTGAGCCGCAGCGGTTGGTGCTCTGGTTGGTCGGCAGCCAGCCGCTGACGCTCAGCCTGCAACTTACCGCACCGGCTAAGTATGAGCTGCAGCCTCAGCGCTACGCGCTAACCGATGGCTGCTGCCAAGTGATCCAGGTGGGCGAACAGGCGTTTATTCACCTGATTGAACTGGCGCTGGACACACCGCTGCTCTGTGATGTGCAGATCGACTACGACCTGCTGATCGAGCAAACCGATCAAGCGCCTTTGGCGATTGCTGATTGGGCACCGCACTTGCTGTACGAGGGTGCAACGCAGCCTAACTTTGTCCTGCGCAGCCAGCTTGAGCACATCCTCCACGGCTCCTGTCGTAAGCCGCATCACCCTGCGGCCGACGGTTTGCTGTGCGCGGATCGCTTGCTGGCGGAGTCACCCAGCGCTGAACAACGTCCCGCGTTGCTCTTGATGAGCGGCGACCAAATTTACGCCGATGACGTCAGCGGGCCGATGTTACGGGCCATTCACCAAGTGATTGCGCGTCTTGGCTTATTCGGCGAGCACCTCGAAGGGGCAGTGGTCGATGACAGCGAAGCGCTGTATCAGCACCCGGCCAGCTACTACCAACGCGCCGAGTTACTGCCCGCGACCAACAGTAACGAAACCCTGCGTGAACGCTTTTTCGGCGGGGTGGAAAAGCCGGTGTTCACCACCAGCAGCGCCGACAACCACTTAGTTACCTGCGCGGAAGTACTGGCCATGTACTTGTTGGTGTGGTCGCCCGTGCTGTGGGCTCAGCTGAACACTGAAATGCCTGAGTTGAGCGCAGAGAAAGCGGCGCGTTATCAGGCTGAGCGCGAGCATGTCGAGGGTTTTCGCAGTGGCTTGGGCGGGGTGGCTCGCGCCCTCGCCCACCTGCCTACGCTGATGATTTTTGATGACCACGACATCACCGATGACTGGAACCTTTCCGCCCAGTGGGAGCAAACCGCTTACGGCCATCCGTTTTCAAAACGTATTATCGGCAACGCCTTGATCGCCTACCTGCTGTGCCAAGGCTGGGGCAACAACCCGCAGGTGTTTACCCAGCCGCTGCAAACGATTCGCGCGATGACCGAAGAGCGCGACGCTAAAAACCGCATGGACTGTCAGCAACAGAATGCGCTGATCGACGAACTACTGGGCTTTCATCAGTGGCAGTTTGTCTTACCGACCACCCCGGCGTTGGTGGTGTTGGACACCCGCACTCGGCGCTGGCGCAGTGATCGCAACCCCAAGCGGCCCTCTGGGCTGCTGGATTGGGAGGCGCTCTGCGAATTTCAGCAGGAGTTGCTTGATCACCCGTCAGCCATCGTTGTGTCCCCCGCGCCGATGTTTGGGGTCAAGCTGATCGAAACCATCCAGAAGATATTCAGTTGGGCCGGCCATCCGCTGATGGTCGATGCGGAAAACTGGATGGCCCACCGGGGGGCAGCCCAAGTGATGCTGAATATCTTCCGCCATTCACGCACGCCGGGCAGCTACGTGATTCTCTCTGGCGATGTGCATTATTCCTTTGTTTACCAAGTGCTGATCCGCCAACGTAAGCGCGGCCCGCAGCTCTGGCAAATCACCAGCAGCGGCTTGAAAAACGAATTTCCACGGCGCTTACTCGACTGGTTTGACCGCCTCAATCGCTGGTTGTATGCGCCCTGGTCGCCGCTTAACTGGCTGACCACTCGGCGGCGTATGCAAGTTACGCCTCGCATCCCCTCACGCAGCAAAGCCGGCGAACGCCTGTGGAATGGTGCAGGCCTGGGCCAAGTGTTCTTCAACGAACAAGGCCAGCCGAGCGCGATTTACCAGCTCAATGCCGATGGCTCAGCGCCGGTAGAGTTTGTCTGTGAGCGCGGTGAGGTCGCGGCCACTCAAGCCGCGCTGAGCACGGCAGGAAAAAGCTAAACCTTCGCGGTCTTTTGGGTGCGCATGACCTAGCGCAGTTTTTCCAGCATCTGGTAGTACCACATGCCGGCGGCCAGCATCGGGTTACCGAACACATCACCGAGCGGCACTTTGATGTGCTTGCAGGCGGCGAAGGTGTCGTAGTGGCCCATGGTGCCGGTCAGCGCGTTAGCCATGATCTCGCCCATGATATGGGTGGTGGCGATGCCGTGGCCGGAGTAGCCCTGGCAGTACCAGACGTTGTCCGAGAGCTTGCCCAGCTGTGGGATGCGGTTCATCACGATGCCCATGGCGCAGCTCCACTGGAAGTCGATAGCGACGCCCTTGAGCTGTGGGAAGGTCTGTTCGATGCCCGGGCGCAGTTCAGCGGCAATGTCGCGTGAGTCGCGGCCGGAGTAGTTGCAGCCGCCGCCGAACAACAGGCGTTTGTCGGCAGTCAGGCGGTAATAATCGAGGACGAAACGGCAGTCATAGACGGCTAAGTCGTGCGGGTTGATCTGGTCTGCTAATTCGCCGAGTGGCGCGGTGGTAACAATACCGCCCATGGCGGGGAAGATCAGGCCTTTGAGCTTTTTTGGCTCCAGCTTGTGGTACACATCACCGGCCAACAGCACCTGTTTGGCATTGATTCGGCCTTGGGCGGTGACCACTGCAGGCTTAGCGCCGTGAACGATTTCCAGCACCTCAGAATGTTCGAAGATTAGCGCGCCGAGGCTGGCTGCGGCGCGGGCTTCGCCGATGCACAAGTTCAGCGGGTGCAGGTGCATGTTGCGGGTGTTCTTCAGCGCGCCGTTATACAGGTCGCTGGCCAGGTGGCTGCGCACACCGTCGCGGTCGAGTAGGGTGACATCATCGGCCATGCCCCGACGCACTGCTTCGGCATAAGAGGCTTCCAGTTCCTGCATGTGCACGGGCTTCATCGCCGCATGCAGGTGGCCGTGCTTGAGGTCGCAGTTGATCCCGTACTTTTCCACGCGGTTCTTGATGATGTCGTGGCCGCGCCAGCGCAGGTGCCAGATAAAGTCTTCGACCTCCTCGCCCAAGGTGTTGCGCATCTGCTTGGTCATGGCCGCATCGCCGGACAGGCTACCGGTGACCTGGCCGCCGTTGCGCCCGGTGGCGCCCCAGCCAATCTTGTTGGACTCGACAATGGCGACTTTTAGGCCGCGTTCGGCCAATTCAACGGCAGACGCTACGCCGGTAAAACCGCCACCGATAATCACCACATCGACACTGACTTCGCCTTGCAAGGTCGGGTAGTCGGTTTCCTCATTGAGGGTGGCGCTGTAGTAGGACGGGCAACGCTCAGCGGCGGGCGTTATGGGTTTGATCGCGGCATTCATAAGCAGCTTCCTGGGTACGACGAGCGGGTGCTTGAGCGAATAAGCTCAGCGTCGGCAGCCAGTGATACTGGCTGCGAGGCAATCAGAGGGTTGCACAGATGCTGTCCGGCGGGCGTGCATGCCGGCAATGCCAGAGCGCCCAGAAGGCCAGGGTTTTCGGCAGCGTGGCGTTGCGCTGCTCAGCGGCGTGCTGGCAGCGTTCTGGCAGCAGCGCGCTGCACATGGGCCTAGAAAAAAGCGGTATAGAGAAAGGCATACCAGCAGGGTCACACAGGCCAAAGGATGGGTTAAATCTTATTTTTCACATGCTTGCTTGCTGTATGGCTAAACATTAACCAAGGCTGTTTGGCGGGTGTGGGGCGCTGCGAAGATGAGCCAGCAACGTTTACCGAACCCGCGCGGGTTCGGTAACAGCGCTTGCAGCGTGAACGCGCTAGCGCTTATGCGCTGAGCGGCTCAGCCCACAGGCTCACGCTCAGCTGATGTTGTTCACCCGCCGCCAGCACGCGGATGTCGTCCATTACGTTGGCGTGTTCGATACACAGCATGCCCTGCCAGGCGTCAGCGGCGAATTGCGAAAGGCGTTGGGCTTTGTCGATCCAGGGGTTCCACAGTACGGCTGATTGTGAGCCGCTGCTGTGCAGGTGAATGCGTCGCTGCCACGTGCGGTCGAGGATGCTCAGTTCGGTAGGCGTGTCGAGGTAGATGCGGTCGGTTTCGCCATTGAATCGCAGCACACCCGCCTGTTCGCGAGTTTGCCAGTCGTCCAAGGTCTCGATGTAGCGGCAGCCGTGCAGGCCTTCAACTGCAACGTTGCGAATATCGCTTACAGCAAAATAACTGTGCAGCGCCTGACTGATCGCCAGTGGTGTTTCGCTTAGGTTATGGCCAGTGAGTGCGATGTGCATGCGGCCATCTAGCCGGATGCGCAGGCGCAATTCGGCGGCATGCGGCCAGTCAGCCAGTGGTTGGGTGACGCTGCTATAAGCGAACTCAAGGTCTACGCCGTCATCGCCGCTATCAATGCCCAGTAATTGCCAGTCGATGTGGCGCACCAGGCCGTGGGCGGGCGCGGTGTCGGGTTGCTGGTGCATGGCTTGCACAGCCTGTGGGTTGCGTTGCAGGTTGCCGAACCACGGCCAGCACACCGGCACGCCGCCGCGCACGCCCTGGCCACGCCGATAGGCGGCTTGCTCGCTGAGCCAGATCAAAGGAGGCTGACCATCCTCCTGATAGCTGAGAATCTGTGCACCTTGCTGGCTGATCAGTAACTCGCTGGCGCCATAACGCACGCGCCAGCAGGTCAGTTCACCGCGCTCAAGGCGTTCAACATGGGACTTGGCCATTGGCATGTTTACCTTGGATTTAAACCACTATTGGAGCGCAACGGGCCGCTATAAAGCAAAACGCCCGTCAGTGACGGGCGCTCTGTGCATGAGGCAAGGGCTTACTTACCGTAAACCTGTTCCGGTAGCCACGTGATCAGTGCCGGGTACTGGTAGGCAATCACCAGCAGCACGATCTGAATCAGGATAAACGGCAGTACACCCTTGTAGATGGTGCTGGTGGGCACCGACGCCGGGGTAACGCCGCGCAGGTAGAACAGCGCGAAGCCGAATGGCGGGGTGAGGAAAGAGGTTTGCAGGTTCAGCGCGATCATCACCCCCAGCCACACCGGATCCATGCCCATGGCCAGCAATACCGGGCCGACAATCGGCACCACCACGAAGGTGATCTCAATAAAGTCGAGGATAAAACCGAGCAGGAAGATCACCACCATCACCAGGAAGAAGGCGCCGAGCACGCCGCCGGGTAATTGGGCGAACACATCCTCGATCATCGCCTCGCCGCCGAAGCCGCGGAACACCAGCGAGAACAGCGACGCGCCAATCAGGATCATAAAAACCATGGCGCTGATTTCAGTGGTGCCGGAGGCCACTTGGCGCAGTTGGCTGAAATTCAGCTGGCCCTTGTAGAAGGCCAGCAGCATCGCGCCGAGCGCGCCGAGCGCCGCAGCTTCGGTGGGTGTGGCATAGCCGGCGAGGATCGAGCCCAGCACTGCGCCGATCAACAGCAACGGTGGCACCAGCGCATTGATCAGCTTGCCCCACTCAATCGGTCCGAGCTCCTCTTGCGGTAACGCGGGCAACTTCTTTGGCTGGAAGATCGCCACGCCAATGATGTAGAGGATATACAGGCCCACCAGTAGTAAACCGGGGATCAATGCGCCAACAAACAGGTCACCCACCGAAACGGTTTTCGGCGAGAAGATGCCCATTTTCAATTGCGCTTGGGAGTAGGCGCTGGACATCACATCGCCCAGCAGTACCAGCACGATAGACGGCGGAATGATCTGTCCCAAGGTGCCGGTGGCGGCCAGAGTACCGGTAGCAATTGCCGGGTCATAACCGCGGCGAAGCATGGTGGGCAGCGCCAGCAGGCCCATGGTCACCACCGTGGCACCCACAATACCGGTGCTGGCGGCGAGGAGCGCACCGACCACGCAGACCGAAATGGCCAAACCGCCGCGCAAGGTGCCGAACAGGCGGGACATGGACTCCAGCAGGTCCTCGGCGACCCTGGACTTCTCCAGCATGACCCCCATAAACACGAACAGCGGGACCGCCAGCATGGTCTGGTTGTTCATGATGCCGAACAGGCGATTAGGCAGGGCGCTCAGGTAGCCGCCGTCGAAGGTGCCGGTGAGGATGCCAATACCGGCAAACAGCAGCGACACACCGCCCAACGTGAAGGCCACTGGGTAACCGGCCATCAGGGCCGTGCAGATGCTGATAAACAGCAGAATTGCCATCAACTCAGCCATGGGTCACCTCCACGGCTGGCAGACGACCGCTGAGGATGTTGGCGAATTTGATCAAGTCGGCGATGCCTTGTAAGACCAAGCTAAAGACCAGCACTAAGATGATGCTTTTCTGCAGGTAAACAAATTTAAGCCCGCCCGATTCGCTAGAGCCTTCCAAGGTTGCCCACGCGTTACCGACGTAATCCCAACTGGCCCAGCCGAGAAACAGACACACCGGCAGCAGGAAAAACACAGTGCCGAGGCTGTCGACTAGGGCTTTACGCCGGGGACTGAATGTCTGGTAAAAAATATCAACACGCACATGCCCGTTGCGTTGCAACACCCAGGCGGCAGCGCCCATAAAGACCAGCGCGTGAGCGTAGAGCACGGCTTCTTGCAGGGCCGTTGCGCCGATGCCGAAACCGTAACGCAGGACCACCACAATGGCGGTGCCAAGCACCAGAAATAGGGTTAGCCAGGCGCAGGTTTTACCTAAGTAGGTATTGAATGAGTTGATGCGTTGAGCGAGGCCGAGTAGCAGAGGCGGTTTGTCGGACATCATAAGTCCTTATCGTTATAGGCTTTGTAGGCAGAGGGAACGACGATTCTAGGCAGGCCTGAGCGATTGCAGCAATGGCACTGCAACTTTAGTCGTATCCGCTAGGCTTGAGAGCCACTTGCCCCTATGTTACTCAAGCACGGTCGACCCGCAGTGATCCTGTGGTCAGGCCCATACAACAATAAGGAGCTTTGCATGAAACGTCGTCAAATTCTCGCAGCCGCAGGTGTAGGCCTTGCAGCCACGGCTTTAGCCGGTTGCAAGCAAGAAGCCGCCCCTGCTGGTCAGCCCCAAGAGGGCGCAAGCAGCCAAACCTTTAACTGGAAAATGGTCACCTCTTGGCCAAAGAACTTCCCCGGCGTCGGTGTCGGTGCCGAGCGTTTCGCCACGCTGGTCAATGAAATGAGCAATGGCCGCTTGAAGGTCAAAGTGTATGCCGCCGGTGAGCTGGTGCCAGCGCTGGAAGTGTTCGATGCCGTAAGCCGTGGCACTGCGGAAATGGGCCATGGTGCGCCCTACTACTGGAAGGGCAAAGTGCCGGCGGCACAGTTCTTCTGCGCCCTACCGTTTGGCCCTAACGCTCAGGAAATGAACGCCTGGTTGCACAAGGGTGGTGGCATGGAATTGTGGGAAGAAACCTACAAGCCCTTCGGTGTCCTGCCAATGGCGTGTGGCGCAACGGGCGTGCAGACCGCCGGTTGGTTCAACAAAGAAATCAACAGCGTTGATGACTTTAATGGCCTGAAGATGCGCACTCCAGGCCTGGGCGGTGAAGTGCTGACCAAGATGGGCGGCACGGTGGTGAACATGCCAGCGGGTGAAATCTTCACCGCGCTGCAAACCGGTGCCATCGACGCCACCGAGTGGATCGGTCCTTATAACGACCAAGCGCTGGGCCTGCACAAAGCCGCCAAGTACTACTACACCCCGGGCTGGCAAGAGCCGAATGTGACCTTCGAACTGGACGTCAATATCAAGGCCTGGGAAACCCTGCCAGCGGACCTGCAAGCCATCGTCCGCGCCGCCGCGCGGGATGTGAACGGCGACATGCTCGACGACTACAATGCGCGCAATATGGAGGCCATGGAGCAGCTTAAGGGCGAGGGCGTGGAAGTGCGCCGTCTGCCGGATGAGGTGCTCGCTAAGCTCAAGACGGTTGCGGCCGAAGTGGTTGACGCCAGCGCGGCGGCTGATCCGGTGGCGAGCAAGGTCTGGGCGCAGCAGAAGGCTTACCTGCAGCGCCTGTATGACTATGCCGAGATGAATGAGAAGGATATTTACAACATCCGCGGCTGATCACCGTAACGCAGGCATCACACACAGCAAAACGCCGGCGCTTGAGCCGGCGTTTTTATTTGGCTGAGTGACGGTTAACGACGCGCGGGCACTGATCGGGTGCGGCCGCTGCCGTCGATGGCGACAAATACAAAGACCGCTTCAGTGACCTTGCGCCATTCGCTGGACAGAGGATCGTCGCTCCATACCTCCACCAGCATCTTGATCGAGCTGCGCCCCACTTCTACCGTTTGCGTATAGAAAGACAGTTGCGCACCTACGGCCACAGGCACCAGAAAGGCCATGCGATCAATGGCCACGGTGGCCACACGGCCGCCCGCCACTTTGCTGGCCATGGCAGTGCCGGCTAAGTCCATTTGTGAAACCAGCCAGCCGCCGAAAATGTCACCAAAACCATTGGTTTCGCGTGGCAGTGCGGTGATTTGCAAAGCCAGATCGCCTTGCGGGATGGGGTCTTCCTGTTCGAAATCGTGCATCGGATAGGCTCGCGGCGCGGTTATTATTTTTGGCGCGGTGCGGGGTGTGGCGGCTGTGAGTCAGGCTCAGCAACAATCACCAAGAGGCCCTGCAAGCCTGCGGGAGTGCAGGCGCCGCGAGTATAGCGACTCAGCAGTCGCGCGGCGACCATGGCGCAGCGGGGTGGGTATCAAGAGGTGTCACCGCGGCGGGTAAAACATCGGCGCGTTCATCTAACTGTCACATTGCTTACATACAGTCGTCATACGGCCTGCAGATACTGGCCACGTTCAATCCAACACTGGTTTTTCAGGAGTAAGGCATGAAACTTAAGCGTTTGATGGCGGCCATGACATTTGTCGCCGCTGGCGTGGCGACTGCCACGGCGGTTGCGGGTGTCGACCCGGCTCTGCCGAGCTATACCAAGACGTCCGGCGTATCAGGCAACTTGACCAGCGTGGGTTCTGATTCCCTGGCCAACCTGATGACCCTGTGGGCTGAAGAGTTCAAAAAGGAATACCCCAACGTCAATATCCAGATCCAGGCTGCCGGTTCCTCCACCGCGCCACCTGCACTGACAGAAGGCACCGCTGGTATGGGCCCGATGAGCCGTGCAATGAAGGATGCCGAGATTCAGGCGTTCGAAGAAAAGTATGGTTACAAGCCAACTAAAGTGCCGGTAGCAATCGATGCGCTGGCCGTATTCGTGCACAAAGACAACCCGATTAAGAGCCTGGATATCGCTCAAATCGACGCGATCTTCTCCAGCACCCGCCTGTGCGGTGGTGCCACTGATATTCAGACCTGGGGCGATGTTGGCCTGACAGGCGAGTGGGCAGCTAAACCTATCCAGCTGTTCGGCCGTAACTCGGTGTCTGGCACCTACGGTTACTTCAAGGAAGAAGCGCTGTGCAAAGGCGATTATAAGGCTAACGTAAACGAGCAGCCGGGTTCGGCTTCCGTAGTGCAGTCGATCTCCAGCACCATCAATGCCATTGGTTACTCTGGCATCGGTTACAGAACCTCTAGCGTTAAGACTGTGCCGTTGTCCAAGAAAGGCGGCGAAGCCTTTGATGCAAACGAAGAAAATGCCCTGGCTGGCAAGTTCCCGCTGGCACGCTTCTTCTACGTGTACGTTAACAAGGCGCCGAACAAGCCGCTGAGCCCGCTGGACGCTGAGTTCCTTAAGTTGGTGCTGTCTAAGCAGGGTCAGGAAGTCGTTGTAAAAGACGGTTACATCCCGCTGCCGAAAAAAGTGGTTGATAAAACCCTGATGGAGCTGGGCCTGTAGGGTCCGTCTGACTGGCACGGATGCCACGTACCTCGCACGCCCGCCTTCGTTTACGACAGGCGGGCGTCGTTGTGTCAACGCGCTGTAACTTTTCTGTCACATCGGGCGGATAGAGTAGCTGAGCTGGTAGCGACAGAACTCATTACGGCGCGCTCATAGCTGTGCAGAGACGCTCTTATCTATGAATGACTTGGCTAGTGAAACCATGACCGCCACATCAAAACCTCTAGGGCTGGACTTCAACACGCCGGCGTTGCAGCGCAAGCGGCGCATTCGTGCGCTGAAAGATCGCGTTGCCCGCTGGGCCGTTTCCATCGGCGGCATGGCCGTGCTGGGTGCTATTACGCTGATTTTCTTTTACCTGGCCTATGTGGTCCTGCCGATGTTTCAGGGCGCGAGCATAGACAGCCGCGAATCGGTGTCAGTGGCTTGGTTGAACGAGGCCGCGCCCCCTTTGCTGCTGACGCTGGAAGAGCAGAATCAGGTGGGCATGCGCCTGGATCAGAGTGGTCAGGTGCAGTTTTTTGATGCTGAGAAGATGCAACCGCTGACGTCTGTGCAATTGCCGATACCTGCCGATGCACGCATCGTCTCGATTGCTCAGGATCAACCCGGCAGCAACCGCGTGGGTCTGGGTCTGTCTAATGGCCAAGTGCTGGTATTTCAGCATGCTTATAAACTTAGCTATCCCAATGACGTGCAAACCGTCACGCCAAAAATTGAGTACCCATTCGGCGAAGCGCCGATTGTGCTTGACGCCCAAGGGGGCGAGTTAGATCACCTCAGCCTCAGTCTGAACAGCGGTACCTTGATGCTGGCCGGCTCAACCGGCACTGCGCTGCACGTATTAAGCCTGGGCCGCGAAGAGAACCTGATGACCGGTGAGGTCACGCTCAGCGAAGAGCGCCTCGCCCTCCCGCAGATTGCTGAGCCGATCAAGGCCCTGATCATCGACCCACGCCATATGTGGATGTATGTGATCAATGGCCGCGCCACGGCGGATGTCTTCGACATGCGCAGCAAGACCCTAAATGGTCGCTACAAGCTGCTGGCGGATGCCACGCTTGAAGTCAGCAATGCCACCCCGCTGCTCGGCGGCATCTCACTATTAATCGGTGACAGCGCGGGCGGTATTGGCCAGTGGTTTATGGTGCGCCAGGACGATGGCAAGGCCTTGCTGACCTCAATCCGCAGTTTTCAGCTGGCTGACAGCCCGATCACCCAGATTATTCCAGAAGAGCGTCGCAAGGGCTTCTTCGCCTTGGATGCCAACGGTAACCTGGGTATTTTCCACAGCACGGCGCACCGTACCTTGCTGGTCGAGCCGGTTGCTGAGGGCCAGGCTTTGCTGGCCCTGTCGCCGCGTGCCAACCGCGTATTGGTCGAGAGCGAAGGCCAGTTGCAACGCCTGACAATCGACAACCCACACCCGGAAATTTCTTGGAGTTCACTGTGGGGCAAGGTTTGGTATGAGAACTATGACGAGCCCGGTTACGTCTGGCAGTCGACCTCTGCCAGCACCGATAACGAACCCAAGCTGAGTCTTGCGCCACTGGCCTTTGGTACCCTGAAAGCGGCCTTTTACGCCATGCTCGTGGCAACACCTCTGGCCATCGCGGCGGCGTTGTATACCGCCTATTTCATGGCCCCGGTGCTGCGTCGCAAGATCAAACCGGTGATTGAGCTGATGGAGGCGCTGCCGACGGTGATTCTCGGTTTCTTCGCCGGCCTGTTCCTCGCGCCCTATTTGGAAAACCACCTGCCGGGTATCTTCAGCCTGCTGATTTTTACCCCAATCGGTATCATGCTCACCGGCTACTTGTGGAGTCGTTTGCCCGAATCAGTCCGTTTGAGCGTACCGGATGGCTGGGAGTCGGTGCTGTTGATCCCGATAGTCCTAGCGGTTGGCTATGTCTCGTTGGCCATGAGCGGGCATCTGGAAAGCTGGCTGTTCGACGGCAATATGCGCCTGTGGCTGAGCAATGACTTAGGCATCAACTTCGATCAGCGCAATGCGCTGGTGGTTGGCCTGGCCATGGGCTTTGCGGTGATTCCGACCATTTACTCGATTGCCGAAGATGCCGTGTTTAGCGTGCCCAAGAGCCTGACCTTTGGCTCCCTGGCCCTCGGTGCCACGCCGTGGCAGACCCTGATACGGGTGGTACTGCTGACTGCCAGCCCGGGCATCTTCTCGGCGGTAATGATTGGCATGGGCCGCGCGGTCGGCGAAACCATGATCGTGTTGATGGCCACCGGCAACACCGCAATTATGGACATGAACATCTTCGAGGGCTTGCGCACGTTGGCTGCCAACGTGGCGGTGGAAATGCCTGAATCGGAAGTCGGTGGTACGCACTACCGCGTGTTGTTCCTCTCCGCGCTCGTGCTGTTGGCGTTCACCTTTGTCATGAACACCTTGGCAGAACTGGTGCGCCAGCGTCTGCGGGTGAAATACGCATCGCTGTAAAACATAGCCTGCGCAGGCAGGCTGAACTGATGGCCCTCGCCATTTGAGCGAGGGTGCCCGGAGGGCGGGAGAGGGTGTTTCGGCATGTGCCGCTGCCCTCGCCCCCAGCACCTCTCCCGCCAGCGGGATTGAGGTGTGAATGCACGATTTTATTCAAGGTGTGATGCCGTGAAACAGAACAACCTGAAAACCTGGTTCAAGAGCGGTACGCCGTGGATCTGGATGAATGCCGGTGCGGTGTCGATCGCGGTGATCATGACCCTGGGCCTGCTGATGGTGATTGCCGTGCGCGGCCTTGGCCACTTCTGGCCGGCGGATGTCGTCGAAGTCAGCTACCAAATCCCGGGGCAGGAATCCCGTTTGATGGCCGGCGAAATTAGCCGCAGTGAAGAAGTGCCGCGCGCACGCTTGGCCGCTTCCGGTATGCCGGTGGATGCAGCCGGCGGCGAGTTTATGACCCGTGAGCTGCTTAAGGTCGGTAACCGTGATCTGTATGGCGCCGACTTCTCGTGGGTGGTCAGCGAATGGCTGAGCAACCCCAGCACGCCGGAAAACCTTGTCGTGCTGGAGCGCCGTGAGTGGGGTAACTTCTACGGCTACTTGGTCAACGTCAAAGAAAGTGGCGAGCTGGTTGCGGAAGGTGATGCCAGCTGGCCGGTACTGCAAGAACGTATTGCCCGCGTCGAAAAGCTGCACACACAACTGGTACGCCTGGAAAAGAAAGACATTGGCCGAATTAACGCCGGGCTTGAGCGCATCCGTTTAAATACTCGCAGGCTGGAGCTGCAAGGCAACCTGACCGAAGTGGCTCAAGCTGAGATGGATGCCGAACGCGCGCAGTGGGATGCCGAATACAAAGTGCTGGAAACCGAGTTGATTGCGCTTAACCAAGCCTTCAACCGTGACAGCGTAACGGTGCGCAGCACCGAGGGCCGCGAAATCACCTTGACCTTGGGCAAAGTGGTGCGGGCCTTCCAGCCCAATGCCATGGGCAACTTTGACAAGCTCGGCTTCTACTTCGTCAAGCTGTGGGAGTTCGTCAGCGACGAGCCGCGAGAGGCGAATACCGAAGGCGGTATCTTCCCGGCCATCTTCGGCACTGTGATGATGACTATGATCATGGCCGTGATTGTTACCCCGTTCGGTGTAGTGGCGGCTATTTACCTGCGCGAATACGCTAAACAAGGGCCGCTGACGCGGGTGATCCGAATTGCGGTGAATAACCTCGCCGGTGTGCCAGCGATTGTCTACGGCGTATTTGGCTTGGGCTTCTTTGTCTATGTGCTGGGTGGCTCAATGGACCGCATGTTCTTCCCGGAATCAGCGCCAGCGCCGACCTTTGGTACGCCTGGGCTGATGTGGGCGTCCCTGACGCTGGCGATTCTGACCTTGCCAGTGGTAATTGTGGCCACCGAAGAAGGCCTGGCACGGATTCCACGGGCTGTGCGTGAGGGCTCATTGGCCCTTGGCGCAACCAAGGTAGAAACCCTCTGGCGCGTGGTGCTGCCAATGGCCAGCCCGGCGATGATGACCGGTCTGATTCTTGCCGTGGCCCGCGCTGCTGGCGAAGTGGCGCCGCTGATGCTGGTGGGCGTAGTGAAACTGGCGCCAAGCCTGCCAGTAGACGGTAACTACCCGTACCTGCACTTGGATCAGAAGATCATGCACTTGGGCTTCCACATCTATGACGTCGGCTTCCAGAGCCCCAACGTTGAAGCGGCGCGGCCGCTGGTGTATGCCACCGCGTTACTGCTGGTGCTGGTGATCGTGGTGCTCAATATGGCAGCGGTGTACATGCGTAACCGCCTGCGTGAAAAGTACAAAGCGCTGGACCATTAATCATGACGCGGCGGCCTATCGGCCGCGCGGCTAAACCTATCTGTTAGCGTCGGGAGCATCCCATGCAGCACGAAGCACACACACACGGTATCGACATCTCGGCACTGGGTCGCGATCGCCAAAGCCTGAACATCGCCAACGAGCGCGTGGCTATCGATGTTCCCGGCTTGAACCTTTTCTACAGCGAAAAGCAGGCGCTGTTCGACGTCAAAATGACCATTCCCAACCAGCGTGTGACCGCCTTTATCGGCCCGTCTGGTTGCGGCAAATCGACCCTGCTGCGCACCTTCAACCGGATGAACGATCTGGTCGACGGCTGCCGCGTAGAGGGCGAAATCAACCTTGACGGTAAGAACATCTACCGCAAAGGTGAAGACGTCGCCGAGTTGCGTCGCCGTGTCGGCATGGTGTTCCAAAAGCCCAACCCGTTCCCCAAGAGTATCTATGAGAACGTGGTCTACGGCCTGCGTATTCAGGGTATCAACCAGAAGCGTGTGCTCGATGAAGCCGTGGAGTGGGCACTGAAAAGCGCGGCGCTGTGGGAGGAGGTCAAGGACCGTCTGCACGAATCAGCCTTGGGCTTGTCGGGCGGCCAGCAGCAGCGTCTGGTGATCGCCCGTACCGTGGCGGTGCAGCCGGAAGTGCTGCTGCTCGACGAGCCGTGCTCAGCCCTCGACCCGATCTCGACCTTGAAAGTCGAAGAGCTGATCTACGAGCTGAAATCTAAGTACACCATCGTCATCGTCACCCACAACATGCAGCAAGCGGCTCGGGTGTCGGATTACACCGCGTTTATGTACATGGGTAAATTGATTGAGTTTGGTGATACCGACACCCTGTTCACCAACCCGGCGAAGAAACAAACAGAGGACTACATCACCGGTCGTTACGGCTGATGGTCATGGCAGAGTGCGCTGGGTTGCGTCGGCGGAAGTTGTAATGTCTGCGGTCCGTCTCGTTGCCCAGCACCCTCTGCTAACGCCCATCCTAAGCAGAGACGTTTTCGGTTAACTCAAGGGTTTGCACATGATCAACAAAGAAAATCTTACTCAGCACATCTCCCAGCAGTTCAATGTTGAGCTGGAGGAGGTGCGCAGCCACTTGCTGGCCATGGGTGGCTTGGTCGAGAAGCAGGTCAACGACGCCGTCACCGCGCTGATCGATGCCGACTCCGGTCTGGCTCAACAGGTGCGCGAGGTCGACGAGCAGATCAACCAGATGGAGCGCAACATTGACGAAGAGTGCGTGCGCATTCTTGCCCGTCGTCAGCCAGCGGCCTCCGACTTGCGGTTGATCATCAGCATCTCCAAGTCGGTGATCGACCTTGAGCGCATTGGCGATGAAGCCACCAAGATTGCTAAGCGCGCGATCCTGCTGTGCGAAGAAGGCGAAGCCCCACACGGCTATGTGGAAGTGCGGCATATTGGCGACCAAGTGCGCAAGATGGTGCAGGACGCACTCGATGCTTTTGCCCGCTTCGATGCTGATTTGGCATTGTCCGTCGCGCAGTACGACAAAATCATTGACCGTGAATACAAGACCGCTCTGCGCGAGCTGGTGACGTTTATGATGGAAGACCCGCGCTCTATCTCGCGCGTGCTCAACATCATTTGGGCCTTACGTTCGCTGGAGCGTATCGGTGACCACGCGCGCAATATCGCCGAGCTGGTCATCTACCTCGTGCGCGGCACTGATGTGAAGCACATCGGCTTGGCGCGCATGCAGGAAGAAGTGCAGGGCATTAAAAAAGACGACTGAGTCAGGCGCTGCCGGGTAACGCGGATGCGCTGCCCACCGGCAGAAATCGCCTGATCGCGACAGTGTGTGAATTTCGGTTGGCCTTTGGTCAGTGGCCACGTCTATGCTTAAGGCCATCAGAAATGGGAGTGGCCGATGAGCAAAATCAGCGTGCTGGTGGTGGACGATGCAACGTTTATCCGTGACCTGGTAAAAAAGGGCTTGCGTGATAACTTCCCCGGCATCCAGATCGATGAAGCCGTGAACGGGCGTAAAGCCTTGCAAATGCTCACCCGTCAGCCGGTTGATCTGATTCTTTGCGACTGGGAAATGCCGGAAATGTCTGGCCTGGAATTGCTCAGCTGGTGCCGCGAACAAGACAGCCTAAAGACCGTGCCGTTTATCATGGTCACCAGTCGAGGTGATAAGGAAAACGTCGTGCAGGCCATTCAAGCCGGCGTGTCCGACTTTATCGGCAAGCCCTTCACCACCGAGCAGCTGACCACCAAGGTAAAAAAAGCCCTGAGCCGCGCCGGTAAGTTGCAGGCATTGTTATCGAGCGCGCCGCCGAAAATGCTCAGCAGCGGCGCCTTTGCCAATGATTCACTGTCGGCGCTTACC
Organism: Pseudomonas sp. TMP9; assembly: GCF_037943105.1. Lineage (NCBI taxonomy): Bacteria > Pseudomonadati > Pseudomonadota > Gammaproteobacteria > Pseudomonadales > Pseudomonadaceae > Pseudomonas > Pseudomonas vesperimontis. Next base: position 51,721 of record NZ_CP149803.1, read on the forward strand.
GGCGGTAAGGCGGATATGCTCAAGCCTGCAGCTACACCCGCCGTGCAGACTGTCGCCGGTTTCGCCGCAAAGCCTGCCGCCAGTAAAACCGCCGTCCCCAGCGCGAGCAGCGGGCGCGGTCAGGGCCAGTTACGCTTACCTAACGGCAGCATGAGTTGTGTGATTAAAGCGCTGAGCCTTAAAGAAGCCCTGCTGGTGGTTAAGCGCACCGATAGTCTGCCACAGGTTTTGCAAAGCGCTGTGTTGGACTTAGAGCAGGGGGAAGCAGCGGAAACTGCACGCCTCAACGGATACCTGCATGCTGTGGCGGCATTCGAGGCCAAGCCGGACAGCGAGTGGCTGCAGCTGACGTTTAAATTTGTCGACAGCGACCCGCAAAAACTCGACTACATCTCGCGGCTGATTGCCCGTGGTACGGCGCAGAAGCACTTCAGCCCTGGCGCCTGACCGTGCCCGCTCAGCGGTCCCGTTTAGCCGGCGCGTGCGAGATGGCTCACAACCCTGGTGCCGTGGTTCGCTTAGCGCGGGATCGGCTGCTAATCTACTCCTCCCGCACAAGCACATCATAAATACTGGGTCGTTATGCTAGGGCGTCTGATCTTTCTCTGCAGTGCGTTAACCCTTGCCACCCAGGCAACGGCGTTGACCATTTATAAGTACACCGACGCCAACGGCGTGGTCACCTATACCGATCAGGCTGCGCCTGGCGCGCAAGTGTTCGTGTTTCGCGACCGCATGGTCGAGCGTTTGGACAATCAGGTAAAGCTGGAAACCAAGAAGCACGAAGCCGGTGAAACCTTGTTGGTCCGCAATGATTTGTTCGCGCCGGTGCAGATTGAATTACGCCTCGAAGCCACTGATAACGTCACCGGCGTTACGGACGAGCCCATCAGTTGGGTGCTGCCGCCGCGCAGTAAAATCCGCCTCGCTACCCTCGCGCCGCGTGATGCCAGCCAGCCTATGCGCTACACCCCCAAGTTGCGCTACGCCCTAGGCGACCCGCGCCTGTTGCCGACCCAGAAGTACTACCCATTGCCGTGGCGTGGCGGTCCCTTTCGCCTGACCCAAGGCGCTAATGGTAAGTACAGTCACTACACACCCAAAGGCCGTTACGCGGTGGACATTGCCATGCCGGAAGGCACGCCAATTGTCGCGGCGCGCAGTGGCGTTGTGGTGAAAACCGAGAATCAGCAGAGTGGCCGTGGCAATAACCCCTCCGGCAATTACGTGCGCATTTTGCACGAGGACGGCACCATGGGCGTGTACCTGCACCTGATGAAAGGTTCGGTGGTGGCCCGCGAAGGCAGTCACGTCAGCGTGGGCAGCTTGCTTGCGCGCTCCGGTAACACCGGCAACAGCACGGGCCCGCACCTGCACTTTGTGGTGCAGCGCAACGTCGGCTTAGCGCTGGAGTCGATCCCTTTTGACTTTTCCCAGCCGGTTAACAGCCTGCCCAATTTTGCCGTAGGCGGCGAATAAGAACCTGCTTACCTTCTGCTGCGCGTCGGCCCTACTGCGTTTAAAACAGGCTCGAACGCGAGCCCAGTCCGCCTCCTCGCCGTTTTGACCAGCCGAAGGCTGTTACTGCGTAGCGCCTTTTAGGACTCTAGCTCGCGAGATCGTAAACACGTTCTACGGCAGTCTGCCCCTCAGTCCAGCTTGAGCACCTTGGCCAAGAGAATCTTCGGGCCTTTCATCTTTTTGATGATGATGCGCAGGCCGTCCACCTCCAGCACTTCCTCTTCCTCGGGCATGCGCTTGAGGGTTTCATAGATCAGTCCGGCCAGGGTTTCCGCTTCGACATGGTCGAGGTCGACCCCGAGCAGGCGCTCAACTTTAGCCAGCGGCGTGTCACCGCGTACCAGCAGCTTACCTGGCTGATAGGCGAGGATGCCGCGCTCGGCTTTGCGGTGTTCATCTTGAATATCGCCGACCAAGGCTTCCAGCACGTCTTCCATGGTCAGGTAGCCGATCACTTTGCCGTCGGCTTCTTCGACCAGCGCAAAGTGCGAGCCGCCGTGGCGAAACTGCTCCAGCAGGTTGGACAAGGGCATGTGCCGGTTAACCCGCTCGACGGGGTGCATCAGGTCGGCCAGTTTTAGTGCCGAGGGCAGCATCTCCAGCAGGGACAGGTGCAGCAGCAGGTCTTTGATATGCAGCACGCCGACAAAGGTACCGTTAGCGTCATCGTAAATGGGGTAACGGCTGTACTTGTGCCGGCGGAACACGCTGAATACCTCGTCCAGCGCCGCATTGAGCGGCAGGGACACCAGGTCTTCGCGCGAATTAGCCCAGTCCACCACTTCCAGTTCGCCCAGCTCAACGGCTGAGGCTAATACACGCATGTCCTGATCATTGCTGGTGCTGGCGCGGCTGGAGTGCAGAATCAACTTAAGCTCGTCGCGGCTGTAGGGATGCTCATGGTGCGGGCTGGGTTCGTCTTGGCCGGCCACGCGCAGGATGGCCTTAGCGCTGGCATTCAGCAGAAAGATGGCGGGGTACATCGTCCAATAAAACAGGTATAGCGGCGCCGCCGTCCACAGCGACAGCAACTCGGGTTTACGCAAGGCCCACGATTTAGGTGCCAGTGCGCCAACCACAATATGCAGGTAGCAAATGACAAAAAAGGCGCTGAAGAAGGCGATGCCATGCACCAGCCTCGGTGAGTCGATGCCGATGGCCGCCAGCAGCGGTTCGAGCATGTGCGCAAAAGCCGGCTCGCCAACCCAGCCGAGGCTCAAGGAGGCCAGGGTGATGCCCAGTTGGCAGGCTAAAAGATAGGCATCGAGTTGGTTGTGCACGGTGCGCAAGATATGCCCGCGCCAACCGTTTTCTGTTGCAAGAGCTTCAACCCTATTGCGGCGCAGCTTAACGATGGCGAACTCAGCGGCGACGAAGAAGCCATTGAGCAACACCAGAAACAGGGCGAAGAGCATAAGGCCGAAATCGGCGAAGTAACTGCTGGCCGCGTAACTCGTGAAAGGGTCCATAAAAGGTTCGGGTAGTGGATGGCCGTTAGAGGGTGCAGGCTGGCTGTTGCCTTTGCAAGTCGTGGCGCCTATTGGCCACGCCGCACCACTTGCCCGTTGGGGAAGTGGCAGGTAAATACGCTGCCTGAGCCCAAGACACTGCTGATATCCAAGCGGGCTCGATGGCGCAGCAACACATGCTTAGCGATGGCCAGGCCAAGGCCGGTACCGCCGGTGTTGCTGGCGCGGCTAGAATCTACCCGGTAAAAGCGCTCGGTCAGGCGCGGCAGGTGTTTGGCTTCGATGCCCAGGCCGGTGTCCTCCACGCTGAGGTGCGCGCCCTGTTCGTCGCCCCACCAGCGGATGCAGATTTCGCCTTCATCCGGCGTGTATTTCACCGCGTTGAACACCAGGTTAGAGAACGCGCTGCGTAACTCCGCTTCGCTGCCTTTGAGTTTCAGGTGTGGGTCAGCTTCCAAGCTGATGCGGTGATGACGCGCGCCGGAGAGCGCTTGGGCATCGTTTTTGATGCTCAGCAATAACAGATCAACTGCCACTGGCTGGTTATCTGAGGGGTAGTCGGTGGCTTCAAGTTTGGCTAATAAAAGCAAATCATTGAGCAGGTTTTGCATGCGCCCGCCCTGCTGCTGCATTTGCTGCAGGGCACGTAGCCAGCGCGGGTTGATGTTGTCGACGTTGTCCAGCAAGGTTTCCAAGTAGCCTGAAATCACTGTCAACGGGGTGCGCAGTTCGTGGGACACGTTGGCGACAAAGTCTTTGCGCATTTGCTCCAGTTGATGCAACCGAGTGATGTCGCGCACCAGCATCAGGTGTTCACGGTTGCCATAGCGGGTGATATGGAACTGTAGGCGCAAACGGTCATTAATCGGCGAAGGCAGTTCCAGCTGCTCGGCGTAGTTATGACTTTCGAAATACTCAAAAAAGCGCGGGTCGCGCACCAAGTTAGTGATTTGCTGCCCACTGTCCTGCGGCGTTTTCAGGCCCAACAGTTTTTCTGCTGCGATGTTCCACCATTCCAAGTTGCCGTCGCGGTCGAGCATGATCACGGCATCTTTCAGCGCCGCCGTGGATTCTTGTACGCGATCAATCACCGCCTGCAGGCGGTCGCGTGCTTTCTGATCGCGGCGCTGCAAGCGGTAAATGCTGTCGAGGACGTCGCCCCAAAGGCCGTAACCCTCTGGCGGCGTTTCATCTGCCTGGCGGGTACGCAGCCATTTGTGCAGGCGCAACAGTTGTTGCAGGTGCCAACCGAGGTAACCGGCAAGGCCGATTACTAAGGCCCAAGCGTACTCGCCGGTGATCAAGCCGAGCAGTAGGCAGACACCCACTAACAGCAGCAAGCGACGTATCAGTGGGCCGCGCCAGTCTTGATTCAATTCACATTCATCCGCCAATCAATCGGTGGTTAGCCAGGTCATGCCGCGGCACAGCCTAGCTTTTGGTGGAGAAACGGTAACCCGTGCCGCGCACGGTCTGCACCAGGTTTTCGTAAACCTCACCCAACGCTTTGCGCAGACGGCGGATATGCACGTCGACGGTGCGCTCCTCCACATACACGTTGCCGCCCCAGACCTGATCAAGCAACTGGCTGCGCGTGTAGGCACGCTCTTGGTGAGTCATAAAAAACTGCAGCAAGCGATACTCAGTGGGGCCCATCTCGGCGGGCTTACCGTCGATAGTGACGCGGTGGCTGACCGGGTCTAGCAGCAGACCGCCAACTTCGATGGGCCCCTCGCTGTCAACCGGACCGGCACGACGCAGCACGGCTTTTAGGCGCGCGACCAGTTCGCGTGGGGAGAAGGGCTTGGTGATGTAATCATCGGCACCGACTTCCAGGCCTTGGATTTTGTTGTCCTCTTCGCCTTTGGCGGTGAGCATGATGATTGGAATATCGCTGGTCAGCTCATCGCGCTTGAGACGCCTGGCCAGTTCGATGCCGCTGGTACCAGGCAGCATCCAGTCGAGCAGAATAAGGTCAGGTTTACGGTCTACGATGATGGCGTGCGCCTGCTGGGTATTCTCCGCTTCTAGGCAGTCATAGCCGGCCATCTCTAGGGCCACGGCGATCATTTCACGGATCGGTGCTTCGTCATCGACGATCAGGATGCTCTTGCCAGCCATGCGTCAAACCTCAGGTCATCTCTCTGTTATGGGCTGCATTAGATAACGCAATTATTGCAGCCTTATGACAGTCGTGTGGCGCGGCTCTGTAACGATGCCCACATCGGCGGGGTTATGCCTACCCGCGCAACGCGTAATCGAACACCACGCCAAGAAAAATCGCCAGTCCGGCCCAGTGGTTGTGTAAAAACGCATTGAAGCACGCCATTGGCTTACGATTCTGGGTCTTGTGGTATTCCCAGGCAAAGCAGCCGGCCGCAACCAGAAGGCCGGCATGGAAGTACACGCCCAACTCGAAACGCGCCGCCGCTAATAACAGGCACAGCAACGCCAAGCCCTGAAGGATGACGATGATCAGGCGGTCGGCATCGCCAAACAGAATGGCGGTGGATTTCACCCCAATCTTCAGGTCGTCGTCGCGGTCAGCCATGGCGTAATAGGTGTCGTAGGCCACCGTCCACAGCAGGTTGGCGATATACAGCAGCCAAGCCTCCGGCGTTACGCTACCGGTTTCGGCGGTAAACGCCATGGGCATGCCCCATGAGAATGCCGCCCCCAGCACCACCTGCGGGTAGAAGGTGAAGCGCTTCATAAAGGGGTAGCAGGCCGCCAATGCCAGGCCGCCAAATGACAGCCAAATAGTGCTGGCGTTGGTAAACAGCACCAGTACAAAACTCAGCGTCAGCAGCACGGCAAACAGAATCAGCGCTTCGCGCGGTTGCACCCTGCCGCTGGCCAGCGGGCGGGCTTTAGTCCGGCTGATGTGGCCGTCGATTTTGCGGTCTGCGTAATCATTAATGACGCAGCCGGCAGCGCGCATGAGGAATACGCCGACGATGAAGATAAACAGGTTCTTCGCGCTCGGTACACCTTCGGCCGCCACCCACAACGCCCACAGCGTCGGCCATAGCAGCAGGTAAATGCCAATGGGCTTGTCCAGGCGCATCAGCTGAATAAAGTCCCAAGCGCGCGGATGCAAGCGGTTGAGTGAGTGCAGCAAGCGGGTATACATCGAGCGCGTCTCCATGCGAGTTATGGCGGATTATACGGAGTCGGTGCGCGAGGTGGCCTCACCCATCCTAAGGCTCAAGGGCGGTAGCGGCCCAGAAGGCCGGCAGGAATACTTCAGCGACCAAAACGCTCAATGCGCCTCGACTAAAGCATGAGCGGCGCGCCCATAAATCGGTGCCTCGTACGGCTTCGGGCAGCCAAGCGGCGGGGTAGTGGCAGGCCTGCAAGGGCCCGCGAGCAAAGGCGCGGTCACTGAACAGTAATTCGCCGAGGGAGCGACTGCCAAGCTTATCGAGGCTCATGTTCGCTGTTTGCAATGCGCTGCGTGCCGCCACGCTACGGGCAAATACCCACGGCCGTTGATCCCCACGCAGAAACACCTCACGCACCCAGCCCTGGCTGCCTTCGGCGACATTCAGAGCGGCGCATTCGTCACTGCGCAGGCTTTGCCAGCCTTCGCTCAGGGGCACAACGCTGAAGCGATTGGCTGACAATTCGATCAGGCGCTGGGTGAGCGAGTCTTGGTTGATGAACAGCCAGCCGTAAACGTCCGCCACCGGAGGCGGTTGCAATTGGCTGGCGGTTAACCAGTGGGGCGGATCAGCAAGGAGGGCGTCGGACACGGTCGAGAAGTCACCACAAACGAAAGCGTAGGAGTGTAACAAATGCCGATAAGCATCCAGCGACCTGCCACGCCAAACACTTATGGCTGCATACGCGCGCCTTGGGGTCCGATAGCTCAGTTGTGGCGCACTCCTCACTACGCCCAGCCCTCAAGGCGCATGGTGGCTCGGACCAAGCGTTGCTCTTCTTCTTCAATCTCTTTGAGGTTGTCGCGGATGCTATGGATGTGTGCGCGTGCTGCGCGCTGGGCTTGCTCGGGTAGGCGTTCGATAACCGCGTGATAGAGGCGCGTGTGCTGGCGGTCGATCTGGCCCTTCTGCACAGGCCGGTGGTACAGGTTGTTGACCGAGGCGAATACCGTGCTGAGCATCAAATCAGTCAGCGACTGCAAGGTGTGCAGCAACACCGGATTATGCGACGCCTCGCAAACGGCCAAGTGGAAAGCATGGTCAAGGCGGGCATGTTCACGCGGCTCGGCGGGGACTGCTTGGCTGTGGGCCGCGAGCATTTCTTCATAGCGGCGGGTTAGCAGGACGAAATCCGCGTCGGTACCGCGCAGGGCGGCCAAGCGCGCCGACTCGGCTTCGAGAAGAGCGCGCACCTCAAGTAGGTCGAAGAGGGTGCGCGGCTGCGAGTTGAACAGGTGCATCAGCGGGCTGGCGTCGCGTGGCCCGTTCAGCGAGGCCACTCGCGAGTCACGGCCTTGGGCTGTCTCGATGATGCCGCGACCACGCAGCACCTTCAGCCCCTCGCGCAGGGCTGAACGGGATATGCCCAGCTTCTCGCACAGGCGCCGTTCCGAGGGCAGCGCCTGGCCGACCTTGAGCACACCGTCGACGATCAAGCGCTCGATACGTTCAGCGACCACATCACTGACCTGGCGGCGTGTTTCAGGGCTTTCAGCGGTCATATCCATACTCCGAGAAACTGGTAGGACCAGTTTTAACTAGCTGATCACGAGGTGATCAATATAAGGCGCTAATCCAGTAAAGGTAAGGTCTGGTGCGACATTACGTCGCCAAGTGGAGTGAAATAACTGGTCATACCAGTAAGTAAGACGATGGACGCTGGGCGCACAAGTCTCTACACATGGGTCACAAAAAGCAGGCCGCTGCGCTATTGGCACTGCACAAAAGAACCCGCCACGCGAGAGAGAGCCTGCCATGAGTATTCTTTACGACGAGCGCGTTGACGGGGTACTGCCCAAGGTCGATAAGTCAGCCCTGCTGGCTGAACTGCGTGAGCTTCTGCCGGATATGCACGTGCTGCACACCCAGGAAGACCTTAAACCCTACGAATGCGATGGGCTCTCGGCCTATACCACCACGCCGATGCTGGTGGTGTTGCCGGAGCGCATTGAGCAGGTCGAGCGCCTGCTCAAGCTCTGCTATCAGCGTAATGTGCCCGTGGTCGCACGCGGCGCTGGCACGGGCCTGTCGGGTGGTGCGTTACCACTTGAGCAAGGCATTTTGTTGGTGATGGCGCGCTTCAAGCACATCATCGAAGTCAATCCCGCAGGCCGCTATGCGCGGGTGCAGCCTGGTGTGCGCAACCTGGCCATCTCCCAAGCCGCCGCCCCCTATGATCTGTATTACGCACCGGATCCGTCCTCGCAAATCGCCTGTTCAATTGGCGGTAACGTCGCCGAGAACGCCGGGGGTGTGCACTGCCTGAAATACGGCCTGACCGTGCACAACCTGCTCAAGGTCGACATCCTTACCGTCGAAGGCGAGCGCATGACCCTCGGCAGTGATGCCCTGGATTCACCGGGTTTCGACCTGTTGGCCTTGTTCACGGGCTCCGAAGGCATGCTCGGCATCATCACCGAAGTCACCGTCAAGCTGTTGCCTAAGCCGCAGGTGGCGAAAGTGCTGCTGGCCAGCTTTGACTCGGTGGAGAAGGCCGGTCGCGCGGTGGGTGAAATCATTGCGGCCGGGATCATCCCCGGCGGCCTGGAGATGATGGACAACCTGGCGATTCGCGCCGCTGAAGATTTTATCTACGCTGGCTACCCGGTGGATGCCGAAGCCATCCTGCTCTGTGAGTTGGACGGTGTGGAAGCCGATGTGCATGACGAGTGTGACCGAGTTAAGGCCGTACTGATCCAGGCCGGCGCCACCGAGGTGCGCCTAGCGCGTGATGAAGCGGAGCGCATCAGATTCTGGGCCGGGCGCAAGAACGCCTTCCCGGCGGTGGGACGTCTTTCGCCAGACTATTACTGCATGGACGGCACCATCCCGCGCCGCGAGCTGCCGGGCGTGCTCAAGGGCATCAGCGACCTCTCCGAGGAGTTTGGTCTGCGTGTGGCCAACGTGTTCCATGCCGGTGACGGCAACATGCACCCATTGATTCTGTTTGATGCCAACCAGCCCGGCGAGCTGGACCGCGCCGAGACCCTGGGCGGCAAGATCCTCGAACTCTGCGTCAAGGTCGGTGGCAGCATCACCGGCGAGCACGGCGTGGGCCGCGAGAAGATCAACCAGATGTGTTCCCAGTTCAACAGCGACGAGCTGACCCTGTTCCACGCGGTCAAAGCAGCCTTCGATCCGAGCGGCCTGCTCAACCCCGGCAAGAACATTCCGACCCTGCACCGCTGCGCCGAGTTCGGCTCCATGCATGTGCACCACGGCAAGCTGCCTTTTCCTGAACTGGAGCGTTTTTAATGGTTATGCGGCATGACGCAGATGCCAGTGCGGCGCTGCTGGAACAAGTCAATCACAGCCTCAACAGCTCGACTGCATTGCGCATTCAAGGCGGCAATAGCAAAGCGTTCCTCGGCCGCAAGGTCGAGGGTGAAGTGCTGGATATTCGCGCCCACCGCGGCATTGTCAGCTATGACCCGACTGAGCTGGTGATAACCGCGCGCGCCGGCACCCCGCTGGCTGAGTTAGCAGCAGTACTCGATGAGGCCGGGCAGATGCTCACCTGCGAGCCTGCACAATTCGACGGCGCGGCGACCCTTGGCGGTATGGTGGCCAGCGGTCTTTCGGGCCCGCGCCGACCCTGGTCTGGTGCGGTACGTGACCTGGTGCTGGGCACACGCCTGATCACCGGCCTGGGTAAACACCTGCGCTTTGGTGGCGAGGTGATGAAGAACGTCGCCGGCTACGACCTCTCGCGCCTACTGGCCGGCAGCTTTGGTTGTCTTGGGGTGATTACCGAGGTATCGCTCAAAGTGCTGCCCAAGCCGCGCCAGTGCCTCAGCCTGCGCCTTGAAATGGACGCCGTCTTGGCCCTGCAAAAGCTCGCCGAGTGGGGCCAACAGCCGATTCCGCTGAGCGCCGCCAGTCACGATGGTAAAGCCTTGCACCTGCGCCTGGAGGGCGGTGAAGGTTCGGTAGCGGCGGCTCGCGAACGTATCGGTGGCGAGCTGCTTGAAAGCGCTTATTGGGCTGACCTGCGTGAGCAGCGCTTGGGCTTCTTTGCCGATCCACGGCCGTTGTGGCGGTTATCAGTGCCGAGCCATACCGGCGTGCTGGCATTGCCCGGTGAACAGCTGATCGACTGGGGCGGCGCACAACGCTGGTTGAAGTCTGATGCTGATGCCGCGCTGATTCGTCAAACCGTCGCCGCAGTCGGTGGCCACGCCACCTGCTTCACGGCCGGCCACTGCGACAGCCCATTTCATCCGCTGGCTGCACCGCTGCTGCGCTATCACCGCCAGCTTAAAACCCAGCTCGACCCCCAGGGCATCTTCAACCCTGGCCGCCTGTATGCCGAGGTATAGCTGTGCAGACCAATCTGAGTGAACAAGCCAAGCTACTGCCGCGCGCCGAGGAAGCTGAACGTATCCTGCGCAGCTGTGTGCATTGTGGCTTCTGCAATGCCACCTGCCCGACCTATCAACTGCTGGGCGACGAGCTGGACGGCCCGCGCGGGCGCATCTACCTGATCAAGCAGGTGCTTGAAGGCAATGAAGTCACCGTCAAGACCCAGCTGCACTTAGACCGCTGCCTCACCTGTCGTAATTGTGAAACCACCTGCCCGTCGGGTGTGGAGTACCACAACCTGCTGGATATCGGCCGCGCCGTGGTCGATGCCGCCGTGCCCCGTCCGCTGGCGCAACGGGTATTGAGTGAAAGCCTGCGTGCGGTAGTGCCACATGCGGGGCTGTTCAAAAGCCTGACTCAGGTCGGCCAAATATTCCGCCCGCTGCTACCGGCCAGCCTCAAGGCCAAGCTTCCGCGCGCGGTAACTGCTGCCAAACCACGTCCTGAACCACGCCATGCCCGCCGGGTGCTGATGCTGGAAGGCTGCGTACAGCCTGGCCTGGCACCCAACACCAATGCCGCCACGGCGCGGGTACTTGACCGCTTAAACATCAGCGTCACGCCGATCTATGAAGCCGGCTGCTGCGGCGCGGTGGACTACCACCTCAACGCCCAAGAGCGAGGCTTGCAGCGCGCCCGGAAAAATATCGACGCCTGGTGGCCGGCTATTGAACAGGGCGCTGAGGCCATCGTGCAGACAGCCAGCGGTTGCGGTGCCTTCGTCAAAGATTATGGCCACTTGTTGGCGCAGGATTTCGCCTATGCGGAGAAGGCCAAGCGCGTCAGTACGTTGGCCAAAGACTTGGTTGAGGTGCTGAGCGCCGAACCGCTGGAGCAGTTGGGTGTGCACGCCGACAAGCGTTTGGCCTTCCATTGCCCTTGCACCTTGCAGCATGCGCAAAAGCTCGGCGGCGCGGTCGAGGGCGTGCTCAGCCGCCTTGGCTTCGGCTTGACCGCCGTGCCCGACAGCCACCTGTGCTGCGGTTCGGCCGGGACCTATTCGCTGACCCAGCCGGAGCTGTCCAAGCAGCTGCGCGACAACAAAATGAATGCCCTGGAAAGCGGCAAGCCGGAGGTGATTGTCACCGCTAACATCGGCTGCCAAACCCACCTCGACGGCGCCGGTCGCACCCCTGTGCGGCACTGGATCGAACTCGTCGAAGAAGCCCTGAATTAACCGGAGAACACCATGCTAAGCAAAGCCGTTTTGAGCCAAACCGAAGTCAACCGCATGCTCACTGCTGCGCGCAGCGAAGCCGAAAAAAATCAGTGGGCGGTGACCATCAGCGTGGTTGACGACGGCGGCCACTTGCTTGCCCTGGAGCGTCTCGACGGTTGCGCCCCAATTGGCGCTTACATTTCGAGCGAAAAAGCGCGCAGCGCTGCCATCGGCCGCCGCGAAACCAAGAGCTTTGAGGACATGGTCAATGGCGGACGTACGGCATTCCTGTCCGCGCCATTGGTGACCTCGCTGGAAGGCGGCGTGCCGGTGATCGTTGACGGCCAGGTGATCGGTGCATTGGGTGTTTCCGGAGTCAAAGCTGATCAAGACGCGCAAGTGGCTAAAGCCGGCGTCGCTGCACTGAACTGATTCGCATAGTGAGGCGGTTCCTCAGTGATCCGCCAACCGCCTAGCGTCTCACCTGTACTGATTTTGGAGAGTGGAAAATGACCGATCGCGTGAACTGCCAGCGCCTGCAAGTGGCCGCCAACCTGCAACGTTTTATCGACGAGGAAGTGCTGCCGGGCAGCGGTATTGAGCGCGACGCCTTCTGGGCCGGCTTCGATGCCCTGGTGCACGACCTAGCGCCGCAAAACCGTGCGCTGCTGGCCGAACGTGATGCCCTGCAAGTCCAGCTGGACACCTGGCACCGCGAGCATCCCGGCCCGATTAGCGACATGCCGGCGTATCGCACGTTCCTCGAATCCATCGGCTACCTGTTGCCGCAACCTGACAGCGTGCAGGCCAGCACCGCCAACGTCGACAGCGAGATCACCACTCAAGCTGGCCCGCAGTTGGTGGTGCCGGTGATGAATGCGCGCTACGCGCTCAACGCGGCCAACGCCCGCTGGGGTTCGCTCTACGATGCCTTGTATGGCACCGACGCTATCTCTGAAGACGACGGCACGCAAAAGGGTCCGGGCTATAACCAGGTGCGCGGCGACAAGGTAATTGCCTTTGCTCGTGCCTTCCTCGATCAGTCCGCACCATTAGCCACTGGCTCCCACGTCGATTCGACGGGCTATCAGGTGATTGATGGCCAGCTGCACGTCAGCCTGAAAGATGGCAGCCACAGTGGCCTGGCTCAGGCCGAAAAATTTGTCGGTTTTCAGGGTGAGGCCAGCGCGCCGACGGCGGTGCTGCTGAAGAACAACGGCCTGCATGTAGAAATCCAGATTGATGCCAGCAGCCAGATCGGTGCTACCGACGCGGCTGGGGTCAAGGACCTGCTGCTCGAGTCGGCGCTGTCGACCATTCTCGACTGTGAGGACTCCGTGGCAGCAGTCGACGCCGACGACAAGGTGGTGATCTACCGCAACTGGCTCGGCCTGATGAAAGGTGACCTCAGCGAAGAACTGGAGAAGGGCGGTAAGCGCATTGTCCGTCGCCTCAACCCCGACCGCGAGTACACCGCCGCTGCCGGTGGCGAACTGAAGCTGCATGGTCGTTCGCTGCTGTTTGTGCGCAACGTCGGCCACCTGATGAGCAACCCGGCGATCCTCGATGGCGAGGGGAACGAGATCCCTGAGGGTATTCTTGATGGTGTGATGACCAGCTTGTGTGCGCTGCACGACTTGCAGCGTCGTGGTAACTCGCGCACCGGTAGCGTGTATATCGTTAAACCGAAGATGCACGGCCCGGCCGAAGTGGCCTTTGCCGATCAGCTGTTCGGTCGGATTGAAGACCTGCTACAGCTGCCACGTCACACCTTGAAAATGGGCATCATGGACGAGGAGCGTCGCACCAGTATCAACCTCAAGGCCTGCATCGCGGCCGCTGGCGCCCGCGTGGCTTTTATCAACACCGGCTTCCTTGACCGCACCGGTGACGAGATGCACACCGCCATGCAAGCCGGCGCCATGCTGCGCAAAGGCGACATGAAGAGCAGCGCTTGGATCCAGGCGTATGAGCGCAACAACGTGCTGGTGGGCCTGAGCTGTGGCTTGCGTGGGCGCGCGCAAATCGGCAAGGGCATGTGGGCCATGCCGGACCTGATGGCCGCCATGCTTGAACAGAAAATTGGCCACCCTAAAGCCGGCGCCAACACCGCCTGGGTACCGTCGCCAACCGCCGCCACCTTGCACGCCATGCACTACCACCAGGTGGATGTGCAGGCGGTGCAGCGTGAGCTGGAAGCCATCGACTTCAATAGCCAGCGCGATGAGCTGCTCAACGGGCTGCTCAGCGTGCCGGTGGCGGCCGAGCGCAACTGGAGCGCCAGCCAGATTCAGCAAGAGTTGGACAACAACTGCCAAGGCATCCTCGGTTATGTGGTGCGCTGGGTGGAGCAGGGCGTGGGTTGCTCCAAGGTGCCGGATATCCACAACGTCGGCCTGATGGAAGACCGCGCCACCTTGCGTATCTCCAGCCAGCACATCGCCAACTGGTTACACCATGCGGTGATCAATGAGGCCCAGGTACGCGAAAGCCTTGAGCGCATGGCCAAGGTGGTCGATCAGCAGAACGCCAGTGACAGCGCTTACCGGCCAATGGCAACGGACTACAGCCAGTCGGCAGCCTTCCAAGCGGCCAGTGATTTGGTGTTCAAAGGCCTTGAGCAACCCAGCGGCTATACCGAGCCATTGCTGCATGCCTGGCGCCTTCGTTTCAAACAACAAGAGGGCTAAATAGGCTCGGCTGTTAAAGCGCCCCGTCAGACTCGTGCTGCCGGGGCGATTGAGCATTGATGATGGCGGGATATCCCCCGTTCCATCATCCAAGGAACTGCTAAAGGTTGGCTGAGAATGTCTCGGTGGCCCAGCAGGTCCGTGTGCGAGGCACCGGGTATCCCCGGAACACTGTGGTTCACAATAACAAATAGGAACCAACTCATGAGTCAAACACTGCTGTCGATACTGGCCTTTGTGCCACTGGTACTGGCGGGTGTGCTGCTGATCGGCTTTCGCTGGCCAGCCAAGTACGCTATGCCGGTGGTCTTCCTGCTCACCGCGATCATTGGTCTAACGTCCTGGGATATGTCCTTCAATCGGGTCTTGGCGTCCAGCCTGCAAGGCCTGGTTCTCACCGCCGCGATCCTCTGGATCATCTTTGGTGCGATCCTGCTGCTCAACACCCTCAAGCATTCAGGTGGCATCGCAGCCATTCGCCGTGGCTTCGCCACCATCACCCCCGACCGTCGCGTCCAGGCGCTGATCGTTGCATGGCTGTTTGGTTGCTTTATCGAGGGTGCCTCGGGCTTTGGTACGCCGGCTGCTGTGGCGGCGCCGTTGTTGGTGGCACTGGGTTTCCCGGCGCTGGCGGCAGTGGTGTTGGGCATGATGGTGCAATCCACGCCGGTATCCTTCGGTGCTGTGGGTACACCGATTCTGGTGGGTGTGGCTGGTGGTCTGGACCAGGCGGGCATGTCCGCGCAGCTGGCCACACTCGGCAGTAGCTGGGAGGTGTTCTTCCACCTGATCTTCTCGCGCGTGGCGATCACCCACGGCCTGATCGGCATCTTTATGCCACTGATCATGCTGTCGATCATGACGCGCTTCTTCGGCAAGAATCAGTCGTAGAAAGAAGGCTTGGAAATGGCCCCGTTTGCCATCTTCACTGGCTTGGCTTTCGTCATCCCTTACATCGCCGCCGGGGTGTTCCTCGGTCCGGAATTCCCGTCGATGATCGGTGCGATGGTTGGCCTGGCGATTGTGATCCCCGCGGCCAAGGCGGGCTTCTTGCTGCCTAAGACCACTTGGGACTTTGCGCCGGCCAGCGAGTGGCCAGCCGAGTGGATGGGCAAGATCGAGATGAAGCTCGACGACATCGCCGGTAAAACGCCGATCTCCGTACGCATGGCCTGGGCACCTTATGTGCTGCTAGCGATATTCCTGGTGGCATCGCGCGTCTTCCCTGAGCTGAAGGCGGCCTTGCTGTCGGTCAGTATCGGCTGGATCGACATCCTCGGTGAAACCGGTATCTCCGGCAAACTTGAGCCGTTATACCTGCCGGGCGGCATCCTGATCATGGTGGTGCTGGTCACCGCGTTGCTGCACCGCATGCGGTTGTCCGAATTGGGTGCCGCGATCAACGAGTCGAGCCGTACCCTACTGGGCGCGGGTTTCGTGCTGATCTTCACCATTCCGATGGTGCGGATTCTGATCAACTCCGGCGTTAACGGAGCTGATCTGGTGTCGATGCCGGTGGCCATGGCGCAACTGGTGGCCGACAGCGTGGGCGGTGTTTATCCGTTCTTCGCGCCGGCTGTGGGTGCGTTGGGGGCCTTTATCGCCGGTTCCAACACCGTGTCCAACTTGATGCTGTCGCAGTTCCAGTTCAATGCGGCCAGTCTGCTCGGAGTATCCGGTGCGATGATGGTGGCCGCGCAATCGGTGGGCGCGGCGGCGGGTAACATGATCGCCATTCACAACGTGGTAGCGGCTTCGGCCACTGTGGGTCTGCTGGGTCGCGAAGGGATCACCCTGCGCAAAACCATTCTGCCGACCCTCTACTACCTTGTTGCTGCTGGTAGCATCACCATGATTGCGATGTACGGCATGGGTATTTCTGATCCGTTGATGCAAGCGGCGGGTTAAGCGGCCCACCTCTGCCCGCTATACCGCGGGCAGAACCCTAAGTTGATTGGCCGCCCATGAGGCGGCCTTTCTCGTCCTGCGGCTTGGCGCATCTGCGTATATACGGTAGTTTCCGCAGCGCAACAGCCGTGTGATTCCCTGAGGTAGTTATGAAAAAGTGGCAATGTGTGGTCTGTGGACTGATTTACGACGAAAGCCAGGGCTGGCCTGATGACGGCATCGCCGCCGGTACGCTGTGGCAGGATGTCCCCGAAGACTGGCTGTGCCCTGACTGCGGTGTGGGCAAGTTGGATTTCGAGATGATCGAAATCGGTTGAGCCCACGCTAAGCCAAGCGCGGCTGACGTTGTAGCCATGCTACATGGCCTTCTTCAGACGATAAAACGGCGACCTGTGGGTCGCCGTTTTGCTGGTTAAGAGCGGCCCGGCATCGTTTACGCGGCTCGTCATGCCGATTAATGGGGCTTCAAAAGCTCCGCCAGCGCGCTTAATTTGGCGCTGTTCAAACGCGCCTAAGTCTGACCATCGGTCCTGAATTTTTATGGCGTATTAACCTGCGCCCCATGCGAGGAATACAGCATGAATGCCCCTGTCGTTATCATCGGTACTGGCCTAGCCGGCTACAACCTCGCCCGTGAGTTTCGCAAGCTCGACAGCGAAACGCCGTTGTTATTGATCACCGCAGACGACGGCCGCTCGTATTCCAAGCCGATGTTGTCCACCGGTTTCGCGAAGAATAAAGACGCTGACGGCCTAAGCATGGCTGAGCCCGGTGCGATGGCTGAGCAGTTGAAAGCGGAAATTCGTACCCATACGCGTATCGGCGGCATTGATCCGGGGCACAAGCAGCTGTGGATAGGCGAGGAGGCGGTGGCCTATCGGGATGTGGTGCTGGCCTTGGGCGCTGAAGTGATTCGCGTGCCGGTGCAGGGTGATGCTGAGGATGCCATTTTCTCCATCAATGATTTGCAAGACTACGCACGTTTTCGCAGCGCGGCGGCCGGCAAGCAGCGCGTGCTGCTGCTCGGCGCTGGGTTAATCGGCTGTGAGTTTGCCAATGATCTGATCCTCGGCGGTTATCAGGTTGAATTGGTCGCGCCTTGCGAGCAGGTAATGCCCGGCTTGCTGCATCCGGCCGCTGCTGCAGCGGTGCAGGCAGGGTTGCAAGGCTTGGGCGCGCGTTTTCACCTCGGGCCGATATTGGCCAGCCTGAACCACAAAGATGATGCGCTGCAGGCGCAGCTGTCTGATGGCACGCTGATCAACTGTGATCTGGTGCTTTCGGCGGTGGGTCTGCGCCCGCGCATTGAGCTGGCAGCCGCTGCTGGCTTGGCGATCAATCGCGGCGTGGTGGTCGACCGCCAGCTGCGCACCTCACACGCCAATATCTATGCCCTAGGCGATTGCGCCGAGGTGGACGGTATCAACCTGTTGTATGTCATGCCGCTGATGACCAGTGCCCGAGCGTTAGCACAAACCCTCGCCGGTAACCTGACAGCGGTGACCTATGGGCCGATGCCAGTGACAGTGAAAACTCCGGTCTGCCCGCTAGTGGTATCGCCACTACCGCGTGGGATGCAGGGCGAGTGGAGCGTGGAGGGCACGGGTGCTGACATCAAAGCGCTGTGCCACGACAGCAGCGGCGCGCTGCTCGGTTATGCGCTCACCGGGACAGCTGTGCAGGAAAAATTGACCTTGAATAAGCGTCTGCCGGCGCTATTGGCCTGAATGACGGCTGTTCTGTCGGATATGCCACAAATTTGCCCGGCATAACTGCCGTACAAGGCTGGCGCAGGGCCCGATGGCGTGCCATTCTCCCCGAGTCTGCCGCAGCCTAGAGCTGTTGCGGCGCCTTGGTATCTGCTCGCGCAGAGCAGCCCGGACACAACAACAAAAAACCGTAAAGAGGCATTTATGCGTAAACCGGAACTCGCCGCCGCCATCGCCGATAAGGCGGATCTAAGCAAAGATCAGGCAAACCGTGTACTCAACGCCGTACTCGAAGAAATCACCAACGCCCTGAACCGTAAAGACAGCGTCACCTTGGTGGGCTTTGGCACGTTTGTGCAACGCCACCGCGGTGCTCGCACCGGTAAAAACCCGCAAACCGGTGAGCCTGTGCAGATCAAGGCCAGCAACACCGTCGCCTTTAAACCGGGTAAGTCCCTGAAAGACGCGGTCAACTGAGCCCTCAGGCCCGGGGCCTTTGGCTCCGGGCTGCTCCCCATCGGTCTGCGTATTCACACGCCCTCTTTTGGCCGGATGTAGTCCCTGCAACAAACCGCTACACTGCGCCGCCTTTCCCTTAGCTTTTGCGAGGCCTTGCGCATGAAATTTCGTTTTCTTCTGTGGATGCTGGGCCGCCTGATGGTCAAGGCCAGCCGCACCAACCCGGCGTTCCAGCAGCAGCTGGTGAATCGCGATATGGTTTTCCAGTTGCACACCCTAGACGGCAATGTTGCCCGTCACTTCATCGTCAAAGACCAGCGCATCACCAGCAAGCGCGGCCCAGCAAGCGAGCCGGCCTTTGCTTTAGGTTTTAAGGATGCGGCCTATGGCTTCGCCACCATGAGCGCAAAAAATAAGCAGCTGGCCTTTATGCAGGGCATTCAGAACAAAGATATCCAGATTCAGGGCAACCCAGCGCTGGTGATCTGGTTCCAGGGTCTGACCAAATACCTGATGCCAAAAAAGAAAGACGCCAGCAAAAAAGCGGCCTGACCCGCAGCTGGGCCCCCAAGGGCTGGCCGGCACGGCGCGCTTTCGCTAGGCTGGGCGCAGCCATAATGAGAGTTTACCCATGCGTCTGCTACTGCTTGCCCTGTTGTTGTCCACCTCCCTTGCCCACGCCACCCCGCCGAAAGCTGATGCCTTTGCGCCATTATTCGAGCTGGCCGGTATCCGTTTGCTCTGTGAGCAGAGTGCGCCGCTGGTGCAGCGCGGGTTAACTGATAAACAGCAAGCGCAGTTGGCTAAGGCGTTTGCCGCTGACAGCTTGTGTTTGGACTTGGCCAAGGGCCTGATTGGCAAGCTCGATCAAGCGCAGGTGCAACAGGCTAAGCAACTGCTGGAAAGCCCATTGGCGCAGGAATTTACGGCGGCTGAGCGCTCGGTCGGTGCGGGTGGCGCAGAAGGGTTAGCGGCCTACCGCAAGCAGTTGGACGCACGCCCGCCTCGCGGTGAACGTCTGGCTCTGGTGCGACGTTTGGATTCGGCGGCTCATACCACCACGTTGGCTACATTACTGCGCTATGAGGTGGGTAAAACACAGGCCTTCTTGGCCCTGCAGGCCCGTGGCGAAAGCATCGAAGAGAAGGCTCTGAGCACTCAGACCAAGGCGCAAGAGGAGGCGCTGCGGGCCTCCAGCGTCAAAGCGGTGGAGTCCTTTATGCTTTACGCCTACCGACAGATGCCCAGCGAAAAGCTGGCTGAATATGCCGCCTTGTATGAGCAGCCTGCCGTGGCTCAGCTACTTGATAGCAGCGTGCAACTGCTGCCCGGGTTGTTTGCAGCGCGGCGTGCACAGCTGAACAAGCAGCTCGACTGAAACGACCAAGGGGCCGTGAGGCCCCTTGGTTTTTACTGCAGGTTTAGGGGGTTGGGTGGAATTGCGCCGCCAGTTCGCGCAGCGCGACTTCGGCCTCCAGCACCTTGTTTACCGCGTCCTCGGCTTTTTCACGGCTGATACCAAGGTTATCCAACAGACTCTGCGGGATTTCGCTGTGGGGGCCGGCACCGATGCCGCGATTGCGCAGCAGGCGCACCGACAGGCACACCAAGTTCGGATAAGCAGCATGCGCGCCGCTGAACTCGGGGTCGTGCTGAAAGCGCAGGGCGCTGACTAACTCTTCCGGCATGTCCCAGTGGCGCATCAACCAGGCGCCAATTTGTTCACGGCTGATGCCCAGCAAGTGCTGCTCGATATAGCTGTGCGACAGGTGTGGGTTGACCTCGACGTGGCGACAGATAAGCGAAAAGTGCGGCGGAAACACATGTGCCAGCACCAGGTAACCGAAGTTATGCAGCAAACCGGCGAGGTAGCTCAGGCCAGCTTCCGGGCGCTGCGCGCGCGGGATGGCGCGGGTCAGCCCTTCAATCACAGCCGCGCTGTAAATCGCCTGCTGCCAATATGGAGTGGCTTGCTGCGGATGATCCTTGGGCAGGCTCAGGGTTTTACCCAATGCCAAGCCAAGGGCCAGGTTGATCACTAAATCGAAGCCCAGCACACGCACGATGGCGTCTTCCACGGAGCGGATTTTGCCCGGCGCCGCGTAGTATGGCGAGGCGGCCCAGCTGACAACTTGCGCAGCCAATGCCGGGTCGGTTTCCACCACGCCGGTGATGTCATCCACGCTGGCTTCAGGGTTGACGCGCAGTTTAATGATCTTCTGCGCCGTTTCAGGTAGGGGTGGAATTTCGATGGTTTCTTCTAATCGCTGCTGAATCCGGCGGGCGGTAAAGGCCTGCACGGCTTGGATGATCTCGGCGCGGTCATCGTCTGGGCGGTCCAAATTCAGGTGGATGTTGCTCAGTGGCTCACCGAAGCGTGCGGCGCTGGCTTTACCCAATAAGCTTTTAAATCCCTCACTGCTCAGCTCCAGCAATACGCCAGGCTGGCCAGATTCGATATACACGCTGGGCACCTGCAGCAAGCGCTCGTCATACAGGCAGGGCGAACTGGTCAGCGGCGGCAGCCCCGGCAGGGCTTTTAAGTTGTGCTTGCTGAGCATGCGCGCCAAGCGCTCGGGCTTGACCGCGGCCAGTTGCCGGCCGGTGAGTTCGGTGAGGCGGTTTAAATCCAACAGTTGGTTCTGCGGATAGAGCACCAGCAGCGCGCCGACGGCGTCGTCTAGCAGCACCGCCTGCAGACGTTGTGCGGTTGGCAGGCTAGGCTGGTCGAGGCGAACGTGGTAGCTCAGGCCGAGTTTTTCCAGCAATTGCACGATCACCATTGGCGGCTGCAAAGCGGTGTCGGGAGCAAGGGCGAGTTCAGTCATGGCGGTATCCGGCAGAGGCGGCGAGCTTGGAGTATAAACAGCCGCTTAGTAAAGATGCGGCACAGGCGACATTTGTCTTGTGCGCCGGGTCACACTTGCCCGTATTGCTGACCGTGCCGTAACCAGCGCTCAAGCAGTGGGCTGACATGTTGCGGCCACTGTTCCAACAGCGCCTGGGCGGCATCGCGCACGGCCGGCAGCAAGTCAGCGTCGCGCATCAGGTCGGCCACTTTAAACTGCAGCAGGCCGGTCTGGCGGGTGCCGAGCATCTCGCCGGGGCCGCGCAGCTCTAAGTCCTTTTCAGCGATAATGAAACCATCGCAGGTCTCGCGCATGATTGCCAGGCGTTGGCGGCCCAGTTGCGATAACGGCGCGTGATAAAGCAACAAGCAATGGCTGGCGGCGCTGCCGCGGCCGACTCGCCCGCGCAACTGGTGCAGTTGCGCCAAGCCCAAGCGCTCAGGGTTTTCAATGATCATCAGGCTGGCGTTGGGCACGTCTACGCCCACTTCAATCACCGTAGTGGCGACTAATAACTGCAGCTGGCCCTGCTTAAATTGGTTCATGACCGAGGCCTTTTCAGCTGGCTTCATGCGCCCGTGGATCAAGCCCACATTCAGCCCGCCCAGCGCAGCAGTTAGGTCGACGAAGGTGGTTTCGGCGGCTTGGCAGGTCAGTTCTTCGGATTCTTCAATCAGCGTGCACACCCAATAAGCTTGGCGGCCTTCGTTGCACGCCAGGCGCACCCGTTCGACCACCTCCGGGCGGCGGCTATCGGCGATCACCAGGGTATTCACCGGGGTGCGGCCCGGCGGTAACTCGTCGAGGATCGAGGTGTCGAGGTCGGCATACGCACTCATGGCCAAGGTTCTGGGGATGGGGGTGGCGGTCATGATCAATTGATGCGGGCACATGCGCCCGCCAATGCCTTTCTGCCGAAGGGCCAAGCGTTGCTGCACGCCGAAGCGGTGCTGCTCATCGATAATGACCAGCGCCAGGTTGTGGAATTTCACCTCATCCTGAAACAACGCGTGGGTGCCGACCACCATGGGTGTGCCGCTGACAATCTGCTCCAGCGCACTGGCGCGGGCTTTACCCTTGAGCTTGCCAGCCAGCCACGCGACTTCAAGACCCAGCGGCGCCAACCATTTGCTGAAGTTGATAAAGTGCTGCTCGGCGAGAATTTCAGTGGGCGCCATCAGCGCCACTTGATACCCCGCTTCTAATGCTTGCAGGGCCGCAAAGGCCGCGACCACGGTTTTACCGGACCCCACATCACCTTGTATCAGGCGCAGCATGGGCTCGCTTTGGCTGAGGTCGTAGGCGATTTCCGCACCGACCCGCTGTTGCGCGCCGGTGGGGGCAAACCCGAGGTTGGCTAAGTATTGCTGCGGCAGGACTTTGGCCATCGGCATGGCGGGCGCCTGCTGTGCTCGTACGCTCTCGCGCAGGCGCTGCAGCGACAGTTGATGGGTCAGGAGCTCTTCGAAGGCCAGGCGGTGCTGAGCCCAGTGACGGCCTTCGGCGAGTTCTTCCACGTCAGCATCCGGCGGCGGCCGATGCAGGTAGCGAATCGCCTGATCAAGCGGGCTGAGCTGGTACTCGTCAGCCAATTCACGCGGCAGCCAATCCGGCAGGCTGTGCGGCCCCAAGCGTGCCAAGGCTTGTTCGCTGAGTTGACGCAGGCGCTGCTGAGTCAGGCCTTCGGTGGTCGGGTAGATCGGCGTCAGCGTTTGCTCCACGGCAATCGCCTCGCTGCCAGACAGGGCACGGTATTCCGGGTGATAGATCTCGAGCCCCGAAGAGCCGGGCCTTACTTCGCCGTAACAGCGCACCTGAGTGCCACGTTTAAGGCCTTCTTTCTGCGCTTGACTGAAATGGTAGAAGCGCAGGCTCAACGTGCCGCTGCCATCTTGCAGGCGCACCAGTAAGCTGCGACGACGACCCATGATCACGTCAGCGCCGGCAACGATACCTTCAACCACGGCATCCTGGCCGGGACGCAGTGCGCCAATTGGCACAATGCGGGTGCGGTCCTGATAACGCAACGGCAGGTGAAACAGCACATCCTGCAGCGTCTCTAAGCCGACCTTGGCGAGTTTTTCGGCCAGCGAGGCGCCCACGCCTTTCAGCGCGGTGACAGAAACCGCGGCCAGCTCGGTCATCGCCTCGCCTTAGTCGTTCTTAGGCAACGGGCGAGCCACCGAGCACAGGCGGATCGAGTCGGTCAGCACTTCAATGGCGTTCGGCCGCGGGAAGCTGGCACGCCAGGCGATGGCCACGGTGCGGAAGGGCACTGGCGCGCTGAGTGGGCGCACTTCGATGATCCCGGGGGCGTAATGATGGCTGTCGACTGCGGAGAACGGCAGGATGGATACGCCCAAGCCTGAGGCGACCATATGGCGAATAGTTTCCAGCGAGCTGGATTCCACCGTGGTGTGCTTGGCGCTGTCTTCGCCGCCCTTGCGCAAGGTTGGGCAGGCTTCTAGCACCTGATCGCGGAAGCAGTGGCCTTCACCGAGCAGCAGCAAGCTTTTGTCATTAAGCAATTTGCTGTCGATGGTTTTCATCGCGGCCCACGGGTGGCCGAACGGCAGCAGGGCGTAGAACGGCTCATCGTAAAGAGGCTTGGTCAGCACATCGGCTTCATGGAACGGCAGCGCGATGATGATTGCGTCCAGCTCACCGTTGCGCAGCTTATCGCGCAGCACGTGGGTAAAGTTTTCTTCGATATACAGCGGCATATCCGGTGCAACACGGTGCAGCTGCGGGATTAAATGAGGGAACAGGTAAGGCCCGACGGTATAAATGGCGCCGATTTTAAGCGGAGCCGCCATTTGATTCTTGCCGACCTGTGCCAGCTCGCGGATGCCTTGGGCTTGTTCCAGCACCTTCTGTGCTTGCGTGACAATGCCCTCACCGACCGGGGTCAGCCTTACCGCACTCTTACTGCGCTCGAAAATCAGCACGCCCAGCTCATCTTCAAGCTTTTTCACCCCCACAGAGAGCGTTGGCTGGCTGACATGGCAGCGCTCAGCAGCGCGGCCGAAGTGCTGCTCTTGAGCCAGGGTGACTATGTAGCGCAGTTCAGTGAGGGTCATAGTCTTTTTCCATTGAATTGCGCCTTAGCATAGCCTCTGTATTCAATGGAACCAACTGTTGATGCGCATCCACGCCAGTGGCGCAATCACAGAGGCCGTTATGACGACTGGCTACGATTTAATGTCGCGTTGTGAACAGAAAATAATTAGTGACAGATGTGTTGTACGCATAGAATTGCGACCATACTTTGCCGGCGCCCGAACGGGGCCCTGAGCGTGCTAGAAAATTTTTAAGCCGTTCCTTTTACCCAAGGAGTACCGGCATGCCTGATGCGGTAACGACCATGTCCCATAACTGGGCTTTTGCTGTGTTCTTGCTAGGAGTCTTCGGGCTCATTGCCTTCATGCTTGGCTTATCCAGCCTGCTGGGCAGCAAAGCATGGGGCCGCAGCAAGAATGAACCTTTTGAATCCGGTATGTTGCCCGTTGGCAGTGCGCACCTGCGCTTGTCCGCCAAATTCTATCTGGTCGCGATGCTCTTCGTGATCTTCGACGTTGAAGCCCTCTTTCTCTTCGCTTGGGCAGTTTCGGTGCGCGAAAGCGGCTGGGCTGGGCTGATCGAAGTTACAGTCTTTATAACAATTCTGTTGGCAGGTCTTGTCTACCTATGGCGGATCGGGGCGCTCGATTGGGCTCCTCAAGGTCGTCGCGAGCGGCAGGCGAAGCTAAAACAATGAGGCTTTGGCGATGCAATATAAACTTACTCGGATCGACCCGAATGCGCCTAATGAGCGCTATCCGGTTGGCGAGCGGGAGACCGTTTCTGACCCGCTGCTAGACGATGAAGTCCACAAGAACATCTACATGGGAAAGCTCTCAGATGTTCTTAATGGCGCAGTAAATTGGGGGCGCAAAAACTCCTTATGGCCTTATAATTTCGGCCTGTCCTGCTGCTATGTGGAAATGACCACGGCCTTTACCGCGCCGCACGATATTGCGCGCTTTGGTGCGGAAGTCATCCGGGCCTCCCCGCGTCAGGCTGACTTTATGGTCATTGCCGGCACCTGCTTTATTAAAATGGCCCCGGTCATCCAACGGTTATATGAGCAAATGCTTGAGCCTAAATGGGTGATTTCCATGGGTGCGTGCGCCAACTCTGGCGGCATGTATGACATCTACTCGGTGGTTCAGGGTGTCGATAAGTTCTTGCCGGTGGATGTCTATATCCCCGGCTGCCCGCCGCGTCCCGAGGCCTTTCTGCAAGGCCTGATGTTGCTGCAGGACTCCATTGCTGAAGAGCGCCGGCCGTTGTCTTGGGTTGTCGGTGATCAGGGTGTTTACCGTGCGGACATGCCGTCGCAGAAAGAACAGCGGCGCGCTGAACGTATCGCCGTAACCAACCTGCGTAGCCCTGACGAAGTATGAGCCTGGGCTCGCGTGAGCCCGCCTACTGACGCCGTTGACCGATAGCGATCGAGACCATGACTGCACCGAGCACTGTGTTCATCCCGCCCTACAAAGCTGACGACCAAGACGTGGTCGTTGAGCTGCATTTTCGTTTTGGCGCTGAAGCGTTTACCGTGCAAAGCACCCGCACCGGCATGTCGGTGTTGTGGGTCGCTCGCGAGCGTTTGGTCGAAGTGCTGACGTTCCTGCGCAATCTGCCGCGCCCCTACGTGATGTTGTACGACCTGCATGGCATTGACGAACGCCTGCGCACCCAACGTCGTGGTCTGCCGGGTGCAGACTTCACCGTGTTCTATCACCTGATGTCGCTGGAGCGAAACAGCGACGTCATGATTAAGGTGGCGCTCAGTGAGCGTGACCTGAATATGCCCAGCATCACCCGCATCTGGCCTAACGCCAACTGGTACGAGCGCGAAGTCTGGGACTTGTACGGCATCCACTTTACCGGCCACCCGCATCTAACGCGGATCATGATGCCGCCAACGTGGGAAGGTCACCCGCTGCGCAAGGATTACCCAGCGCGCGCCACGGAGTTTGATCCATTCAGCCTGACCCTGGCCAAGCAGCAGCTGGAAGAAGAAGCGGCGCGCTTTAAGCCGGAAGACTGGGGCATGAAGCGCGGTGCTGAGCACGAGGACTATATGTTCCTCAACCTTGGCCCTAACCACCCTTCAGCCCACGGTGCGTTCCGCATCATTCTGCAGTTGGACGGGGAAGAAATTGTCGATTGCGTACCGGAAATTGGCTATCACCACCGTGGCGCCGAGAAGATGGCGGAGCGCCAGAGCTGGCACAGTTTTATTCCTTATACCGACCGCATTGACTACCTCGGCGGCGTGATGAATAACCTGCCGTACGTACTGGCCGTGGAAAAACTCGCGGGCATTACCGTGCCGCAACGGGTCGACGTGATTCGCATCATGATGGCCGAGTTCTTCCGCATCACCAGTCACTTGCTGTTCCTTGGGACCTACATTCAGGACGTTGGCGCGATGTCGCCGGTGTTCTTCACCTTTACCGACCGCCAACGCGCGTACAAGGTAATTGAGGCCATCACCGGCTTCCGCTTACACCCGGCGTGGTACCGCATCGGCGGCGTCGCCCACGACCTGCCGCGCGGCTGGGACCGTTTGGTGAAAGAGTTTGTCGATTGGCTGCCTAAGCGCCTCGATGAGTACGAAAAGGCCGCGCTGAAAAACAGCATCCTTAAGGCCCGTACTATCGGTGTGGCGCAGTACAACACCCAGGAAGCGTTAGAGTGGGGCGTTACCGGCGCCGGCTTGCGCTCCACCGGTTGCGATTTTGACCTGCGCAAAGCGCGGCCATATTCGGGCTATGAGAACTTCGAGTTTGAAGTGCCGTTGGCGGTTAATGGCGACGCCTACGACCGCTGCATGGTAAGGGTGGAAGAGATGCGCCAGAGCATCAAGATCATCGACCAATGCATGCGCAACATGCCAGAAGGCCCTTACAAGGCCGATCATCCGCTGACTACGCCGCCGCCAAAAGAGCGCACGCTGCAGCACATTGAAACGCTGATCACGCACTTCTTGCAGGTGTCATGGGGTCCGGTGATGCCGGCTAACGAATCATTCCAAATGATCGAAGCAACTAAAGGCATCAACAGTTACTACCTGACCAGCGACGGCAGCACCATGAGCTACCGCACACGCATTCGCACGCCAAGCTTCCCGCACTTGCAGCAGATCCCTTCGGTGATTCGCGGCAGCATGGTGGCTGACTTGATTGCTTACCTAGGCAGTATCGACTTCGTTATGGCTGACGTGGACCGCTGATGATGAACACACTTATTCAGACAGACCGTTTTGCCCTCAGTGACGCCGAGCGTTCGGCTATTGAGCATGAGCTTCATCATTACGAAGAGCCGCGCGCGGCGTCGATCGAAGCGCTGAAAATCGTGCAAAAAGCCCGTGGCTGGGTGCCAGACGGTGCCGTCGATGCGATTGGTGAAATCCTCGGCATCCCCGCCAGCGATGTTGAAGGCGTGGCGACTTTTTACAGCCAGATATTCCGCCAGCCAGTGGGTCGGCACATCATCCGTGTGTGCGACAGCATGACCTGTTACATCGGCGGGCATGAATCAGTGGTGGCGAGTATCCAGAAGCAACTGGGCATCGGTCTTGGCCAAACCAGCACAGACGGTCGTTTTACCTTGCTGCCGGTGTGTTGCTTGGGTAACTGCGATAAAGCGCCTGCGTTGATGATTGATGACGATACCTTTGGTGACGTTAGCGCCGGCAGCGTCGGCCAGCTGTTGGAGGCCTATTTATGACCACTCTGAGCACCAAGGCGCTGAGCTCTGTTGGCCCGGCGAACAGCATTGCCCGCAACGAAGAAACCCATCCGTTGACCTGGCGCCTGCGCGATGACGGCCAGCCGGTGTGGCTTGCCGAATACCAGCAAAAAAATGGTTATGCAGCTGCGCGCAAAGCGCTGAGCGAAATGGCTCAGGCTGACATCGTGCAAACGGTGAAAGAATCCGGGCTCAAAGGACGAGGCGGCGCTGGCTTCCCTACCGGCGTGAAGTGGGGCCTGATGCCAGCGGATGAGGCCATGAACATCCGCTACCTGCTGTGCAACGCGGACGAAATGGAGCCCAACACCTGGAAGGACCGCCTGCTGATGGAGCAGTTGCCGCACCTGCTGGTGGAAGGCATGCTGATCTCCGCGCGGGCACTCAAAGCCTATCGCGGTTACATCTTTCTGCGTGGCGAATACGTCGATGCGGCGATCAACCTTAATCGCGCCATCGAGGAAGCCAAGGCCGCGGGCCTGCTCGGCAAAAACATCCTTGGCAGCGGTTTTGATTTCGAGTTGATCGTGCACACCGGTGCCGGTCGTTACATCTGCGGTGAAGAAACCGCGCTGATCAATTCCCTTGAAGGCCGCCGCGCCAACCCGCGCGCTAAACCGCCATTCCCGGCTGTAGTCGGTGTATGGGGCAAGCCAACGTGCGTGAATAACGTCGAAACCCTGTGCAACGTGCCGGCCATCGTCGGTCATGGTGTCGATTGGTACAAAAGCTTGGCCCGCCCGGACAGCGAAGACCACGGCACCAAGTTGATGGGCTTCTCCGGCAAAGTGAAAAGACCTGGCGTCTGGGAATTGCCCTTTGGCGTCAGCGCCCGCGAGTTGTTCGAAGACTATGCCGGCGGCATGCGTGATGGCTACAAGCTGAAATGCTGGCAACCCGGCGGCGCTGGTACCGGCTTTTTGCTGCCCGAGCACCTCGATGCGTTGATGTACGCCGGCGGTATCGGCAAGGTCGGTACGCGTATGGGCACCGGTCTGGCATTGGCTGTCGATCACACGGTCAGCATGGTGTCGTTGCTGCGCAACATGGAAGAGTTCTTTTCCCGCGAGTCCTGCGGTTGGTGCACGCCCTGCCGGGATGGCCTGCCTTGGAGTGTGAAAATCCTTCGCGCGCTGGAACATGGCGAAGGCACTCAGCAAGACATCGACACCCTGCTTGGCTTGGTTAACTTCCTCGGCCCTGGCAAAACATTTTGTGCGCACGCACCGGGTGCTGTTGAGCCGCTGGGCAGCGCGATCAAGTATTTCCGCTCGGAGTTTGAGGCAGGCGTTGCCCATTCGACGGCTGCAGTCACGACGGGGCAATTCGTCCCCGCGTAAAAAATAGCAGGGAGCCATTTTTAACGTCGCGCAGCGACGGCCCGAAGGGTGGCCGCCATGCATGGCAAGCCATAAAAAATAGCGTCAGGGCGGCCACTCATCTGGCCCCGTGACACAGCGTGATTCCATTAGCCAAGCCTGCTCACGCGGGTCAAGAAGAAACCTGAACCATGGCCACTATCCACGTAGACGGCAACGATTTCGAAGTCGATGGGGCGGACAACCTGCTGCAGGCCTGTTTGTCCCTCGGTCTCGACATTCCTTACTTCTGCTGGCACCCGGCGCTCGGTAGCGTTGGGGCCTGCCGCCAGTGTGCGGTCAAGCAGTACAGCGATGAGAACGACACCCGCGGTCGTATCGTCATGTCCTGCATGACGCCCGCCACCGACAACAGCTGGATTTCCATCGACGATGCCGAGGCCAAAGCCTTTCGCGCCAGCGTGGTCGAATGGCTGATGACCAACCACCCGCACGACTGCCCGGTGTGCGAGGAAGGCGGGCACTGTCACCTGCAAGACATGACAGTGATGACCGGTCACAACCAGCGCCGTTATCGCTTCAGTAAACGCACCCACCAAAACCAGCAGCTTGGGCCGTTTATTTCCCACGAAATGAACCGCTGCATCGCCTGCTACCGTTGCGTGCGCTATTACAAGGATTACGCGGGCGGCACCGACTTAGGCGTGTACGGCGCGCACGACAACGTGTACTTCGGCCGCGTCGAAGACGGCGTGCTGGAAAGCGAGTTCTCCGGCAACCTAGTTGAGGTGTGCCCCACCGGCGTGTTCACCGACAAGACCCACTCCGAGCGCTACAACCGTAAGTGGGACATGCAGTTTGCCCCGAGCATCTGCCACGGCTGCGCCAGTGGCTGCAACACCAGCCCCGGCGAGCGTTATGGTGAGATTCGGCGCATCGAAAACCGTTTTAACGGTGACGTGAACCAGTATTTTCTCTGTGACCGTGGCCGTTTCGGTTACGGCTTCACTAACCGTTCAGACCGTCCGCGCCAGCCGCTGCTGATCAGCGCTGCGGGCCGTCAACCGCTCGGCATCGATGCCGCGCTGGACAAAGCCGCCGAACTGCTCAAGGGCAAACGCGTGATCGGCATTGGCTCGCCGCGCGCCAGCCTGGAAAGCAACTTTGCCCTGCGTGAGCTGGTCGGCGAGGCCAACTTTTACAGCGGTATTGCCGCGGATGAGCTGGACAACATCCGCCTGATCCGTGACATCCTGCAGAACGGTCCGTTGCCGGTGCCGACCCTGCGTGACGTCGAACAACACGATGCGGTATTTATCCTCGGTGAAGACCTCACCCAAACCGCTGCACGCTTGGCGCTGGCCCTGCGCCAGACGGTTAAGGGCAAGGCCACTGAAATTGCCGCATCGATGAAGATTCCAGACTGGCACATGGCCGCCGTGGAGAACGTCGCTCAAGACGCGCTACACCCGCTGTTTATCGCCAGTGTGACCGCCACGCGTCTGGATGACATTGCCGAGGCTTGCGTGCACGCTGCGCCGGCTGATTTGGCCCGCATCGGCTTTGCCGTGGCCCACGCCATTGACCCCAGCGCCCCTGCCGTTATCGGCCTAGACGCCGATGCGCGCGAATTGGTCGAGCTGATTGCCGAGGCATTGTTAGAAGCCAAGCGCCCACTGATCATCTCCGGTGCCTCATCGGGCAGCCGAGAGATCATCGAAGCGGCTGCCAACATCGCCAGCGCGCTGAAAATTCGTGAGAAAAACGCATCAATCAGCCTAGTGGTGGCGGAAGCCAACAGCCTGGGCGTGGCCCTGCTGCTGGGTGAAAGCTGCGCCGGTAAATCTGTCGATGATGCCCTGCAGGCGCTGACGACGGATCAAGCGGACGCCGTGATCGTGCTGGAAAACGACCTGTACCGCCGCGCCGATAGCGCTGCAGTCGACGCCGCGCTGGCTGCTGCTGAGGTGGTGATCGTCGCCGACCATCAACAGACGGCCACCAGTGAAAAAGCGCATTTATTGATCCCCGTGGCTAGCTTCGCCGAGGGCGATGGCACGCTGGTTAGCTTCGAAGGCCGCGCCCAGCGGTTTTTCCAAGTGTTTGAGCCGAGCTACTACGACGCCAGTATTCTGATCCGCGAAGGCTGGCGTTGGCTGCACGCGCTGCACAGCACGTTGCAAGGTAAGCCACTCGACTGGACGCAGCTGGATGCCGTCACCGCTGCTTGCGCGGCCAGCAACACTCAGCTGGCGCGTATCGGTGAGGCCGCCCCCAATGCCTCGTTCCGTATCAAGGGCATGAAACTCGCCCGTGAGCCGCACCGTTACAGCGGTCGTACCTCGATGCGCGCCAATATCAGCGTGCACGAGCCGCGTCAGCCGCAGGACCAGGACACTGCGTTTGCCTTCTCGATGGAAGGTTATTCCGGCAGCAAGGAAGACCGTCAACAAATTCCTTTTGCCTGGTCGCCGGGCTGGAACTCGCCGCAAGCCTGGAACAAGTTTCAGGACGAAGTCGGCGGCCACTTGCGCGCGGGCGACCCCGGTGTGCGTTTGCTTGAGGCTAAAGGTGACGCGTTGCCGTGGTTCAGCGTACCGGAGGCGTTCAACCCGGCGCCCGGCACGCTGCACGCGGTGGCGTTGTATCACCTGTTTGGCAGCGAAGAAACCTCGGCCCGCGCTGCGCCGCTGCAAGAGCGTATCCCCCAGGCGTATGCACTGTTGGCAAAAGCTGAAGCACAGCGGCTGGGTGTGAAGGACGGTGATCTATTGAGTGTGCAGGTGGCGGGTCAGACCCTGCATTTACCGCTGCACAGCACTGAAGAATTAGCCATCGGTTTGGTGGGTTTGCCAGTGGGCTTAGCGGGCATCCCTGCGCTGTTCGCAGGCGCCGTGGCGACTGCGCGTTCGATGCCATGCACCGAGGAGGCCGCGCAATGAGTTGGCTGACGCCTGAGGTGATGGACGTACTGATTGCCGTGCTTAAAGCCATCGTGATTCTGTTGGTGGTGGTGGTTTGCGGTGCGCTACTGAGCTTTGTTGAGCGTCGCCTGCTCGGTTGGTGGCAGGACCGCTACGGCCCGAATCGCGTCGGTCCGTTCGGCATGTTTCAGATTGCCGCCGACATGATCAAGATGTTCTTTAAGGAAGACTGGACGCCGCCGTTTGCTGACAAGTTCATCTTTATCCTCGCCCCGATGATCGCCTTCGCGGCCATGTTAATGGCCTTTGCGATCATCCCGATCACGCCGAATTGGGGTGTGGCAGACCTGAACATTGGCATCTTGTTTTTCTTCGCCATGGCAGGTCTGTCGGTGTACGCGGTGCTGTTCGCCGGCTGGGCCAGTAACAATAAGTTCGCCTTGCTCGGTGCGCTGCGCGCATCGGCGCAAACGGTGTCTTACGAGGTGTTCTTGGCCTTGTCGCTGATGGGTGTCGTCGCCCAGGTTGGCTCGTTCAACATGCGCGATATTGTTGATTATCAGGCGCAAAATCTGTGGTTTATCATTCCGCAGTTCTTTGGGTTTTGTACCTTCTTCATCGCTGCTGTGGCCGTGACCCACCGTCACCCCTTCGACCAACCAGAAGCGGAGCAAGAACTGGCCGACGGTTATCACATCGAATATGCCGGGATGAAGTGGGGCATGTTTTTCGTCGGTGAATACATCGGCATCATCACCGTTTCGGCGTTGTTGGTGACCTTGTTTTTCGGCGGTTGGCACGGCCCATTTGACCTGTTGTCGCAGATCCCGTTTATCTGGTTCGCCCTAAAAACCTGCTTCTTCATCATGATCTTCGTCCTGCTGCGCGCCTCGATTCCGCGCCCGCGCTATGACCAAGTTATGGCCTTCAGCTGGAAGTTTTGCTTACCGCTGACCCTGATCAACCTGCTGGTAACCGGCGCTGTTGTGCTGGCCACGGCCCAGTAAGGAGAGCGAGACAATGTTCAACTATATCTGGAGTGTATTGCACGGCACCTGGACTCAGTTACGCAGCATGGCCATGGTCTTCAGCCATGGTTTTCGCAAGCGCGACACCCTGCAATATCCAGAAGAAGCGGTGTACCTGCCGCCGCGCTACCGTGGCCGTATCGTCCTCACCCGTGACCCCGATGGCGAAGAGCGCTGCGTGGCCTGCAACCTCTGCGCCGTGGCTTGCCCGGTAGGCTGCATCTCGCTGCAGAAGGCTGAAACCGAAGACGGTCGCTGGTACCCGGATTTTTTCCGCATCAATTTCTCGCGCTGCATCTTCTGCGGCTTGTGTGAAGAAGCGTGCCCGACCACGGCGATCCAACTCACCCCGGATTTCGAGATGGGTGAGTACAAGCGTCAGGACCTGGTGTACGAGAAGGAAGACCTGCTGATCTCCGGCCCGGGCAAAAATCCCGATTACAACTTCTACCGCGTCGCCGGTATGGCCATCGCGGGCAAGCCGAAAGGCGCTGCGCAGAATGAGGCCGAGCCGGTTAACGTCAAGGGGTTGTTGCCATGATCTGTTGCGCCTCAACGCAATACCCTCTCCCCCAGCCCCTCTCCCATCAATGGGCGAGGCGCGTTATGAGGAGCCTCTAATGGAATTCGCGTTCTACCTCGCCGCCGGCGTTGCCGTGGCGGCCACCTTCAGGGTGATTACCGCGAGTAATCCGGTGCACGCTCTGCTGTATTTGATCCTGTCACTGTTGGCCGTGGCCATGACCTTCTTTGCCCTTGGCGCTCCGTTTGCCGGTGCATTGGAAATCATCGTGTATGCCGGCGCGATCATGGTGTTGTTCGTGTTCGTGGTAATGATGCTTAACCTCGGCCCGGCGTCGGTCGAACAAGAAAAGAAATGGCTCACCCCCGGGATCTGGATTGGGCCGTCGATTCTCTCGGCGCTGTTGCTGGGGCAGCTGCTGTATGTGCTGTTTACCTCACCCAGCGGGGCGCCCCTCGGCCTGCAAACCGTCGACGCTAAAGCCGTCGGTATCGCCTTGTACGGGCCTTATCTGCTGGTGGTGGAGTTGGCCTCGATGCTGCTGCTCGGCGCGCTGGTGGCGGCTTATCACCTGGGCCGCCACGATGCCAAGGAGCCTACCGCATGAATGCGATCCCGATGGAGCACGGCTTGGCACTCGCCGGCGTGCTGTTTAGCTTGGGCCTGATTGGCCTGATGGTGCGCCGCAACATCCTGTTTATGCTGATGAGCTTAGAAGTGATGATGAATGCCACTGCCCTAGCCTTTATCGTCGCTGGCAGCCGTTGGGGTCAACCTGATGGCCAGGTGATGTTTATTCTGGTGATCACGCTCGCGGCCGCTGAAGCCAGTATTGGCTTGGCAATTCTGTTGCAGCTGTATCGCCGCTTCAACACCCTCGATGTCGACGCTGCCAGCGAGATGCGCGGATGAACCTTCTATTTTTGACCTGTGTGTTTCCGTTGCTGGGCTGGTTTGTACTGGCTTTTTCACGGGGGCGTTTCTCCGAGAACCTGTCGGCATTGATCGGCGTTGGCTCGGTGGGCTTATCGGCCCTAACGGCTGCTTGGGTGATACTGCAGTTCAGCCTCAACCCGCCTGAGGCTGGGGTCTACAGCCAAGTGCTGTGGCAGTGGATGAGCGTTGGCGGCTTTACGCCGAGTTTCACCCTGTATCTGGATGGGCTGTCCCTGACCATGCTCGGTGTGGTTACTGGCGTCGGCTTTCTGATCCACCTGTTCGCCAGTTGGTACATGCGCGGTGAAGAGGGCTACTCGCGCTTCTTCGCCTATACCAACCTGTTTATCTTCAGCATGTTGCTGCTGGTGTTGGGCGATAACCTGCTGGTGCTGTACTTCGGTTGGGAAGGCGTGGGGCTGTGTTCCTACCTGCTGATCGGCTTTTACTTCAAGCACCGAGCCAACGGTAATGCCGC
Organism: Pseudomonas sp. TMP9; assembly: GCF_037943105.1. Lineage (NCBI taxonomy): Bacteria > Pseudomonadati > Pseudomonadota > Gammaproteobacteria > Pseudomonadales > Pseudomonadaceae > Pseudomonas > Pseudomonas vesperimontis. The sequence goes on from NZ_CP149803.1 coordinate 87,020, forward strand.
ACTAAAAGCCTTTATCGTCACCCGCATCGGCGACGTATTTATGGCCATTGGTCTGTTTATTCTGTTCCTTAACCTAGGCACCCTGAATATTCAGGAGCTGATGCTGCTGGCGCCGCAGAAGTATGCAGCAGGGGATAGCTGGCTGTGGATTGCCACCCTGATGTTGCTCGGTGGCGCGGTCGGTAAATCGGCGCAGCTGCCGCTGCAAACCTGGTTGGCTGATGCGATGGCCGGTCCGACCCCGGTGTCGGCGTTGATCCACGCAGCAACCATGGTCACCGCAGGCGTATACCTAATTGCCCGAACCCACGGCCTGTTTTTGCTGACTCCGGACGTTCTCGAGTGGGTTGGCATTATTGGCGGCATGACCCTGGTGCTAGCCGGCTGCGCTGCGCTGGTGCAGACCGATATCAAGCGCATCCTCGCCTATTCGACCATGAGTCAGATCGGTTACATGTTCCTCGCCCTCGGCGTTGGTGCCTGGGATGCGGCGATCTTCCACCTGATGACCCACGCCTTCTTCAAGGCGCTGCTATTCCTGGCTTCCGGTGCAGTGATCAACGCCTGCCACCACGAGCAAAACATCTTCAAGATGGGCGGGCTGTGGAAGAAACTGCCACTGGCCTACGCCAGCTTTATCGTTGGCGGATCGGCCTTAGCGGCATTGCCGTTGATCACCGCAGGTTTCTATTCCAAGGACGAAATTCTTTGGGAGGCCTTTGCCAGCGGCCATCAATGGCTGCTGTACGCAGGGCTCACAGGGGCTTTGCTGACCTCGCTGTACACCTTCCGGCTGATCTTTATCGCCTTCCACGGCGAGCAGAAAACCGAAGCCCACGCCGGTCATGGCGTGGCTCATTGGCTGCCACTGGTGACCTTAATTGTGTTGTCAACCTTTATTGGCGCGTTGATCAGTCCACCGCTGGCCGGCGTGCTGCCGCAGAGCATTGGGCACGCCGGTGGTGAGGCCAAACACAGTTTGGAAATGGTCTCCGGCGCAATCGCCATCATTGGCATTGTCTTGGCTGCGCTGTTGTTTCTGGGTAAGCGGCGCGTTGCCAGTGCGGTGGCGCAGAGTGCGCCGGGGCGCCTCTTGTCAGCATGGTGGTTGGCTGGCTGGGGCTTTGACTGGCTCTACGACAAGCTATTTGTGCGGCCTTACCTGCTGATCTGCCAGCTGCTTGGGCATGACCCAATTGACCGCAGTATTGGCTTGGTTCCGCAGTTGGTGCGCGGTGGTAATGCCCTGCTGACCCGCAGCGAAACCGGGCAAATACGCTGGTACGCCACCTCCATTGCCGGGGGCGCCGTGCTGGTGCTTGCCGTCCTCTTGTTTCTGAAATAAGGAAAATAGCCCGACATGATTCTGCCTTGGCTAATCCTGATCCCCTTTATTGGCGGCTTACTGTGCTGGCAGCTTGAGCGCTTCGGCAGCCTCCTGCCGCGCTGGATCGCCCTGCTGACCATGGCCCTGTTGTTCGGCTTGAGCCTGTGGCTGTGGGCCACGGGTGATTTCAGCCTGGCCCCGGCGCCTGGCGCTGCGCCGCAATGGGCGGCCGAGTTCCGCGTGTCGTGGATCGAGCGCTTCGGCATCAGCATCCACTTGGCGCTGGATGGTCTGTCGGTATTGATGATCAGCCTTACCGGTTTGCTCGGCGTGCTCTCGGTATTGTGCTCATGGAACGAGATTCAGAACCGGGTGGGCTTCTTCCACCTCAACCTGATGTGGATTCTCGGCGGCGTGGTCGGGGTGTTCCTAGCGGTTGACCTGTTCTTGTTCTTCTTCTTTTGGGAAATGATGCTGGTGCCGATGTATTTCCTCATTGCGCTCTGGGGTCATAGCGGCAGTGATGGTAAGTCGCGTATTACCGCCGCCACTAAGTTCTTTATCTTCACCCAGGCCAGCGGCTTGATTATGTTGCTGGCGATTCTGGGTTTGGTCTTTGTGCATTTCGATCAGACCGGCGTGCTGACCTTCAACTACGCCGACTTGCTCAACACCAAGATGGCAGCCGGCACCGAATACATCCTGATGCTCGGCTTTTTTATTGCCTTTGCGGTGAAGTTTCCGGTGGTGCCATTCCACTCCTGGCTGCCCGACGCCCATGCCCAAGCGCCCACCGCTGGCTCCGTGGATCTGGCCGGTATCCTGCTAAAAACTGCGGCCTATGGCCTGCTGCGTTTTGCTTTACCGCTGTTTCCTAATGCCTCGGCCGAGTTTGCACCGATCGCCCAATGGCTCGGCGTGTTCGCCATCATCTACGGCGCCCTGCTGTCGTTCGCGCAGACCGATATCAAGCGTCTCGTGGCGTATTCCAGCGTCTCGCACATGGGTTTTGTCTTGATCGCCATTTATTCGGCCAGCGAAATTGCCCTGCAGGGCGCGGTGGTGCAGATGCTGGCGCATGGTTTGTCTGCTGCCGCGCTGTTTATCCTCTGCGGTCAGTTGTACGAGCGTTTGCACACCCGCGACCTGCGCGAGATGGGCGGCGTTTGGGCGCGCATGCCTTGGCTGCCAGCGCTCAGCCTGTTCTTTGCAGCAGCGGCGCTGGGCTTGCCGGGCACCGGTAATTTCGTGGGTGAATTCTTGATTTTGCTGGGCAGCTTCCAAGGTGCGCCTTGGGTCGTGGTGGTTGCCGCCACCGGTTTGGTATTCGGCTCGGTGTACGCCCTGATCATGATTCACCGGGCCTTCTTCGGCCCAGCCAAAGCGGATACCGCGTTACCGGGCTTACAGGTGCGCGAACTGAGCATGGTGCTTGGCCTCGCGGCTCTGCTGATCCTGCTCGGGGTGTACCCGCAGCCGGTGCTCGACACCTCTGCCGCCAGCATGCAAGGCGTGCAGCAGTGGCTGGGTAGTGCCCTCAATCAACTTGTTCAGGCCCGGTAAGCGCCTTAATGGAAAGTCATGCTATGCAACTGACGACTCAACATTTCATCGCGCTGCTGCCGTTGCTGATCACCAGTGCCACCGTGCTGGTGGTGATGCTGGCAATCGCCTGGAAGCGTAATCACACCCTGACCTTTGGCCTCTCGGTGGCGGGCCTCAACTTGGCTCTGCTGTCGCTGCTGCCAGCGTTGGGGGTAACGCCCATCGATGTCACGCCGCTGTTGCTGGTGGATAAATTCGCCTGCTACTACATGGCGCTGGTGTTGGCCGCGACATTGGCCTGTATGACGCTGAGCCACGCCTATCTGGGCGGTGAGTCTGGCAAAGGTTACCCGGGCAACCGTGAAGAGCTGTACCTGCTGATGCTGTTGTCTGCCCTTGGCGGGTTGGTATTGGTCAGTGCGCAGCACCTTGCCGGTCTGTTTATTGGCTTGGAACTGCTATCGGTGCCGGCCTACGGCATGATCGCTTACGCCTTTTTCAACAAGCGCTCGCTGGAAGCTGGTATCAAATACATGGTGCTGTCAGCCGCCGGGTCAGCGTTTCTGTTATTCGGTATGGCGCTGTTGTATGCCGAGTCGGGCAGCCTGACCTTCGCCGGTATCGGTGCCAAGCTAGCCGCCGATGGCCTGCCGAGTTTGTTGGCGCAGTTTGGTATGGGCCTGATGCTGATCGGCCTGGCCTTCAAGCTGTCGTTAGTGCCGTTCCACCTGTGGACGCCGGATGTGTATGAAGGTGCGCCAGCCCCGGTGGCAGCGTTTCTCGCCACGGCCAGCAAAGTGGCAGTGTTTGCGGTGCTGCTGCGTCTGTATCAGCTTTCGCCCGCTGCCGCCGGCGGTTGGTTAAATGATCTGCTGACGCTGATCGCCATTGCCTCGATCATCTTCGGCAACCTGCTGGCGTTGTTGCAGAACAACCTCAAACGCTTACTCGGCTACTCATCCATCGCCCACTTCGGTTACCTGCTGGTGGCACTGATTGCCAGCAAGGGTCTGGCTGTGGAAGCGGTCGGCGTGTACCTGGCCACCTATGTGCTGACCACGCTCGGCGCCTTTGGTGTGATCACCCTGATGTCGACGCCTTACAGCGGAAGAGACGCCGATGCGTTATACGAATACCGCGGCCTCTTTTGGCGCCGTCCGTACCTGACGGCGGTGATGACGGTGATGATGCTGTCGCTGGCTGGCATTCCGTTAACCGCCGGCTTTATTGGCAAGTTTTATGTGGTGGCCGCCGGTGTGCAGTCGCAACAATGGGGCTTGCTCGCCGCGCTGGTGATCGGCAGCGCCATCGGCGTGTTCTATTACCTGCGGGTGATGGTCACGCTGTTTATGGTTGAGCCCAATCTGCGTCGTCATGATGCACCCTTCAACTGGGCGCAGCGCGCCGGTGGCGTCATGCTGCTGGTTGTAGCGGTGCTGGCTTTCTTCATTGGCGTGTACCCGCAACCGTTGCTGGAGTTGGTGCAGCAGGCTGGTTTAGTGCCACTGCTGCCGTGAAAAACGGCCAACCAGGATGCCCGCGCTCATGAGTAATACGCTATTGATTGCTGGCTGTGGTGATGTGGGCAGCCGCCTGGGTCAGCAGCTAACTGTTCTGGGTTGGACTGTTTATGGCCTGCGCCGCAACGTGGCGCAGCTGCCGCCGAGCATTCGACCAGTGGCGGGTGATCTGCATAACAGCGCCTGCCCGGTCGCTTGGCCGAGCGCGCCGTTGGAGTATGTGGTCTATTGCGCCGCGGCCACCGAGCATAATGAAGCCGGCTACCGCGCGGCCTACGTTGACGGCCTGCGGCATGTGCTGGCCTGGCTGGCGCAACACGGCCAACAGCCCAAGCGTCTGTTGTTCGTGTCCAGCAGCGGCGTCTACGGCCAGCAGCTGGGCGAATGGGTGGATGAAACATCACCCGCAGACGCCAGCAGCTATTCCGGCCGGATCATGCGCGAAGCTGAGCAACTGGCTTGGGCGTGTGGGCTTGCCGCCAGTGTAGTGCGCCTCACCGGGCTGTATGGTCCGGGCCGCGAATGGCTGCTCGGCCAAGTGCGCCAAGGCTATCGGGCGGTCAGTGAGCCGCCGCTGTATGGCAATCGGATTCATGTTGATGATGCGGCTGGGCTGTTGGCTTTCCTGCTGCAAGCCGATGCCCGTGGGGTTGCGCTGGAAAACTGCTACATCGGCGTGGATGACCAGCCGGCGCCGCTGCATGAGGTGGTCGCTTGGCTGCGCGAGCAACTGGGCGTGAGCCATTGGTCTGAGCAATCGACCGTACGCCGCGCCGGCAGCAAACGTTGCAGCAACGCCCGCGCCCGCGCCTTGGGCTGGATGCCGCTGTACCCGAGTTACCGTGAAGGCTACCGGGCCATTTTGCAGCAGCTATAAGCGGCAGTGCCTCGGGTTAACCCGCATATCGCAGGGCCTAGCGCGACTTATGACTGATCAGAACCGCCGACTCAAACCTGCCGAGTGATTTAGCGGTTATGCACCCGAGCCGTTTAGGGCGCTATTGCGTATCGCTGTCGACGTGATGCAGCGCACCGGTCTCGCCACTCTCAAGCACCGCGTAGGCGCTGCTGCAAAATAGCGAATTAAGCCGCTTCATATCGGCGATCAGCTCCATATGCAGGCTGCTGGTTTCGATGCTTTGCACCACCTGATCATATAAACGGCCAACATGGGCGTGAGCTAAACGGCGCTCTTGCGCGCGGAAGCGGCGTTTTTCGCGTAGCAGTTGCCGCGCACTTTCCTTGTCACCGGACAGAAACACCGACAGGCCCAAGCGCAAATTAGCCAGCAACTGCGCATGCAGGCTGCCAAGCTCTGCCAAACCGCTTTCAGAGAAAGAGTGGCGCTGCGCAGTTTTTTGATCCTGCACCTTGCACAGCATGCGTTCGATGATGTCGCCGGCCTGTTCCAGATTCACTGCCAGCTCAATGATTTCCGCCCAGCGCCGGCTGTCTTGGTCGCTGAGCACTTCTCGCGGCACCTGCGCCAAATAGAGTTTGACCGCGCTGTAGAGTGCATCTACATCATCATCCAAGCGCGCCAGCTCCTTGCTCAGCGCGGTTTGGTCACTCTGAAACACCTCAAGCAGATGGTTGAGCATGGTCTCGATAATGTCGCCGATGCGCAGGGTTTCGCGCACGGCGTTGGCTAAGGCCAAGCTCGGTGTAGCCAGTGCGGTGGGGTCGAGGTGACGCGGGCGGGCAACGCCACTCTCGTCCGGCCGATCCGGCAGCAGCCAATTGCAAAAGCGCGCCATCAGCCCAACCGTGGGCAGCATCAACACGCAGCGCAGGCTGTTGTAGGCCACATGAAAACCGATCACCACTTCTTCGGGCCGCCACTTTAGGCCGTCTAGCCAGTTCGCCAGCGGATCAAGGAACGGCATCACCAGTAACAGACCGATCAGTTTATAGAGCAAGCTGCCCAAGGCCACGCGCCGTCCAGCAGGGCTCTGCAAGCTGCTGTTAAGGAAGGCCAGCACGCCACTGCCGATATTGGCGCCGATCACCAAGCCGATAGCCACCGGCAGGCTGATCAGCCCAGCCCCAGTGAGCATGGCAGTGAGCAATACAGTTGCCAAGCTGGAGTAGAAAATCAGCGCAAACACCGCGCCCACCAGCGCATCCAGCAGCAGGTCGCCGGTCAGTGAGGCGAACAACACTCGTATACCTTGCTGTTGGGTGATCGGGGTGGCCGCTGCGACGATCAACTCCAGTGCCAGCAACATCAGGCCCAGACCGATGGCGACGCGGCCAAGTTGGCCGGCACGGGTTTGCTTGCGCGCCAGAAAGAAAATCACCCCGAGAAAGATTAACAGTGGGCTGAGCCAGGTCAGGTCGAAGGTCAGCACGCGAGCCATCAAGGCCGTGCCAACATCCGCGCCGAGCATAATCGCCAGCGCTGGAGTCAGTGGCATCAAGCCTTGCGCAACAAACGAGGTGGCCAGCAACGCGGTGGCGTTACTGCTTTGCACCAGCGCGGTGACGCCAATGCCGGCAACAAAGGCCATAGGCCGCTTGCTGACGTTATGGCTGAGCACCTTGCGCAGGTGTGAGCCGTACACACGCAAAATACCGGTGCGCACGATATGGGTGCCCCAGATCAGCAGCGCGATGGCAGACAACAAGTTAAGTAGGGTAAGCATGCTGTCAGTCTCGTGTACGCGTGTTGGGCGCGCCGTAGTGAAGTGATAGGGGTTGGGCACAGCACCAGGGTTGAACTGCGCTGCTGGATTAATCCTAAAAACAGCCGTGCCGTCGTTTTAATAACGTGCCGGCATTAAATGGGCTTGATCACGCGACGTTGTCACTCTACGACAGAGCCTGTCGCACGGCACTGCCAGACTGAGTACCCTACCACTTCGCACCGGACGCCACGCAGATCACCATGCTCAATCTCTACCACGCTGCAGACCTTGAAACCCTTGGCACACTGGCCACCCGCCTGCTGGCCACGCCAATGCGGGAGCCCTTTGCCCCCGCGCTGGTGGTCGTGCCCAGCCAAGGCATGGGCCGCTGGCTGACGCTTGAGCTGGCACGCACCCAAGGCATTGCCATGCAGTTGGAGGTGCAGCTGCCGGCTAAGTTCGTGTGGGACTTATCGCGTATGGCGCTGGGCCAGTTGCCTGAGCAATCGGCCTTTAGCCCCAGCAGCCTGAGCTGGCGATTGTATGACTGGTTGTGCGAGCCCGAGCAACTGGTGCAAGCGCCGCGTTTGGCGCACTACTTGGACGGCGGCGACGAGCGTCGACGCTTGTCACTGGCAGTAAAAATTGCCGACGTGTTCGACCAATACCTGCTGTACCGCGACGATTGGTTGGCGGCCTGGGAGCGCAACGAGCTGCTCGACCTTGGCCCCGATGAGGCTTGGCAGGCGCTGCTCTGGCGCGAGCTGACCAAGGACGGCCACCCGCACCGTGCGCGCTTGCTGGAAGACTTGTTGACCCGACTTTACGACGCTGCGCCTATAAGCGGCCTGCCCGAGCGGGTGCTGGTGTTCGGCATCAGCTCGCTGCCGCCGCACCATATGCGCGTACTGGAAGGCTTAGCGCGGCACACCGAGGTGGTGATTTTCGCCCTCAACCCATGCCGTGAAGCCTGGGGAGAAATTCGCGATATCCGTGAGTTGGCCAGGCAACCGCACAGCGCAGCGGCTAATCAAGAGCTGAGTCCGGATGATTGGTATTTGGATGTCGGCCACCCGCTGTTAGCCAGCTTGGGCAAGCAGGGACGCGATTTTTTCGACAGCCTGTTTAGCCTCGCTTCCAGCGAAGGCAGCCAGGAAATTGGGTTGTACTCCGAGGATGACGACCTGCACGACGCCAGCCTGCTGCAAGCGCTGCAGAACGACATTTTGCGCCTGCATACCCGCACGGCCGATGAGCGCTTGCCGCTGCGCGAGGACGATCGCTCGTTGGAGCTGCACATCGCCCATTCACCGCTGCGCGAAGTGGAAATCCTGCATGACCAACTGCTCGCCCGCTTTGCGGCTGAGCCGGAACTGACCCCCGATCAAGTGGTGGTGCTGACCCCGGATATCGAGCGCTATGCGCCATATATCGAAGCCGTGTTCGCCCCGCGTGAAGGCGTGCCGCGTGTGCCGTTTAGCCTGGCTGATCGCAGCATGCGCGCCGAGATCCCACTGATCGAAGCGTTTCTTAGCCTGCTGGCGCTGCCGGACAGCCGCTTTACCGCTGAAGAAGTGCTGGCCTTGCTCGAGCAGCCGGCGGTCGCCCGCCGCGCCGGTATTGAGACCGAAGACCTAAGCCTGCTGCGCGACTGGTTGCGCGAAGCGGGAGTGCGCTGGGGCCGCGATGACGCGCACCGCGAACAACTGGGCTTGCCGGCCGATGCCGCGTTCACCTGGCGCCAAGGGCTGGATCGCCTGCTGCTGGGCTTCGCCGCGCCGCCGCAGCTTGCCGGGTTGGCGGCGCCCTTGCTCGGCAGCAGCTGGCCGCTGGATGCGCTGGAAGGTGGCCGGGCGCAACTACTCGGGCGTTTGGCCTGCTTTGTCGAGCGTCTGGCGGCTTTAGCGCAGAGTCTGCAGCGACCACGGCCCTTAGTTGAGTGGGCTGAGTCACTGCAGGTGTTGATTGATCAATTGTTCGATGAACGCGAGGCTGGCGACACCCTATTGCTGCTGTCCAAAGCCTGCGCGGCCCTCAAAGAACAGGGCGATGCCTCGGGCGTTGAGCGGCCGATTGAGCTGGCGTTGATTCGTCAGCAACTGACTGCGGCGTTGGAGCAAGGCAGTGCGGCGTCGGGCTTTCTCACCGGGGCGGTGACCTTCTGTACCATGGTACCGATGCGTAGCCTGCCGTTCCGATTGGTCTGCCTGCTTGGCCTGGATGACGGTGCGCTGCCACGCCGTACCCCCGCCGCCGGCTTCGATTTGATTGGGCAAAAGCCCAGGCGCGGTGACCGTGCGCGGCGGCTCGATGACCGTTATCTGCTGCTGGAAATTCTCCTTTCGGCCCGTGGCGGCCTGTACCTCAGTTATGTCGGCCGCGACCCACGCAGCAACGCCGTGCTACCGCCCTCGGTGCTGGTCAGCGAACTGCTGGATGTGGTCGATCTCACCGCCGTCGTTACCAGCGGCCCGGCCAGCACGCGTATCACCCATCAGCACCCGCTGCAGCCCTTCGCCCCCGGCAACTTTGCCGGCGACCGCCATGCCGGTTTTGCCGCGCCCTGGTTTCACGCAGCGCAGCGGCTGAGCCAGGCGGTGGCAAGCGCAGCGCCGTTTGCCAGTGTGTTGGCGGCCCCCGATAAAGAGGGGGTGGGCGGCGCTGCGCTGAGCATCGAGCCGAGCCAACTGATCCATTGCTTCAAGCACCCGGCACGTTACCTGTTGGAGCAGCGCCTTGGCCTGCGCTTGGCGCAGACAGAAGAAGCCCTGGCCGGCGATGAGCCGTTCAGCGTCGAGTGGAACAGCCAGCATGGCTTGCGCCAGTTGGCGTTGCAGGCCGTCGAGCGCGGCTGGAATGAACGCCAGGAGCGCGCCGTAGCCGCGGCATCCGGCTGGCTGCCGGTGGGCGAGCTGGGCCAGGCGCACTGGGGGCAGATTCGCGGGCCGATCCGCGCCTTTGCGCCAACCCTGTTCGACGAGCGCCCGGCGGATGCTGCGCAACCGCTGCTGGTGGATATCGAGCTGGCCGGCGTGCGCATTTACGGCTGGCTGGATGGGGTGACCAGTGAGGGGCTGTTTGACTACCGCCTGCGCGACCTCGGCGCGTGGGAGCTGGCGCCGTTCTGGCTGCGTCACCTGCTGCTCAACTGCGCGGCGACGCCGGGTATTAGCCGTGAGAGCCGCCTGCTCTCGCCAAAAAGTGAATGGCGCTTGGGCGCGTTGGCCGATGCGCAAGCGTTGTTGCTGCCTTGGTTAGATGCCTACAAAAGTGCCCTGTGCGAACCGCTGCCGCTGTTGGCCAAGTGCAGCTATGGCTTCGCCAGTAAATGGCGCAAACCTGGGCGCAAAGAGCCGATTGACGCCGCCCGCAGCGAGGCGCGGCTGATGTGGCAAGGCAACGACTACATGACGGGCGAAGGCCAAGACCCTTGGAATGCGCTGGCCTTCCGCGACCGCGAACCGCTGGATGAACGCTTTGAAGCGCTCGCCGAACAGCTTTACGGCCCGGCGCTGGACGCCCTGCAAGGCAGTGACGAGGACGAGGAATGAGTGGCGCTGTGTTAAATCTATTGCACGACAACTTCGGCGGCCGCTCGCTGATCGAAGCCAGCGCCGGCACTGGCAAGACCTGGACCCTGACGGCGCTTTACGCCCGCCTGCTGCTGGAAAAGCGGCTCGGCGTCAGCCAGATTCTGGTGGTGACCTTTACCACCGCCGCCACCGCCGAGCTGCGCGAACGCATCCGCAAGCGCCTGGCCGAACTGCTGGCGGTTTACGACAACGGCCCTGGCGACGACGCGCTGCTTAACGCGCTGCATGCGCAGTACCCGGACGCCACCAGTCATCGGCGTTTGTTGCTGGCCGTGCACGGGTTTGATGAGGCGGCAATTTTCACCATCCACGGCTTCTGCCAGCGCGCCTTGCAGGATGCGGCGTTCGAGGCCGGTGGCGACTTCGACAACGAACTGACCCACGACGACCGCGAGATTATCGACGCGCTGCTCGCTGATCTCTGGCGGCATGAACTGGCAGCGGCCGAGCCAGAATGGGCGGCGTTTCTGGTGCAGCAGAAAATCACCCCGCAAAGCCTGCGTCAGCGCCTGCGCAATCACCTCGGCAAACCCTACCTGCGCATCGAGCCGCAGCCGGGTGCGCACAGCGACATGGCCGCCCTGCGCGCGGCCTGGCAACAGGCGCAGCGTCTTTGGCAGGGCGAAAGTGCGGGTTGGCTGGAGCAGCTAAAAGCTTTCGATGGCTTCAAAAGTAATATGTGCAACCCGGCCAAGCTGGGTGTTTGGCAGACCGAGCTGGACGGTTATTTCAGCGATGCCGCCGCGCTGTTCAGCAAAACCGAAGCACACCGCCGCCTGGCCCGCGAAGGGCTGAATAAGGCCAGCAAAAAGGGCTGCGACGCGCCGGCCAATCCGCTGGCTGCTGCGTTGCAAGAGCTGTGTGATGCCCTGGATGCGGCGCAGCCAGAAGCCGAACAGCGCCTGATCGACCTGCAAGTCCGCCTGATCGGCCAGCTCAACGAACAACTGCCCGCGCGCAAGGCGGCGCAGCGTCTGTTGGCCTTCGATGACCTGCTCAACAAATTGCAGCAGGCGTTACAGGGCGAGGGCGGCGAGCACTTGGCGACCACCTTGCGCACGCAATACCCGGTGGCGCTGATCGATGAGTTTCAGGACACCGACCCGGTGCAGTACCGGGTGTTTCATCGCATCTATCAGGACGCCGGCGATCTGTGTTTTGTTGGCGACCCGAAGCAGGCCATTTATGCGTTTCGCGGCGCGGATCTGGCGACCTATATGCAAGCGCGCAGCGAGGCGGCGCGCCAATACAGCCTGACCACCAACCACCGCTCGACGCCGCAGTTGATTGCCGCACTCAATCAACTGTTCGACCGGCCCATGCCGTTCGCCGAGCCGGGCCTGGATTATCAGCAGGTCGGCGCCAGCGACAAGGCCCGCGCGCAACTGGTGTTGCCGCCGGTTGAGGGCGAACAGGACGCACCACTGGCGCTGGTCTGGCTGGATGACGATTACCTCGGCAAGGGCGAAACTGGCGCGTTAGTCGCCCGTGATACGGCGCGGCGCATCGCCTCCGTGCTGGCGGCCAGCAGCCGGGGCGAGGCGTACTTTGAGGAAGAAAGTGCGCAGGAGTCCGTGCAAAGCGTCGCGAGCCCTGTGAGAGCAAGGAAGGATCGGAGCGACGAGCGAGACAGTACAGAGTGTACGGCGAGTTCGGCGCGAGAACCTGATGCTGCTATCGCTGGGCGCAGCAGCTTTAAGCGGATTCCGCTGAAGGGCGGCGATATTGCCGTATTGGTCGCCAGCCACCGGCAGGCCAGTGAAGTAGCCGCAGAGCTGGCCGCCCGTGGCGTGCCCAGTGTGCGGCGCGGCAAAGAGAACGTTTGGCACAGTGAAGAGGCGACTGAGCTGTCTGCCGTGCTGGCCGCCTACGTCGAACCGGGCCGTGAAGGTGCGTTACGTTATGCCTTGGCCAGCCGCTTGCTGGGCCGCAGCGCCGCCGATCTAGCGGCCTGCAGCGAAGATGCGCACGCCTGGGACGCAGAACGCGAAGCGGCCGAGCGCTATCACCAACTCTGGCAGCAGCACGGCTTTATGCGCGCCTTCCGCGCCTGGCTGGATGAGCAGAAAGTCGCCCAGCGGCTGTTGGCGCTGGTCGATGGTGAGCGTCGCTTGACCAACCTGCTGCACCTGGCCGAATTGCTGCAAACCGAGAGCCTGCAACGCCCGGGTCTGGAGCAATTACTGACTTGGTTCAATGCCCAGCGCAGCGCCGAAGCCCATGGTGAGGACGCTTTATTGCGCCTGGAGAGCGATGCCGAGCGGGTGCAGATCGTCACCATCCACACCTCCAAGGGGCTGGAATACCCGTTGGTGTTCTGCCCTTACCTGTGGGACGGCGCGCTGCTGCGCCAGCATGAGGACATCAGCTGCCACGCCGACGACGGCACGCCGCTGCTCGACCTAGGCAGCGAACAGCTCGACGTGCACCGCGAGCGTGCCCGCCACGAGCGCTTCGCCGAGAAATTACGCCTGACCTATGTAGCCCTGACCCGCGCCCGTGACCGGCTGTGGCTGCATTGGGGTCCGGTGGACTGCAAACCGAGAAAGGACGGCACCCTCGGCGACAGCGGCCTGCACAGCAGCGCCCTAGCCTGGCTGCTGCACGGTCGGCAATTGCCGGGTGAAGATGCCTTGGCCGAGCTGGCCGAGCACCTGCAAACGCTTAGCCCACAAGGGCTGCGTGCGGAAGTTGAGCAATTGGTTGGTAGCAGTCACGGCCATATGAGCATTCAGCTGCTGCGTGAAGACGAAGCCAGCGCTGCCGGCGAACAGCGCGCGCCGGCTCCGCAGCAGTTATCCACGCTGCAACGCAGCCTCCACAGCGCCTGGCGCGTCGGCAGCTTCTCCGGTTTGGCCGCCGGCATGCACATGGAAGCGCCGGACCGCGACGGCTTGGTGATGCCCGATGCCAGCGAGCCGGGTGCGGGCTTTTTCGCCTTCCCCCGTGGCGCGCGAGCAGGCACTTGCCTACACGCCATTCTGGAAGAGTGGGCGCGGGGCAAGGGCGCGCTGGCTGAGCTGATTGAGCCGGGCTTGAGTGGCCATGGCATCAGCAACGACTGGAACGCGGTGGCGCTGGAGCAGCTGCAACAGGTGGTCGACTGCGATCTCGATGGCCAAGGCCTGACCTTGAGTGGGCTAAACCCTGTGCGCCGTCTGCCCGAGTTGGGCTTTACCTTTCCGGTCGCCGGGCTGGACATGCATCGGCTGCGGGCGATTCTCAGTGATCCGGCCCACGGCCTGCCTGTGCCGATGCGTGACGCGGCGGCGCGTTTGGAGTTCGACAGCCTCAAGGGCTTTCTCAAAGGCTTTATCGACCTGACCTTCGAGCACGACGGGCGCTGGTATATCGCCGACTACAAGTCCAACTGGCTTGGCCCGGACGCCAGCTATTACGGCGGCGATCGTCTGCTGCAAGCCCTGGCGGCCGAGCACTACTACTTGCAGTACCTGATCTACTTGGTGGCGCTTCGGCGCTTCCTCCGTCAGCGCCTGGATGACTTTCACAACGATCAACTGGGTGGTGCCTTCTACCTGTTTCTGCGCGGCATGCCGAGCGCTGGGGTGTACTTCTCGCGCCCGGCCGATGGCTTGCTCGATGCGTTGGATACCTTGTTCGCGGAGGGTAAATGATGTTGCCGAGAAGCCCGGATGCAATCCGGGAAAGGTTTTCGCGCCATTTAACGCATGCCCCGGATTGCATCCGGGCTACTGATTCGACACAGATAGATTGGGTAGGGTGGATGACGCTGTTTTCATCCACCATTGCTATTGGTGGATGGGTGAAGCGTCATCCACCCTACGGGAGGGCACTATGAATCTTGCTGACTTGCCCCTTGGCCCGTTGGAGCGCGCGCTGGTCTATAGCCTGCAGCGTCTCGACCCGCAGGCTTCGCCGGTGGTGTTGGCCTCGGCGGCGTTGCTGTGCATGGCCTTGGACAAAGGCGATGTATGCCTGCCCTTGGCGCGACTGGCTGGGCAGCGACCTTGGCCTGAGCATGCTTTTAATTTACCGAAGCTGGCGGACTGGCAGGTGCAGTTGCATGCCTCGTCGCTGGTTGGCGCGGATGGCGATTTCACCCCGATGATTCTTGAGCATGGCCGGCTGTATCTGGCGCGCTATCAGGCCTATGAACGGCACCTGGCAACACAACTGCTGCAACGCGCCGCTGATCTGCCTGAGGTCGACGAAGCCCAATTAAGTGAAAGCCTCTGCCGCTTATTTGCTTTCAATCAGCAACAACCCGACTGGCAGCGTTTGGCTGCTACGCAAGCGGTGCGGCGCAAGCTGACCGTGATCTCCGGCGGCCCTGGCACCGGCAAAACCACCACCGTGGTGCGCCTGCTTGCTGCCCTTCTTGAGCAGCCCGGTTGTGAACACTTGGCCATTGGCCTGGCCGCGCCTACCGGCAAGGCTGCTGCGCGCATGGCCGAAGCCATCCGTAATGCCAAGGCCGAGTTGCCGGTCAGTGAGGCGATCAAAGCGGCGCTGCCGGATGAAGCGCGCACGCTGCACCGTTTGCTCGGCAGCCGTGGCGACAGCCCGCAGGTGCGCCATCACGCGGCCAACCCGCTGGCGCTGGATGTGCTGGTGGTGGACGAAGCCTCGATGGTCGATCTGGCGTTGATGGCCAAACTTATGGATGCGCTGCCATCGACCGCACGGCTGATTTTGCTGGGTGATAAAGACCAGCTGTGCGCTGTGGAAGCCGGCGCGGTATTCGCAGAACTCTGCGAAGGCCGTGGCTTTGATGCCCAGGCTGCCGCCGACTTGCAGCGCATTACCGGTCAGCCGGTTCCGGTATCTGAGCCCACCTCGCAACTGGGCGACGCCGTGGTGTTGCTGACCCATAGCCACCGCTTTGCCGGTGACAGCGGTATCGGCGAGCTGGCGCGACGGATCAACGGCGGCGATGTCAGCGGCACCCTCAACGTACTCAAGGAGGGCCGCAGCGATCTGGTTTGGAATACCGAGCCAACCCCCGCCGCGTTACTGGAACGCCTCGATCAAGGCTACGTGGCCTACCTCAGCGCCGCTAAACGCGGCGATCCCGCGGGGGCCTTTGCTGCGTTCAATGCTTTTCGCGTTCTGTGCGCCCAGCGCGAAGGCGCCTGGGGCGTGACCGGCATCAACGAAGCGCTGGAGGCGCGGCTCAAGCGTCGCAGCCAGGTGCCTAGCCGCGAGCGCTGGTATGTCGGCCGGCCGGTGATGGTGCGGCAGAACGACTACGCCCTGGGTCTATTCAACGGCGATATCGGCATCTGCCTGCACACCGAATACGGCCTGCGCGTGTTCTTCGAGGGCGAAGACGGCTTTCGGCCCTTCGCCCCGGCGCGCCTGCCCAGCCACGACAGCGCATTCGCCATGACCGTGCACAAAAGCCAGGGCTCGGAATTTGCCGAGGTGCTGCTGGTGCTGCCTGAACTACCCAGCCCGCTGCTCAGCCGCAGCTTGTTCTACACTGGTATCACGCGCGCCAAGCAGCGCGTTGAAATTTGGGGGTTGCCTTCACGTTTGGCAGAAGCCGTCGCCACCCGAGCCGAACGCGCCGCAGGATTGGCACAACGGCTGGCCATCGCCTCAACACCAGAGCCTGCCAGAGATGCTGTTGCCATACAGTTGGGCCTTTTTGCAGCAGCCGGCTCGTAACGTTGTACCCATCAAGTGACTGCAATGCAGAACCTAACGCTGGCCATCACGTCAGCCCTGCAAT
The DNA here is from genome assembly GCF_037943105.1 of Pseudomonas sp. TMP9. Classification (NCBI taxonomy): domain Bacteria; kingdom Pseudomonadati; phylum Pseudomonadota; class Gammaproteobacteria; order Pseudomonadales; family Pseudomonadaceae; genus Pseudomonas; species Pseudomonas vesperimontis. Next base: position 103,348 of record NZ_CP149803.1, read on the forward strand.
CGAGAACTGATGATTACCCGATATATTGCCTGCCTTCTAATTACCTTCACCTGTTGCCCCAGTGCTCTGGGTGAGTCACTGCGGTTGGTGACCGGCGATGAGTACGCACCGTTTACGGGCAAAACATTACCCGCCGGTGGAGTATTGACGCAAATCGTCCAAGCCGCTTGGCAACAGCGCGGTGTAGCCAGCCAGCTAGAGTGGCGGCCATGGAGCCGCGGTTACAACAACACGTTACGCGGTGATTACGACGCCACGTTCCCTTATATGCACACAGAAGCGCGGGCCGAGGTGTTTCTATACTCACAGCCGGTGTTTACCGCTGAGCAATATATTTTTAGCCGCGCCGGGGAGGTGATTGAGATCGATGACAGGGCTAGCCTGCAGGGGCTCCGCCTGTGCTATCCGTTGGGTTGGCAGCCGCCACCGATCATTCAGCAGTTGGTGGACGCCGGCACTATTAGCCGACATGCCCCGCTGGGTCTTAAAGAGTGTGCGAGGCTATTGTTGCTTGGGCGAGATGATTTTTTTATTGCTGATTACCGTTTGGGTGAAACCGCTCTACAGCTTATCGACGCGTCTGCGCAGCAGTTTCAACGCTCGGCCAGCGCTATCAGCCGCAGCCCGCTGCACCTGATTGTGCCGCGCCGTCATCCTCATGCCGCTGTTTTGATTGAGCAATTCAATGAAGGGTTGGCAGCCCTTCACGCCAGCGGTGATTACCAGCGTCTGCTGGAGCACTACCTAGAACAGCGCGACGCGAGTGCGACCCTGCCTTAGGCCGCTCGACGCGTCATGCATGGGTGGCGTTACTCGCTCGGTTTCTTCAGCTTTGGATTAGGAAAAAACTGCACCGTCTGCACCTTGGGGTTAGCCACCTTGGGTTTTAGCGCGCCGAGCGTGACACGCGTGGGCAGCTCTTTTGGCACTGAATTGCCGCGTTCATCCAGGGTGTCGGCGTAGCCACAGGCCACGCACTCACGGTTAGGTACGCCGTCAACATTCCACATCTGGATTTTGTCCATTTCACTGCACGCCGGGCAGACCGCACCGGCGATAAAGCGTTTTGCGGTGGTGTTCACAGGGACGTCGCTCATGCTGCCTCCTGACTCAGGCCGAGGTGGCGCAGCAGGGCGTCGATTGACGGCTCGCGGCCACGGAAATCAACAAACAGCACCATCGGCGCTTGCGAGCCGCCGCGTGCCAAAATCGCCTCGCGGAAGGCTTGACCGGTGGCGCTGTTGAACACGCCGTCTTCCTCAAATTTAGAAAAAGCATCGGCGCTCAGCACTTCGGCCCATTTGTAGCTGTAGTAACCGGCCGCATAACCACCGGCGAAGATATGCGCAAAGCTGTTGGGGAAGCGGTTGTAGGCCGGTGGACGCAGCACCGAGACTTCCTGGCGTATGCCTTCGAGTACGTCCAGCACGCTGCGGCCGTCGCCGTGGGTGGCGTGCAGCTCGAAGTCGAACAGGCTGAACTCGATCTGCCGCACCATCATCAGGCCGGATTGGAAGTTTTTTGCGGCCAGCATCTTGTCCAGCAAGTTCTGCGGCAGTGCTGCGCCCGTTTCATAGTGCCCAGAAATCAGCGCCAGGCCTTCCGGCTCCCAGCACCAGTTCTCCATAAACTGGCTCGGCAGCTCCACGGCATCCCAGGCCACGCCATTGATGCCCGAGGCACCGGCATGCTCAACGCGGGTCAGCAGGTGATGCAGGCCGTGGCCGAACTCATGGAACAGGGTGGTGACTTCATCGTGGGTCAACAGCGCGGGTTTGCCGCCGACTGCTGGGGTGAAGTTGCACACCAGGTTGGCCACCGGGCTGATCAGCGTGCCCTCGGCCGTGCGGCGTTTGTCACGCGCGCCGTCCATCCACGCGCCGCCGCGCTTGTTGGCGCGGGCGTAAAGGTCGAAGAAGAAACGGCCGACGTGTTGGCCGTTCTCTTCAATTTCAAACAGGCGCACATCCGGGTGCCAGGCGTCGAAGCCGGAGAGTTCTTTGATCTGGATGCCGTAGAGCTTTTCGACGATGGCGAACAAGCCGCTCAGCACTTTGTCGATGGGGAAGTAGGCGCGCAGGATTTCCTGGGAAATGCTGTAGCGCTGCTCGCGCAGCTTCTCGCTGTAGTAGCCGACGTCCCAGCTTTGCAAATCCTTGCAGCCTTGTTCGGCAGCAAAAGCCTGCAGCTCGCTCAGGTCTTGCGCGGCAAAGGGTTTGCCGCGTACCCCAAGGTCACGCAGGAAGCTCAGTACCTGCTCAGTGCTCTCGGCCATTTTGCTGGCCAAGCTCAGTTCGGCGTAGTTGCCAAAGCTCAGCAGTTTGGCCAGTTCCTGACGCAGGGTGAGGATTTCGTTGATCACCGGGCCGTTGTCGTTTTGCCCGGCATTCGGGCCTTGATCGGAGGCGCGGGTGCAGTAGGCGGCATACACCTCTTCGCGCAAGGCGCGGTCGTTGGCGTAGGTCATTACCGCAAAATAGCTGGGGAACTCCAGGCTGATGAGCCAGCCGTCCAGCTCTTTGGCCTCGGCAGCCTGCTTCATTTGTGCCTTGGCCGAATCGGTCAGGCCATCCAGCGCCGCTTCGTCGGTGACGTGCTTGGTCCAGGCCTGGGTGGCATCGAGCAGCTGGTTGGAGAAGGTACTGGCAAGCTCGGAGAGCTTCATCTGGATCTCGCCATAGCGTTTTTGCTGCTCGGCCGGCAGGTCGATACCGGACAGGCGGAAGTCGCGCAGGGCGTGTTCGAGGATGGTTTTTTGCGCCACGTCAAAACCGGCAGCAGCGGGGCTGTTGGCAAGGTGTTGATAGGCTTGGAACAGCGGCTGGTTCTGGCCAATTTCAGTCCAGTACTCAGACAGTTTAGGCAGGCAAGCCTCGTAGGCCGTGCGCAATTCTGGGCTGTTGCATACGGCATTCAGGTGGCTGACCGGCCCCCATGCTTGGCCCAAGCGCGCACCCATTTCATCCAAGGCGAGCACCAGGCTGTCCCAACTGGGTGTGCCAGACTGCTGCTCAAGCAGGCGCGCTATGGCGGCGCGGTTGTCGGCCAGAATGCTGTCCACCGCCGGCTCTACATGTTCGGCGCGGATGACGGAGTAAGGCGGTAGATCAAAGGCTTGCAGCAGGGGATTGTTGGCAGTCACGACAGGTCACCTGTAACGGAATGGGTTTGCAGCGGTGGCCCCGGCGGGCAAAAAAGGCTCCCAGGGCGGGCTTGAATGGGCACAAGCTGTCGATTAAACAGCGGGCATGCTCTGAACATGGGTGCCATCTTAATTACAATCAAGGGTGCACGCAGCTAAAGAGGTTCTATCGTGGCGATTCGTACTTACCAGCAATTTACCCCGCAGCTCGGTGAGCGGGTATTTGTCGATGCATCAGCGGTGGTCTTGGGTGATGTCGACATTGGCGCGGACAGCTCAGTCTGGCCGCTTGTGGTGATCCGTGGCGACATGCACCGTATCCGCATTGGCCAGCGCAGCAGCGTGCAAGACGGCAGCGTGCTGCACATCACCCATGCCGGGCCGTTCAATCCCGACGGTTTCCCCCTGATCATCGGCGATGAGGTGACCATCGGCCACAACGTGACCCTGCACGGCTGCACCTTGGGCAATCGCATTTTGGTTGGCATGGGCAGCATCGTCATGGACGGTGCGGTGGTGCAGGACGAGGTGGTGATCGGTGCTGGCAGCTTAGTGCCGCCAGGCAAAGTGCTGGAGAGTGGCTATTTGTATGTCGGCAGCCCGGTGAAGCAGGCTCGGCAGTTGAGCGACAAAGAGCGCCGCTACTTTCGCTACAGCGCTGACAATTATGTGCACCTGAAGGATCAACACTTGGTAGAAGGCTACGGCAGCTGATGACTCAACCGGTATTGCACTACGCACATATCCTCTTCGACCTCGACGGCACCCTGACTGACCCGCGCGAAGGCATCACCCGCTCGGTGCAGCATGCGCTGGCTAAAATGGGTATCGATGAGCCTGATTTACAAGCGCTGGAGCACTTTATCGGGCCGCCGTTGTTGCAGTGTTTTATGCACAGCTACGGCTTTGACGAGGCCACGGCCTGGCAAGCGGTGAACCATTATCGCGAGCGCTTTCGTGAAGTGGGCTTGTATGAGAATCAGCTTTTCGAGGGTGTTGGCGAGCTGTTGCAGCTGCTGCACGATCAGCAACGCACTCTTTACATCGCCACCAGCAAACCGACCGTGTTTGCTGAGCGAATTGCCCAGCACTTCGGTTTTGCCCGGCACTTTAAGGTGATTTACGGCAGTGAGCTGGACGGCACGCGCACTGACAAAGTTGAGCTGATCGCTCATTTACTGGAGCAAGAGCAGTTGCCGCGCGACGCTACGTTGATGATCGGCGACCGTAAACATGACCTGATCGGCGCACAGCGCAATGGCCTGCATGCGGCGGCGGTGGGGTATGGCTTTGGTAGTTTTACCGAGTTGCAGGCCGAAGCGCCGACCTATCACTTCCACAGCTTGGCCGAGCTGCATCGGGCGTTTACAGGCTAAATGATCGATGGGCGCTGAGCGTCCCCAGCATCTCTACAAAACCCTTGTAGCGCGGATAAGCCTTGGCGCAATCCGGGATCATGGCCCCAGGATTACGCTGCGCTTAGCTAGGCTACATTGCGGTCTTTTGCAGACCGGGTGGGTTAGCTGTAGACGTCACCCATACTCGAATCAGCTATTTCTCTGATAGATGATCTTCTTGCTGCCGCCGTCGCAGCTGCCCACCACCATGTTGGGGTCTTGGGCGTCTTCGTTGGGCACAATTTCCAAGGTGTAGCTGGCAACTCCGGCGGCCTGGATTTTCACTTCAATCTCCGCGCGCAGTTCTTCGCAGGGCTTGGGTGCGGCCAATACGCTGCTGCTGAGTAGGCCCAGCGCGATACCCATCATAAGTTTGTTCATTGCATTGCTCCTTTTGCGTGAACACGGGTTACGAATCTTTGACTGGCTATCGGCGGCGCAAGTTCTAGGTGCCCGCAGAAAGTTTGATCAGGGCCTCACGTCGCTCGGGTTGCGTCAGTCTGCTCAGTGTCGCGGCGCGTTGATAGAAGCTCGGCCAGTCGCGGCCGACGTGCTCAAACAGCGCGGCGAATGCCGGCACCCATTGATCATAGAGGCCAAAGGGCAACAGCTTGGCGTTGTTCATCGGCGCGTTGATCCAGTTGTCGTAACGCCCGTTGCCGGCCCACTCTCGCTTGCTTAGGGCATGGTATTCGGTGCGCAAACGTTCAAACTCGGCCTGTTTGGCCGCGCGCATCGGCGCGCGGGCAAGGTCGCTGTCATATAGCTGCTGTAAGCGCTCACGGCTGGCCATTACCAGTGCGGTAAAGTGCGCGCGTTGCCGCTCGCCCTGCGCGTCAGCGGGCGGTAAGCGCTGCGCCGTTCGCCATTGGCCTAAACCCTCGCGCTCGACAAAGCTGGCGAAGGATTCATTGAAGGCGCTGTCATCGGCGATATACAGCTGCTGGTGTGCCAGTTCATGGAAGATCACCGCGGCCAAGCGCTCATCACTCCAGCGCAGCATGCTGTTGATGATCGGGTCATCAAACCAGCCCAGCGTGGAATAGGCCTCCACGCCACCTATATAGGTATCCAGCCTCTGCTGTTTCAGTAAGGCTGCGGCCCCGCGTGCCCGACCTTGGCTGAAGAAACCCCGATAGGCCACACAACCAGCGATGGGGAAGCAGTGCAGCTCAGGTGCAAGGGAGAATTCGCTGGTGGCAAATACATTCCACAGCACAAAAGGCCGCTGGATATCAGCGTATACGCGATAACTGTGGTTGTTGGGCAGTGCCAGTTCGGCGCTGGCAAAGTCGCGCGCCTGTTGGGCCAGCGCTAAGCGCTGTTTCAGGGCGGGATCGGCTGTTGGTCTGTTCAGCAGCTCAGCAACCGGCTCGCGGGCATTAAGTAATTGCAGCTGCCCATTGGCCAAGTGGCTGTAATAATCCACGCTGTTGCATCCGCTTAACAGCAACGAGGCGGCCACGGCAGCTAACAGCGCCACATGGCGGCGGCGCAACGTGTCGAACATATCGGCTTACCTATGCAATAACAGGTGGCCACGCTACCAGCGCAGGATCGGCGTAGGCTAGCAGGCAGTGCAATTACGGAGGTGCCTTATGCGTTATTTAGCTTTGTTTTGCGGGGTGCTGGCGCTCAGTGCGTGTGCTTCGCCCCTGCCGTCACCTGACCCGAGCCAAGCCTGGGTTGAGCTGCGTAGCAATGCCGGCACCTTGCTCATGGCTGATCGCCTCAATGGCCAGCGGCTGAACGATGGCCGCTACTTTCAGGTGCCCGCCGGGGCCCATGAATTGCAGGCGCGCTTTCAGTTTGAGGTGGGCGGCGGCGTTGGCCTGGATGGCATTTCCGAGCCGCGTCAGGTGACGTGTGAAATCCGTGTGCGGCATGACAATTTTGTCGCTGGTCAGCACTACCGACTGGAGGCCAGGCCCATGCAGATGAAGGCGCAGGCCTGGCTCTATGATGCGCAGCGTAATGTGCTGGCGCGTGGCAAGGTGCTGCGCTGCGGTACTTTTTAACTAGGCCAGCGATCAGCTATCGAGTACCACTTCCAGGGTGATCGTGGCGTTCAGTACTTTGGAGACGGGGCAGCCGTTCTTCGCAGTCTCCACAGCTTTTTCGAAGGCGGCGCGGTCGGCACCGGGTATCTTTGCGCGTAAAAAAAGGTGCACGGCGGTGATCGCAAAACCGCCATCCTGTTTGTCGAGGGTGACCTCTGCGCGGGTGTCGATGCTTTCGGCAGTCATTCCGGCGTCGCCCAGTTCCTTGGACAGGGCCATGGAAAAGCAGCCCGCGTGGGCCGCACCGAGCAACTCTTCGGGGTTGCTGCCGGGCTGGTCTTCAAAGCGCGTATTAAAACCATAAGGTACTTTGTTCAGTGCGCCGCTCTGAGTCGAAATCGTGCCTTTGCCGTCCTTGATGCCACCTTGCCAGTGGGCTGATGCGGTCTTCTTCATCGTGCGTCTCCTGTGCGTGGGGTTACAGGGTTGAGAGGCCTATTCCCCACACAAGTTCGCTAATTGATCTGCAGCCTGTGTTTAACGCAGCTGCGCGACCAGCTCGAATGCATGCAGCCGGTCGGCAAAGTCATACAGGTCGCAGGTGAAGATCAGCTCATCGGCGCCGGTCTGCTCCAGTAATACCTCTAGGCGCGCACGAACCTTCTCCGGGCCGCCGATCATCGCCAGACCCAAGAAGCTGTCCACTGCCTCTTTTTCATGAGGCAGCCACAGACCCTGCATGCTCGCCACTGGCGGCCTTTGCACCAAGCTTTGGCCGCGTATCAACGCCAGAATGCGCTGGTAGGCCGAGGTGGCTAGGTAGTCGGCCTGCTCGTCGGTGTCGGCGGCAATCAGCGGGACGCCGAGCATCACGTAGGGTTTGTCGAGCACCGCCGAGGGTTTGAAGTGGTTGCGGTAAACGCGAATCGCCTCGTGCATATAGCGCGGTGCGAAGTGCGAGGCGAAGGCATAGGGCAGGCCTTTTTCACCCGCCAATTGGGCGCTGAACAGGCTGGAGCCGAGGAGCCAGATCGGCACGTTGGTGTCTGCACCCGGCATGGCGACTACCCGTTGGTCCGGCGTGCGCGGGCCCAGGTAGCGTTGCAGCTCTTCAACATCGGCGGGGAAGTCATCGGCACTGCCACTGCGGTCGCGGCGCAGTGCTTGCGCGGTGAAATGATCGGCGCCCGGCGCACGGCCCAGGCCCAACTCGATGCGGCCCGGATAGAGGGTAGCCAGGGTGCCGAACTGTTCGGCAATTACCAGCGGCGCATGGTTAGGCAGCATCACCCCGCCAGAGCCCAGACGAATGCGCGTGGTACCAGCGGCTAAATAGCCAAGCAACACGGCCGTGGCCGAACTGGCGACGCCGTCCATGTTGTGGTGTTCGGCCACCCAAAAACGCTCAAACCCCAACCGCTCGACATGCTGCGCCAGCGCTAAGGAGTTGTGCAGGGCCTGGGCGGCGTTGCCGTCGTCACGAATGGGGGCGAGATCGAGGGTGGAGAATTTGCTTTGTGCGAGTGCGCTCATCGGCTTGCCTGGGGGTATCCGTTTGCACGGCGCAGAAGTGCACCAGTAACTACTTAGTTAATGGAGGTTGTTCTGCGGAATCCAAGGGGCAGGGGGTGTTTGTTGAGTGCACGCGTGGCCACCCGGTAAGCGGTGGCCAGTTGATGGGCGTGCTGGTTAGCTATTGCTCATGCGGAAGCCGATTTTCAGGGTGACCTGATAATGGCCCACTTTGCCATCGACGATATGCCCACGGGTCTCCACCACCTCAAACCAGTTCAGGTTACGCACTGATTTGGCGCATTCGGCCAAGGCATTTTCAATGGCGTTCTCGATGCTGATTTTAGAGGAGCCGACGATTTCGATTTTCTTGTAAGTGTGATGATCGGTCATGGGTGTTCTCCGTGATGAATGTCTGTTTACGCTAGACGAGAAACGCAGCCTGCGTGGGTTGATCTGGTTTTCCGCAGAAGAAACTCGCTGCGTGGGCATGGCCTGAGCGCCTGCCAATAATTGGCTAAGTGCTGCGCAGTTCTTCCTGTAGCCAGTGGGCCAGGCGCTCGACTCGCGGATCGCGGTTGCGCAGCGGGCACCACAAAGCCAGCCTCGCGGTGGTTTCAACAAAGCCCCACGGCGCCACTAAGCGCCCCGCCGTCAGGTCATCGGCAACCAGCTGTTGCGGTGCAATGGCCACGCCCAGTCCAGCGGCAGCAGCTTCCAGCAAGTAATAAAGATGCTCAAACCCTTGGCCGAGTTTCAGTGTGGCGGCGTCTAGGTTATTGCTGCCGGCCCAGCTCGGCCATGCCTGTGGGCGGGAACTGGTGTGCAGCAACGGCTCGCTGAGTAGGGCGGCGGCCGGCGCCTGATGCAATGCGGCGAAGTTTGCGTAGCGCGGGCTGAGCACCGGGCCGATGCGCTCGGCGGCCAGTTCAAATACCTGCATATCCGCCGGCCAAGGCGGTTCTGCGAACCACAGGGTGGCATCCACACCGGCGCGGCGCGGGTCCAGTTCGCCCTCGCTGGCGGACAGTTGCAGGCGCAGTTCCGGCAGCTCGCGGTTAAGCCGGTCTAGGCGCGGAATAAACCAGCGTGCCAGCAGGCTGCCGGGGCAGGCCAAGACAAAGGGTGCGTCCGCTTGGCCCTGCTGCAGCTCGGCGCACGTGCTGCGCAGGCGGCTGAACAGATCGCCGCTGACATCGCGCAGGCGAATGCCGGCATCTGTGAGTTTAAGGCCGCGACCCTCTTTGCTGAACAACGCGACACCGAGGTGCGCTTCAAGGGCACGAACCTGACGGCTGACCGCGCCATGGGTGACAAATAATTCATCAGCAGCCTGGCTGATGCTGTTTAGTCGCGCCGCTGCTTCGAATGCGCGCAGCGCATTAAGCGGAGGAAGATCCTGGCTCATCTGTGAGTTTTCCTAACAGGTTACGGCGATCTTATCGCTTTTACCGCACGCGCCACAGCTTTATCCTATGTTCATTGCCGCAGTAATCGGGCTGTTTAATCGTTACTTGCCCGCCTACCCGGCCTCAATTTCTCAAGGAGAACGCCATGACTTCCTTCCGCGCTGGCCCTGATGCTAACGGTTTATTTGGCTCATTCGGTGGCCAATATGTTGCCGAAACCCTGATGCCGCTGATTCACGATTTGGCTGACGAGTATGAGCGCGCCAAGCTGGACCCCGAGTTCGAGAAGGAACTGGCGTACTTCCAGCGTGATTTTGTCGGGCGCCCGAGCCCGCTGTATTTCGCTGAGCGCCTGACCGAAATGTGCGGCGGCGCGAAGATCTACTTCAAGCGCGAAGAGCTCAATCACACCGGCGCGCACAAGATCAACAACTGCATCGGCCAGGTACTGCTGGCCAGGCGCATGGGCAAAAAACGCATCATTGCTGAGACGGGTGCGGGCATGCACGGCGTGGCCACCGCCACCGTGGCAGCACGCTTTGGCATGGAATGCGTGATCTTCATGGGCAGCACTGACATCCACCGCCAGAACGCTAACGTGCTGCGCATGAAGCTGATGGGCGCCACCGTGATCCCGGTCACAGCAGGCACCGGCACGCTCAAGGATGCCATGAATGAGGCATTGCGCGACTGGGTCACCAACGTCGACAACACGTTTTACATGATCGGCACCGTCGCTGGCCCGCACCCTTACCCAGCGATGGTGCGTGATTTCCAATCAGTCATCGGCAAGGAAACCCGTGAGCAAATGCTCGCCCAAGAAGGTCGCCTGCCCGACAGCCTGATCGCCTGCATCGGCGGCGGCTCGAATGCCATTGGCCTGTACCACCCCTTCCTTGACGACAAAGAGGTGAAGATCATTGGCGTCGAGGCTGCCGGCCACGGTATTGCCACCGGCAAGCACGCCGCCAGTCTGAATGGCGGCGTGCCCGGTGTGCTACACGGCAACCGCACCTTCTTGCTGCAAAATGACGACGGCCAAATCATCGACGCGCATTCCATTTCCGCGGGTTTGGATTACCCCGGTATCGGCCCTGAACACGCCTGGTTGCATGAAGTCGGCCGCGTGGAATACACCTCAGTGACGGATGACGAAGCCTTGGAAGCCTTCCACATCTGCTGCCGCAAGGAAGGCATCATCCCGGCGCTGGAAACGGCTCACGCCCTGGCTGAAGTGTTCAAGCGCGCGCCCAAACTGCCCAAGGAGCACCTGATGGTGATCAACCTGTCCGGGCGTGGCGACAAAGATATGCAAACCATCGTGCACCACATGGAACAACAGGAGAAGCACGCATGAGCCGCCTGCAAAGCCGCTTTGCCGAGCTGAAAGAACAAAACCGCGCCGCCTTGGTGACCTTTGTTACGGGTGGCGATCCAAACTACGACGCCTCCCTGGCCATCCTTAAAGGCTTACCCGCTGCCGGTGCCGATGTGATCGAGTTGGGTATGCCGTTTACTGACCCGATGGCCGATGGTCCGGCCATCCAGTTGGCCAATATCCGCGCACTGGACGGCGGTCAGGACTTGGCAAAAACCCTGCAAATGGTCCGTGAGTTCCGTGAAGGCGAGCAGGTCACGCCGCTGGTGCTGATGGGCTACTTCAACCCGATCCACATGTATGGCGTCGAATGCTTTATTGCTGAAGCGAAAGAGGCCGGCGTTGATGGCTTGATCGTGGTTGACCTGCCGCCCGAGCACAACGCTGACCTGTGCGACCCGGCGCAAGCCGCAGGCATGGACTTTATCCGCCTGACCACGCCCACCACTGATGACAAGCGTCTGCCCAAGGTGCTCAACGGCAGCTCGGGCTTTGTTTACTACGTCTCGGTAGCGGGTGTAACCGGTGCTGGTGCTGCCACGCTGGAGCACGTTGAACAAGCGGTAACCCGTCTGCGTCGGCATACGGACCTGCCGTTGTGCATCGGCTTCGGCATCCGCACCCCTGAGCATGCCGCGACTATCGCCCGCTTGGCTGAAGGCGTGGTGGTCGGCTCGGCGCTGATCGACCAGATCGCCAACGCCGCTAACAATGAACAGGCAGTAGCAGGCGTACTCAACCTCTGCAGCGCCTTGGCCGAAGGCGTGCGCGGCGCGCGGGTTTAACCGCAACTGATGCACGACGGACAGGAACCCGACTGTCGTGCATCCAGGGTGCGTTTAGCGCGGCTGTTGTTCATCCAGCCTTGACCCCTTGCCTTGAGTGCTTGCATGCCACGTTCACAGAGCGCCCGCAAACCCCGCGCCAGTAGCCAGAGTCGCATTGTCGGTATTCTTGCTGCAGCGCGTGAGTTGTTGGCCGAGCAGGGCGTGGTCGGGTTATCAATCTACAACGTGGCCGAGCGGGCAGGGATCCCACCCTCATCGGTCTACCATTTTTTTGCCAGTGTGCCGGCCTTATTGGAAGCACTGACCGCCGATATTCACCGTGCATTTCGTGCCTGCCTGCAGGTGCCAATCGCGCATGCCAGCTTGCGCGATTGGCGCGATTTATCGCGGCTCGTTGAGCAGCGTATGTTGGCGATCTACGCCAGCGATGCCGCTGCGCGCCAACTGATTTTGGCGCAACACGGCCTGGCAGAAGTGACCCAGGCGGATCGCCTGCACGACATCGAATTGGGTCAGGCATTGCGAGCGTTATTCGACCGTCACTTCCCGTTGCCTCAGCTGCCTGATGATGTGGACGTGTTCGCCTTGGCCATGGAGTTGGGTGACCGCGTGTATGCACGCTCGGTGTACGTGCACGGCAGCATCACTCCGCGCATGGCCGAGGAAGGCATGCGGGTGTTTGATGCCTACCTCGGTTTGTACCTGCCCGCCCATTTGCCCAAACGCCACCTCCCAAATACACCCAGCTAACGTCCGTAGCCCGAACAAGCGCAGCGCAGTCCGGGGCAGTTCATTGGATTAAACGCAATTTCGGAAAGCCGATACAGGCTTTTGAGTGCCGCATGGTTCCCGGATTGCGCCAAGGCTTATCCGGGCTACGCGCCAGCGCGTATCAGCTGGCAGTTATCCAGCCAATATGCCGAGAGGACGGTGCGTGTCAGAGGGCTTTTTCAAACACCTGCGAATTGCGCTGATAGTTGTACAGCGAGGCCCGCGCTGCCGGCAGCCGGTCCACACTGCTCGGTTCAAAACCGCGCTCACGGAACCAATGGGCCGTGCGGGTGGTAAGCACAAATAAGGTTTTCAGGCCTTGAGCGCGGGCGCGTTGTTCGATGCGCTCAAGCAGCTCATCACCGCGCCCGCCATGCCGATAAGCCGGGTTGACCGCTAGGCACGCCAGCTCGCCAAAATCCGAGTCGGCAATCTGATACAGCGCGGCGCAGGCGATGATCAGACCCTCGCGTTCGACGATGCTGAACTGCTCAATCTCGCGCTCCAGCACCTCACGCGAGCGGCGTACCAGTACGCCTTGGTCTTCCAGCGGGGTGATCAGCTCCATCAGCCCACCGACATCCTCAATGGTCGCCTCACGCAGCGACTCGAACTGCTCCTGCGCCACCAAGGTGCCGTTACCGGCGCGGGTGAACAGCTCGCTGAGCAACGCGCCATCTTCGGTATAACTGACGATATGGCTGCGGCGTACCCCGGCCTTGCAGGCTTCGGCGGCGGCGTCGAGCAGCTCTGCCTGGTAGCTGCTGCCCAGGCGCTGTAAGTGCGCCGGAACCTGCTGCGGGCGCAACTCGCGCACCAGCTTGCCGGCTTCATCCAGCAGGCCGCATTCAGCGCCAAACAGCAGCAACTTGTCGGCGTCCAGGTCAATGGCGGCGCGGGTGGCAACGTCTTCGCAGGCTAGGTTAAAAATCTCCCCGGTCGGTGAATAGCCCAGCGGCGACAGCAGCACAATGCTGCGCTCATCCAGCTGGCGATTGATGCCCTTGCGGTCGATGCGCCGCACTTCGCCGGTGTGGTGAAAATCGACACCATCGACCACGCCAATCGGCCGCGCGGTAACGAAGTTGCCGCTGGTGATGCGCAGCCGCGAGCCTTGCATTGGCGAGCGCGCCATGTCCATCGACAAGCGCGCTTCGATGGCAATACGCAGATAGCCGACGGCATCAATCACGCAGTCCAGGGTCGGTCCGTCAGTGATGCGCAGGTTGTGTTGGTAGCGCGACGTAAGGCCGCGCTCAGCCAGGCGGGTTTCGATCTGCGGGCGCGAGCCATGCACCAGCACCAAACGCACGCCGAGGCTGTGCAGTAGCACCAAGTCGTGAACGATATTGCCGAAATTGGGGTGTGCAACGCCCTCGCCCGGCAGCATCACCACAAAGGTGCGGTCACGGTGGGAATTGATATAAGGCGAGGCGTGGCGGAGCCAATTGACGTGGTCGTGCATTGCTTGAAGAGCCTGTGTCGAGTACAGAACGCATGGGGTGGCGCAGTCACGGGCTACGGGTGCCCGTTATAGAGAAATCGTCGCTGTGCGACGCTCTGTCGTGACGCCAGACGAGGCAGCCGGGAGCGGTTTTATCGTCGCAGTTGGGGCAGCTTCACGCGTTCTCTCCTCCAGGGTGCATCGTCGGTTGGCTGGGTTGCAGGCAGTAATGGTCGATCAGGCCGCGCAGGATGTCTATGGTCGGCTGCAAGCGCGCCATCTCCAAGTATTCACCCGGCTGGTGGGCGCAGTCGATATCGCCGGGGCCGAGCACCAAGGTTTCGCAGCCAAGCTGCTGAAGATAAGGCGCTTCGGTAGCAAATGCCACCGAAGCGGCGCTGTGCCCCGTCAGGCGCTCGGCCACACGCACCAGTTCGGCATCCGCAGTTTGCTCGAAGGGTGGCACGCTGGGGAACAGTGGCGCGTAGTCGATCTTGACTTGATGCAGCTCAGCCAGCGGTTGCAGCTTCAGGCGGATCGCAGCACGCAGCGCTTCTGGCTGCATGCCGGGCAGCGGACGCAGGTCGAATTCCAGTGAGCATTGGCCGCAGATCCGGTTGGGGTTATCGCCGCCATGGATGCAACCGAAGTTCAGGGTTGGCTGCGGCATGCTGAATTGTGGGTTGTTGAACTCGCGCTGCCACTGGGTACGCAAGTTGCGCAGCTCCAACATGACGTCCTGCATAGCCTCCAACGCGCTATGGCCCAGGCTTGGGTCGGAGGAGTGACCGCTGCGCCCGAGAATATCGATGCGCTCCATCATAATGCCCTTGTGCAGGCGAATCGGCTTAAGCCCGGTGGGCTCGCCAATTACTGCGGCACGCCCCAGCGGCCGTCCGGCTGCAGCCAGTGCGCGGGCGCCGGACATTGAGCTTTCTTCATCGCAGGTGGCGAGAATTAGCAGCGGTTGTTTAAAGGGCTGGGCGAGTAAGGGTTGTACGGCTTCGATAATCAGAGCGAAGAAGCCCTTCATGTCACAACTGCCGAGGCCGATCCAGCGGCCATCGACTTCAGTGAGCTTGAGCGGGTCGGTCTTCCATAGCGCCGCATCGAACGGCACGGTGTCACTGTGGCCGGCCAACACTAAGCCGCCGGGGCCGCTGCCATAGCTGGCAAGTAGGTTGAATTTGCCGGGGGCCACTTGTTGCACGTCGCAGGCAAAGCCAAGGTCGGCCAGCCAGCTTGATAGCAGGTCGATAACAGCGCGGTTGGACTGGTCCCAATGCGCCTGCGTGCAGCTCACCGACGGAGCGGCGACCAGGGCGGCGAATTGGTCTTTGAAGGAAGGCAGGGGCATCGGTTATCTCCGCAAGCAAGGCCCATCATAGGGCCATTGCCTGCAGAGATAAAACCGTCGAGCCGCGCGCAGGCTGTTAGAGGAAGATGCCGCGCAGGATAAAGAAGAACAAAATCGACAGCGCCGCACCTATTGGCAACGTAATCAGCCAAGACATGAAGATCTTGCCGATCACGCCCAAGTTCAATGCGCCGATACCGCGCGCCAGGCCGACACCCAGTACCGCACCCACCAAGGTGTGGGTGGTTGAGATTGGCAAGCCGATAGCCGAGGCGCCAACCACGGTGCTGGCAGTGGCCAGCTCGGCAGCAAAGCCACGGCTTGGGGTCAGCTCGGTGATTTGCTTGCCGATGGTGGCAATCACCTTGTAGCCATAGGTGGCCAAGCCGATAACGATGCCCACCGCGCCCAGCAGCAACACCCAGCCCGGCACGGCAGATTTAGCACCGACGGCAAGCTCACCACCGGACTGAATCACCCCAACAATGGCTGCCAGCGGACCGACCGCGTTAGCCACATCGTTGGAGCCATGGGCAAAGGCCATGGCGCAGGCAGTGAAGATCATCAATACCGCAAAGACCTTTTCCACGCTGGCGTAATGGAAGTCTCTGTCGGCTTCCTCATCAATCTTAATACGGCTCAGCAGCCCGATGCCCAGCAGCATGACGGCGATGCCAATGGTCACGGCCAGTAAAAAGCCTTGGGTGTTGGAAAGGTCCAAGCCGATATGCTTAAGGCCCTTGGTGACGGTCATGATGGTCACCATAAAGCCGGTGGCAAACATGTACATCGGGACGAAGCGTTTGGCATTGAGGAAGGGGTCATCGGTGTCGATGATCAGCCTTTGCACGCTGATAAACAGGCCGAAGGCAATCATCCCAGACAGCACCGGCGAGACCACCCAGCTGGCAACAATCGGGCCCACGCCTTCCCAGTGCACGGCGTCCATGGATACACCCACGGCGGCAAAGCCAATCACCGCGCCCACGATGGAATGCGTGGTGGACACCGGCCACCCTCTGGACGACGCCACCAACAACCACGTACCCGCAGCCAGCAGCGCTGACATCATGCCCAGCACCATTAAGTCCGGGCTGATCATTGATGCGTCGACAATGCCGTTTTTGATAGTTTCAGTCACTGCACCACCGGCCAAATAGGCACCGGCGAACTCGAAGACTATGGCAATCATGATTGCCTGTTTAATAGTCAGGGCTTTAGAGCCCACCGAGGTGCCCATGGCATTGGCCACATCATTGGCACCGACACCCCAGGCCATGAAAAAACCAAAAAGACAGGCAAGCAGCAGCAGCAAAGTGCCGTAGTCCGCAATTAGAGCCATAAATAATTAATCCGTAGATTCCAGAAAGGACACTGGCGCTTAGCGCGCCAGCAGTTGTTCCAGTCGGTTGCCGACACGTTCGGCACGATCGGCTACATCGCCGATCCATTCGATGATTTGGTAGAGAAACATCACATCGACAGGCGGGAGGTCCTTTTCCAGCGTAAACAGTGCGCGACGAACTTCGACCTGCATCTTGTCGGTGTCGCGTTCGATCTGTTCCAGTTCCATGACCATGGATTCAACCAGCGCCGCTTCACGGCCACCAAAGCCGGTTTCCAGCAGTTCATCCAGCTCGTTCATGGCTTTAAGCGCTTGTGCGCTGGCATCCACGGTACGTTGCACAAACGCCCGCATAAGCGTCTGCAGCGCCGGTGGGACGGCCATCTGGCGGCCGAGCATAAGGCCGGCGATGTCCTTGGCGCGGTTGGCGACTTTGTCCTGTACACTCAGCAGCTCAAGCAGATCCGAGCGCGGTACTGGCAGGAATAAGCTCTTAGGCAGGTGCAAACGCACGCTTTTCTTGAGCTTATCGGCCTCTCCCTCGAGGTTGGCCATTTCCTGTTGTACCTGTTCCACCTTGGCCCAATCTTCGACCATCACGGCTTCGAAAAAAGGCACTAGGTTCGCGGCGCACTCATGAGCTTTGGCAAAATGTTTTTGCATCGGCCCAATGGGCGAGCGGCCAAACAGGCTAGCAAATGGATTGACTGGCATAGGGTGAACCCCGGCGTTAAGAAGGCGGCAAGTATACGGATCAGTCCGCAGGCTCGCCAGCGCATGTAATCGGACTGTCACATTTTTTATGCAGGCGTTGAACCCCACCATCATGAACAAAGAAACCGAAATCAAACTGCGAGTTAGCCGTACAACCTTGGCTGCTTTGCGTGATCACCCGTTGCTGAAGAAACGCAACAAGAGTGGTTGGGAACAACGCGAACTGTTCAATCAGTATTTTGATACGCCTGAGCGCGACCTGGCTAAGGCCAAGATTGCCCTGCGTATTCGCCGTGATGGCGATGTGTTTATCCAGACCCTGAAAACCCGCGGGCAAAGTGTTGCCGGCTTGTCCGAGCGCAATGAATACGATTGGAATCTGCCCAGCGCTGAGCTGGACTTAAGCAAGCTGGATGACAGCTGCTGGCCGGCAGCGCTGGCTGAGTTGGATAAGCAGCTACTGATGCCGATTTTCACCACGGACTTTATTCGCGAAAAGGCAGATATCGCCTGGGGCCGAGGTAAGACCAAGGTGATGATCGAAGCCGCCCTTGACCTCGGTGCAGTGATTGCCGGTGACGGCCAAGAAGAAATCTGCGAGCTGGAACTGGAACTGCGCCAAGGTGAGCCTGACGCCTTGTTGGAACTGGCGGCTGAGCTGGCGGCTGACTTGGCGCTGATGCCGTGTGACATCAGTAAAGCTGAGCGCGGTTATCGCTTGTTCGATGCCAGCAGCTACAGCCTGAATCTACCGGCACCTGCAGTAAGTGCTGAAACCAGTTTGGATGACAGCGTGGGTGCATTGGCTTGGCACTTGCTGGGCAGCAGTCAGCGGCTGGCTGAGCAATACCGGTTTAATGGTCACTGGCGCTTGCTGGTTGAGTGGTTGGAGCAGCTCAGCGGTTTACGGGCGTTACTCGGCAGCCTGGGGCAGGCTGCGCCACGCACCAGCAGCAATGCCCTGCGTGAATTACTGGATGCGCTGCTGCTGGAGTGGCGGCCTCGGTTGTTGGCAGGTCAGTTGGATGAGCAGGTGCGTAAAACTGCGCCCGCACAGTTCGCTGCTGAGCTTGAAGCCACCCGTTGGGGTTTGTTCTCCCTAAGCACCTCGCGTTGGTTGCTGGCGCGCAGCTGGACGGTGGGGCGTAATAATCGGGGTAACCGTCAAGGCGCAGCGCCGCTGGGTAACTGGTTGCCCACCCTGATTGCCGACGAGGGTGCTGCCCTGCAACTGCGTCGTTATCAGCAGCAGCCGGAAGACTTAGCCGAGCAACTGCCGCGTATTGAGCGCTTGCTGGTGTGGCTGCACCTGGCCCGCGAGGTGCTGGAGGTGGCGGAGGTTGATCGCCTGTACGGTGAGTTGAATAAGCTGGTGGAATTGGCTAACCAAGCCATCGACCCCGAGGTACTGGCAGCGCGCAAGGCGCAGCTATTAGCCATCGGCTCGCTGAAGGCGTGGCGTCAGCTGGTCAAGTAATAGTTCGGGTTTTGTCGGGGTTCATCCGCTGATCGCCCGCCAGCGGACTCTTACAGGGTGATAGCCCGGGCTAAACCCGGGCGTTCACACGCGTGGCCGCCTGCGCTGCGCTTACGAGCGCATCGGCTCCCACAGCATGAATCAATTGCCATCGCGAAAGCGCGTCCATATCCCATCGACAACCGCGCTGTGTTTTTCCGGCAGAGTTTCCAGCGGGTGCAGCCGGCGTTTGGTGTCGCGATCGGGGTAGAGATCTGGCTGGTTGCGTAGGGTTTCGTCGAGAAACTCGCGCGAATCCGCGTTGCCACTCGGGTAAAGGGTTTCGGCGGTGATCAATGCGGCAACTTTAGGCTGCATCAGGTAGTTGATAAACCGATGAGCCAGGTCGGGGCGCTTGGCGCTGCTGGGGATGACCAAACTGTCGATAAATAGCACCGAGCCTTCATCAGGCACCAGAAAGCGCACCGGCTGACCTGCAGCGGCGGCGGCCAACGCATCGCCAACCCAGGCCATGGCCACGCACAACTTGCCTTGGTTGAGGTCATCGATGTAACGCTCACTGTCGATGTAACGCAGGTTAGGCCGTAAACCATCCAGCACCTTGCTGGAGCGTTCGATCCTGCTCGGTGCGCTGCGCGCCAGGCTGCGGCCCTGATAATTGAGCAGCAAGGTAAAGGTCTCATCGGCTGCATCCAATATGCTGATGCCGCAACTGGCTAGACGTGAGCTTTGTTCTGCATCGAACAGCAGGCTCCAGCTATTGGGTAGCGGTCCACCAAATGCAGCTTCCGCCTGCGGCGTGTTGATCGCCAGACCCACGGCCCCCCACAAATACGGCAGGGCGTGACGGTTGGCGGGGTCGAGGGCGACCAAGGTGCTGAGCAACTGTTTGTCGAGGTGTTTGCGGTTGGGCAAGAGGCTGAAGTCTAACGGTTGCAGCGTGCCGTTCTTGATCATGGCCGGCAGCGCATCATGCGAAGGCACGGCGACATCAATGGCCTCACCGCTGGACAACACCGTTTCCAATTCCTCGGCGGTACTGAAGGTCAGGTACTCCACCCGAATGCCGGTTTCAGCCTCGAAATCCTTGAGCACTTGCGGGGCGATATAGTCATTCCAGTTGTAGACGCGGATCACCTCTTCGGCACTGGCCAGCAGCGGCAGCAGGGTAAGCAGCAGTGAGGCAAACAAGCGTGGCATGAAGATCTCCTGAGTAGGTTGATGTCGTGTCAACAGGAATTCGCGGCGCAACTTAGCCGTCATCGCGCCGAGGCACGAATAAAGCAGGGTTACGCGGCGAGCGAAATTAAATGGCCAAGTGCCATAAAAAACGCCGGCTCGAAGGCCGGCGTTGGGTGTTGCATCAAACGGTGTGCAGGTACCAGTTGTATTCGAGGTCAGAGATGGAGTTCTCGAACTCGGCTAACTCGCTTTCCTTACAGGCGACGAAGATATCGATGTATTTCGGGTCGATATAACGCGCCAGGATTTCACTGTCATCCAACTCGCGCAGGGCATCACGCAGGTTGTTTGGCAGGCTTTGCTCGTTTTGCTCGTAAGAGTTGCCTTCAATAGGCGCGCCCGGCTCGATCTTGTTGGTCAGGCCGTGGTGGATACCGGCCAATACGGCGGACAGCAGCAGGTATGGGTTGGCGTCTGCACCGGCTACGCGGTGTTCGATGCGCACCGCATCAGCCGTGTCATTCGGCACCCGCAGGGCCACGGTACGGTTGTCGATGCCCCAGCTCGGCGAGTTCGGCACGTAATACTGCGCACCGAAACGACGGTACGAATTGACGTTAGGGCAGAGGAAGGCCATCGATGCAGGCATGGTTTCCAATACGCCACCAATGGCATGGCGCAGCGCATCGTTCTGCTCAGGCTCCTCGCAGGCGAAAATATTATTGCCCTGCTTATCGAGAATCGAGATGTGCACATGCAGCCCGTTGCCCGCTTGATTCGGGTAGGGCTTGGCCATGAAGGTGGTGTCCATCTCATGGTCGTACGCGATGTTCTTCACCAGTCGCTTAAGCAGCAGTGCGTAATCACAGGCTTTGATCGGGTCCGCGACGTGGTGCAGGTTCACTTCGAACTGTGCAGGCGCGCTTTCCTTGACGATGGCGTCAGCCGGGATGCCTTGCTCTTTGGCACCTTCAAGAATGTCTTGAAGGCATTCAGCGTATTCATCAAGGTCGTCGATCAGGTACACCTGAGTCGAGTGCGGACGCTTACCGGACAGCGGCGACAGTGGCGGCTGAGGACGACCGTTCACATTAGCTTGGTCGATCAGGTAAAACTCCAACTCAAACGCGGCGCAAATGGTAAGGCCTAGTTCGTCGAACTTCTCAACCACCTGACGCAACACTTCCCGAGGGTCAGCAAAAAACGGCTGGCCTTCCATTTCATGCATGGTCATTAACAGTTGCGCGGTAGGGCGCTTCTGCCATGGCTCGTAGCACAGGGTGTTGGGGATGGGAAAGCAGACCCGGTCGGCATCGCCGATATCTAAACCCAAGCCAGTGCTTTCCACTGTCGAGCCGTTGATATCCAGGGCGAATAAAGAGGCCGGGAGATTGATGCCGCGCTCGTAAACCTTGTGCAGGCTCGCGCGCTCGATACGCTTACCGCGCACCACACCATTCATATCTGCAATTAGAAGGTCGACGAACAAGACCTCAGGGTGTTTCTTAAGGAACGCGTTCGCTTCGTTAAGCTGAACGACACGCGGGGGTACAGACATGATGCAACACCTTTTATGTTAAAAATATCAATCATGCAATTGCACGAGTGTGAGTCAATCTTAAACACCTGACGCTGTCAATAGAGGCGCATTTTGCCCCTAATTGGGGCGCGATGGCCATTTTTAGGGCATTACAGGGCACTGCAGCCCGGCTTGAGCCCTTGTCTTTCGGGGTGCTCAGTCGGGTGTGTTCAATTTTTTACATGGCTATTGTGAAAAAAAACGAACAACGCTAAGCTCGGTTCGAACCCATAACATCAATAAAACGGGTGTCTCATGTCGCGCCAGCCGATAATCGGCGTCAGTGCCTGCACCAAGCAGATCGGGCACAACATCTACCACACTGCCGGTGATAAATACCTGCAGGCCATTGCGCAGGTTGCTGGCGGTATGCCGGTGATCATCCCCGCGCTTGGCGAGCAGCTTGATCAAGCTTACCTGTTGCAACACCTTGACGGTCTGGTCTTTACCGGCTCGCCATCCAATGTTGAGCCTCATCATTATGCGGGTGATGCCAGCGAGCCTGGCACCGCTCACGACCCCGCGCGTGACACCACCACACTTCCTCTTATTAAAGCAGCAATTGCCGCTGGCATTCCGGTGCTAGGTATTTGCCGCGGCTTTCAAGAAATGAATGTGGCATTTGGCGGCACCCTGCACCAACGCGTGCACGAAGTGGCCGGGCTGATGGACCACCGCGAGCCGGCCGACCTGCTCGCAGACCAGCAATACGGCTTGCGCCATGCGCTGCATGTGCAGCCGGGTGGGCTGCTGGCCAGCATCGGCTTGCCGGCCGACATTCAAGTCAACTCCATTCACGGCCAAGGCGTGCAGCGTCTGGCGCCGGGTCTTCGCGTAGAAGCGTTAGCGCCGGATGGGTTGATTGAAGCCTTCTCCGTCGTTGCCGCCAAAAGCTTCGCCTTAGGGGTGCAATGGCACCCCGAATGGCAGGTACGCTCTAACCCCAATTATCTCGCCATCTTCCAGGCCTTTGGTGAGGCTTGCAGGAAGACGGCGGGGCAACGCTGAACCGACTCTTTATAAGTCGGCTCTCACCAACCCTGAGGTCTCTATGAGCACCAAACTAGACCAGCTTTCGAGCTGGCTGAAAGAACGCAAAATCACCGAAGTTGAATGCCTGATCTGCGACCTTACCGGCATTGCCCGCGGTAAGATTTCGCCGACCAACAAGTTCCTCGACGAAAAAGGCATGCGCCTCCCTGAGAGTGTGTTGCTGCAAACCGTAACCGGCGACTATGTCGAGGATGACATCTATTACGACCTGCTCGACGAGGCAGACATTGACATGTTCTGCCGCCCGGATGAGAACGCGGTGTTCCTGGTGCCGTGGGCCATCGAGCCGACCGCCATGGTGATCCATGACTCGTTCGACAAGCAGGGCAACCCGATTGAGCTGTCGCCACGCAACATTCTTAAGAATGTGCTCAAGCTCTATGCGGACAAAGGCTGGAAGCCGATTGTCGCGCCGGAAATGGAGTTTTACCTGACCAAGCGCAACAGCGATCCGGACTTCCCGCTGGTCGCGCCGATTGGCCGCTCCGGCCGCCCGGAGACGGGCCGTCAGTCTTTCTCCATCGATGCCGCCAACGAATTCGACCCGCTGTTCGAAGACATGTACGACTGGTGCGAACTGCAAGGCTTGGACCTCGATACGTTGATCCACGAAGAAGGGCCGGCGCAGATGGAAATCAACTTCCGTCACGGCGAAGCCCTGCACCTGGCCGACCAGATTCTGGTGTTCAAGCGCACCATGCGTGAAGCCGCGCTTAAGCACGATGTGGCCGCCACCTTTATGGCCAAGCCAATCACCGATCAGCCGGGCAGTGCCATGCACATCCACCAAAGCGTGGTGGATATCAAAACCGGTAAGAACCTGTTCTCCAACCCAGACGGCAGCATGAGCGAGCTGTTTATGCTGCACATCGGCGGCCTGCAAAAGTACATCCCTGAACTACTGCCGCTGTTTGCACCGAACGTCAACTCGTTCCGCCGCTTCCTGCCGGACACCTCTGCGCCGGTGAACGTCGAGTGGGGCGAAGAAAATCGCACCGTGGGCCTGCGCGTACCAGAAGCTACGCCCGAGAACCGCCGCGTGGAAAACCGCCTCGCGGGTGCTGACGCCAACCCTTACTTGGCGCTGGCCGCCACGTTGCTGTGCGGCTACATGGGCATGGTGGGCGACGTTAAACCCAGCGCGCCCGTTAAAGGCCGGGGTTATGAGCGGCGCAACCTGCGCCTGCCCGTCACCATTGAAAGTGCTTTGGAACGGATGGAGGCCTGTAAGGACGCCGAGAAGTACCTGGGTGAGAAGTTCATCCGTGGCTACGTAGCGGTTAAGCGCGCCGAGCATGAAAACTTTAAGCGCGTCATCAGTTCGTGGGAGCGTGAGTTCCTGTTGTTGTCCGTTTAATAAAGTGTTGGCTGGCGCCGGTGACCCCAGCGCCAGTTAGCCTCCATATTTTAATCCGGCTGCAATTTGCGGCCGGAGTAAACAAGGCGTTGTGATGAAGCCCATGACCAACCCCAAAACCCGCGAGTGGCAGGCCATGAGCCGCGCCCACCACCTTGCGCCGTTCAGTGATTTCAAACAGCTGGCGGAAAATGGCCCACGCATTATCACCAAGGCCGACGGCGTGTACTTATGGGACAGCGAGGGCAACAAAATCCTCGATGCCATGGCCGGACTCTGGTGCGTGGCCATTGGTTATGGTCGCAAAGAACTGGCAGACGCCGCCGCCAAGCAGATGCAAGAACTGCCCTACTACAACATGTTCTTCCAGACCGCCACGCCACCGGCACTGGAGTTGGCCAAAGCAATTTCCGAGTTGACCCCGCCCGGCATGAACCACGTGTTCTTTACCGGCTCGGGCTCGGAAGGCAACGACACCATGCTACGGATGGTGCGCCATTATTGGGCGATCAAAGGGCAGCCGAATAAGAAAGTTATCATCAGCCGCATCAACGGTTATCACGGTTCTACCGTGGCCGGTGCCAGCCTGGGCGGTATGACGTTTATGCACGAGCAGGGCGACCTGCCGATCCCAGGCATCGTGCACATCCCTCAGCCTTACTGGTTCGGTGAGGGCGGCGATATGAGCCCGGATGAATTTGGTATTTGGGCGGCCGATCAACTGGAGCAGAAAATCCTCGAAGTCGGCGAAGACAATGTCGCGGCCTTTATTGCCGAGCCTATTCAAGGTGCAGGCGGGGTGATCATCCCTCCCGATACTTACTGGCCGCGCGTCCGCGAAATACTGGCCAAGTACGACATTTTGTTTGTCGCCGATGAAGTGATCTGCGGCTTCGGCCGCACCGGCGAGTGGTTTGGCAGCGATTATTACGGCAACGCGCCGCACATGATGACCATCGCCAAGGGCCTGACCAGCGGTTACATCCCCATGGGTGGGCTGGTTGTGCATGACGACATCGTCGAGGTGCTTAACCAAGGTGGCGACTTCAACCACGGGTTTACTTATTCCGGGCACCCGGTAGCGGCAGCTGTGGCCTTGGAAAACCTGCGTATTTTGCGCGAAGAGAAAATTGTCGAGCGAGTCAAAGCAGAAACGGCACCGTATTTGCAAAAGCGTTTACGCGAGTTGGCCGATCACCCGCTGGTGGGAGAGGTGCGCGGTGTTGGTATGTTGGCGGCCATTGAACTGGTGCAGGACAAGGCCAGCCGCAAACGTTTTGCAAAGGATGTCGACGTGGGCATGCGATGCCGCCGGCACTGCTTTAATAACGGTCTGATCATGCGCGCCGTTGGCGACACTATGATCATTTCGCCGCCGCTGGTGATCAGCCATGCGGAGATTGATGAGTTGCTTGAAAAGGCCCGTAAATGCCTCGACTTAACCGCTGAAGAAATACTTTAGTAAGATTAAATAGTCTTAACTTTCAAATGTTTGCGTCCAATAAGTTGTCAACAGGGCGGTGACCTTGCCAGACTGCACAGTGCGCAGGCCGGGCCCACCACAAGGTGCAAGCAGACAGCTGCGTGCCTTGCGCAAACGACTACAACAACAGGAGCTTTACGCATGAAAATTTTCGGCAAAACCCTTCTCGCGTTGTCCCTTGCTGGGGCCGTAATAAGCACGGCGCAGGCAAGTGATAAAGTTCTGCATGTGTACAACTGGTCGGACTACATCGCCCCGGACACCGTGGAAAACTTCACCAAGGAAACCGGCATCAAGGTTGTTTACGACGTGTTCGACAGTAACGAGACCTTGGAAGCTAAGCTGCTGGCTGGCAGCTCTGGGTACGACATTGTGGTGCCGTCCAACAACTTCTTGGCCAAGCAGATTAAAGCCAAGGTTTACCAGCCGCTGGAGCGGTCCAAACTGCCGAACTGGAAGAACCTCGACACCTCGCTGCTGAAGGCTGTAAGCGTCAGCGACCCGGATAACCAGTATGCCTTCCCCTACATGTGGGGCACCATTGGCATTGGTTACAACGTCGACAAGGTTAAGGCCGCACTGGGTGAAGACGCCCCGGTCAACTCTTGGGACTTGGTATTTAATCCGGAAACCGTTGCCAAGCTCAAAGGCTGTGGTGTGACCTTCCTTGATTCGCCGACCGAGATCCTCCCGGCGGCGCTCAACTACCTAGGCTTCAAGCCGGACAGCACCGACAAAGCCGAGTTAAAGCAAGCCGAAGCGCTGTTCCTCAAAGTCCGTCCGTCGATCTCCTACTTCCACAGCTCTAAGTACATTGGCGACTTGGCCAACGGCAACATCTGCGTAGCCATCGGCTACTCGGGTGATCTGTACCAGTCCAAGTCCCGTGCGGAAGAAGCCAAAAATGGCGTGAACATCTCCTACAGCATCCCCAAAGAAGGCGCGGGCAGCTTTTTCGATATGTTAGCGATCCCGGCGGACGCGAAGAACGTCGAAGAAGCGCACATATTCCTCAACTACCTGATGAAGCCAGAGGTCATGGCCAGCATCACTAACTTTGTGCAGTTCCCGAATGGCAACGCTGCTGCGACGCCGCTGGTGGACGACGTGTTGCGCAATGACCCAGGTGTCTACCCGGATGCCGAAACCATGGCCAAGATCTACACCTTCCCCGACTTGCCCTCCAACGTACAGCGCACCATGACGCGCAGCTGGACCACGATTAAATCGGGTCGTTGATGCCACAGCCATAGCCCTATCGGTATGCGGCGGCTCACCCCGCCGCATTTACCCACAACAATAAGGAAGCTCCTATGCGTCGTACTCATCTTCTCGCCGGTCTGTTGGCTGCCGCCGTCAGCGCCTCTGTCGTGCAAGCCGCTGAGCCTGTAGTAAAAATCTACAACTGGTCTGATTACATTGGTGAAACCACCCTCGACGATTTCCAGAAGGCAACGGGGATCAAAGCCCTGTATGACGTCTTCGACAGCAACGAAACCCTGGAAGGCAAACTGCTGGCGGGCCGTTCCGGCTATGACATCGTCGTGCCGTCCAACCATTTCCTCGGCAAGCAGATTAAGGCGGGCGCGTTCCAGAAGCTCGACCGCGACCAGCTACCGAACTGGGACAACCTCGACCCACAGCTGCTCAAGCAACTGCAAGTGAATGACCCCGGCAATCAGTATTCAGTGCCCTATCTGTGGGGTACCAGCGGTATCGGTTACAACGTCGCCAAAATCAAAGAAGTGCTCGGCGTCGAGGAGATCGATTCTTGGGCCATGGTTTTCGAGCCTGAGAACATGAAGAAGCTTGCCACTTGTGGCGTGAGTTTCCTCGACTCGGCTGATGAAATGATTCCGACCGTGCTCAACTACATGGGCCTCGACCCCAACACCCAGAATTCTGCCGACTACGCCAAGGCTGAAGCCAAGTTGCTGGCGGTGCGCCCCTATGTGCGCTACTTCCATAGCTCTAAATACATCGGTGATCTGGCCAACGGCAACATCTGCGTGGCAGTTGGTTTCTCCGGCGATATCTTGCAAGCCGGTGACCGTGCTGAGGAAGCGGGTAAAGGCATCGAGATTGCTTACAGCATCCCCAAAGAAGGCGCCAACTTGTGGTTTGACATGATGGCCATTCCAGCGGATGCCAGTAATCCCAAAGAGGCGCATGCCTTTATTAACTACCTGCTGGAGCCTGCCGTTATTGCCGGCGTCAGCGATTACGTCGGCTACGCCAACCCCAATACCAAGGCCGGCGAGCTGATGGATCAAGACGTGCGTAACGATGAGTCGGTGTATCCACCGCAAGACGTCCTCGACAAGCTTTACATCTCGGCGGAATTGCCGGTGAAAGTACAACGCTTGATGACCCGTAGCTGGACCAAGGTCAAGTCCGGCCAATAATTTCAAAATGCCCGGCCAGTAAGGTCGGGCGCTACTTATGCGGGAGTGTTGGTAATGGCAGTTGCTTCCAGTGCCTATAAGAAAGTGCTTGAAGGCGATCAGAAACCGAAAGAGGTGCTGGTCAAAATTGAGCGTGTGTCGAAAAAGTTCGATGAAACACTCGCGGTTGACGATGTATCACTGACCATTAATAAGGGTGAGATTTTTGCTCTGCTCGGTGGCTCGGGTTCAGGTAAATCGACCCTGCTGCGCATGTTGGCCGGCTTCGAGCGCCCCACCGAAGGACGGATTTTCCTCGACGGTGAAGACATCACCGACCTGCCGCCCTACGAGCGGCCGATCAATATGATGTTCCAGTCCTACGCACTGTTCCCGCACATGAGCGTGGCTGACAACATCGCCTTCGGCCTCAAGCAGGACAAAATGTCCAAAGAGGACATCAACGCCCGCGTTGAAGAAATGCTCAAACTGGTGCAGATGAGCCAGTACGCCAAGCGTAAGCCACACCAGCTGTCCGGTGGCCAGCGTCAGCGCGTAGCCCTGGCTCGCTCACTGGCCAAAAGCCCGAAACTATTGTTGCTCGACGAGCCTATGGGTGCTTTGGACAAGAAGCTGCGTTCGCAGATGCAGCTTGAGCTTGTCGAGATCATCGAGCGCGTCGGCGTAACCTGCGTCATGGTTACTCACGATCAGGAAGAGGCCATGACCATGGCCCAGCGAATAGCCATCATGCACCTCGGCTGGATCGCCCAGATCGGCAGCCCAGTGGACATCTACGAAACCCCGACCAGCCGTTTGGTTTGCGAGTTTATCGGCAACGTTAACCTGTTCGAGGGCACGGTCGTTGAGGACATGGAAGACTATGCCCTGATCGACAGCCCCGACCTTGAACGCAACATCTACGTTGGCCACGGCGTCAGCACCTCGGTGCAGGACAAGAGCATCACCTACGCCATCCGCCCAGAGAAATTGCTGGTCACCACTGAGCAGCCAAGCTTCGAGCACAACTGGTCGCGCGGCACCGTGCATGACATCGCCTACTTAGGCGGCCATTCGGTGTTCCACGTCATGCTGCCCAGCGGCAAAGTGGTGCAATCCTTCGTTGCCAACGCCGAGCGGCGTGGCGCACGGCCTACCTGGGACGATGAAGTATTCGTCTGGTGGGAGGACGATAGCGGGGTGGCATTGCGCTCATGAATATCAGCCGAAGCATCAGCCGCCGTATGCCCAAGGGCCGGCACCTGGTAATCGGGGTGCCCTTCCTCTGGCTGTTCATGTTCTTCCTGCTGCCTTTCATCATCGTGATGAAAATCAGCTTTGCCGAAGCCGACGTCGCCATCCCGCCCTACACCGACGTCTACACGTGGGTAGAAAACAAGTTCACGCTGGTTCTAAACCTCGGTAACTACATCTTCCTCAGTGAGGATGCGCTGTACCTCGCCGCCTATTTAGGCTCGTTGAAGATAGCGAGTATCAGCACCTTGCTCTGCTTGATCATCGGCTTCCCTATGGCCTATGCCATTGCCCGTGCCGAAAAAGACAAGCAGATGGTGCTGTTGCTGCTGATCATGATGCCGACCTGGACGGCCATCCTGATCCGCGTGTATGCCTGGATGGGCATCCTCAGCAACAACGGGTTACTCAACGGCTTCCTTATGTGGCTGGGCGTGATCAACGACCCGTTACAGATCCTCAATACCAACCTGGCGGTGTACATCGGCATTGTTTACTCGTACCTGCCGTTTATGGTGCTGCCGCTGTATGCCAACTTGGTCAAGCACGACCAAAGCTTGCTCGAAGCCGCTGCAGATTTGGGGTCGAGCACCTACAACAGCTTTTGGAAAATCACCGTACCGCTGGCCAAAGGCGGCATCATCACCGGCTGCATGTTGGTGTTTATTCCAGTGGTCGGCGAGTTTGTTATTCCTGAACTGCTTGGGGGGCCGGAAACCCTGATGATCGGTAAAGTGTTGTGGCAAGAGTTCTTCAACAACCGCGACTGGCCGGTAGCGTCCGCCCTGGCCGTGGTCATGCTGGCGATCTTGATCATCCCGATCATTCTGTTCAACCGTCACCAAGCTAAAGAAATGGAGGGCCGAGCATGAAACGTTTTAGTTTCTCCAGCTTTATGCTCTGGGCCGGCATGGTCTTTATCTACCTGCCGATGCTGATCCTGGTCATCTACTCGTTCAACGCCTCGCGCCTGGTAACGGTGTGGGGCGGTTGGTCGGTGAAGTGGTACGTCGGCCTGCTCGACAACACGCAACTGATGAACTCAGTGATGCGCTCAGTGGAAATCGCCTGCTACACCGCGATTGCCGCCGTAGCGCTTGGTACCATGGCCGCCTTCGTACTGACCCGCGTGACCCGTTTCAAAGGTCGCACACTGTTCGGTGGCTTGGTCACTGCACCGCTGGTCATGCCCGAGGTGATCACCGGTTTGTCGCTGCTGCTGTTGTTTGTCGCGATGGCTGACTTGATCGGCTGGCCGGCTGAGCGCGGCATCATGACCATCTGGATCGCCCACACCACCTTCTGTTCAGCTTATGTGGCCGTGGTGGTGTCGTCGCGGTTGCGCGAGTTGGACCTGTCCATCGAAGAAGCGGCCATGGACCTGGGCGCTAAGCCATGGAAAGTGTTCTTTCTGATCACCATCCCGATGATCGCGCCTTCGCTGGCGGCCGGCGCGATGATGTCCTTCGCGCTGTCGCTGGACGATTTGGTACTCGCCAGCTTCGTCTCTGGGCCGGGCTCCACCACCTTACCGATGGAAGTTTTCTCTGCCGTGCGTTTGGGCGTGAAACCGGAAATCAACGCGGTGGCCAGCTTGATCCTCTTGTCGGTGTCCTTCGTCACCTTCTTGGTGTGGTTCTTCGCCCACCGTGCCGAAGAAAAACGCAAAAAAGCCCTGCAGGAAGCCATGGATGAAACCACCGGCGTCAACCTGCAAGACGGTCCCGACAACCGCCGTGACCCGTCACAAGTGCATGCCTGATCGCACCGCGCGCTAACGCAAAAGGGCCACACATGTGGCCCTTTTTGCATTAACGATTAAGCCATCGCGTCACGTTATCCACATGAGACGGAGCCTCAAACCCCACGGGTCGCTAACGCTGCTTGTACTGCGTCGGGCAATAGCCGCGGCTAACCGCAGGGTCGCGCAGCTGTAAATGCTTGGTCTGCCGACCGCTGACACGCTTGCGCCACAGGCGAAAGCTGCCGGGCTTAAGGCTGCTGCGCATCAGCGCGATAACCTGGGTTTCATCCAGGCCAAACTGCGCTTCAATCGCCTCAAATGGCGTGCGGTCTTCCCAAGCCATCTCAATAACCCGCGACAACTCACTTTCTGTAAACACCGCCCTGACCTCATCGCATGCTAATTAAACGGGCGCCAAAACCACCTCGTAACAAATGGCTACCCAGACCCTGAGAACTGTTGAGCAACCGGCGCCCCGATAAGCTTAACCTTGATCAGGTTGCGATACCGCTCACGTTAAGGTTATACCGCCGCATGCTGACGAACAGTTAGGCGGGTTCAGGCAACCACCACGCCCTATGGCAACGGGCCTAGCTTCGAAAGCCACGACGCTTTTGCCTGAATGGCGGCCCACAGCATGTTGGCGCCCAGTAGAACGATTACCAACCCTACGCCCACACGCAAGGGCAAATCGACAACAGCCAAAGTCATCACATACACCCCCACCCCGGCAAAGAGCAGCCCCAACATCCCGGTAATGACTCGGTAAGCGCGACGCGCATAAAAAGGATGTTGAGCGTGGTGATCAGCCATACAGGTGCTCGGTCATGGGGTTTAACAGTTGGCTGTAGAGTGGCTGCAACAAACGCTTGCTAGTAAAGGTGGCAAGCAGTAAACATCAACTCTAATATTTAAAAACGCAAGGCTATTATCATCAAAATAAAACCGCAATTAAAATAAAAACAAAGCGTGTCATTAGCGCTGTGAGTTGCAAGCCTAAGCCTGAAGTTGTTAAACCATCAGTAAGGCCTTATGCAAATATTAACCTTCGGATATAACAGTTGACTCTTCAGTGGATTCAGCTGCAAGTTTCAAGCGATCAGCCTTACTAATATATTTAGAGCGGCTCGGTGGCGCCAGTTTAGCGCTGGCTTTTTTTGCGTTAGCTTTTAATATTTGATTTAACTTTTTGCGACGGTTCATGTGTGCATGCTCGGTGTGTAAATACAGTAATCACTCTCAGCTTAAGGGAAACAGCCAAGGCTACGTAGTATGGCGTATCGCCGCCTGAATTGAACCCGCCGTCTAAGCGGGTGTGGCTGCAATGGGTGCATTCACAAAACCGCGAGTGAGACAAAAAGCGCAATCCACACCATCAGCACGGTCACCGCAACGTCGCAGCCAGCCTGCTTAGTGCGCTGAGCAAAAAAAGGGACGGGTATTAGCCCGTCCCAGCGACCGAAGTGAGCGCGTTGGGCGCGTTGTTAGGGGGTACTTGTCTCAGCCTTTCCTGTCGTTGACGGCAATGGCCAGGCCCACAACACCTTCTTTTGAAGCGATTCATGCCTGAATTTACACACACAACACACAACCGGCACCTCCATACTCAGCAGTATCAAGTACGCATCAGATGTCGATTTACCAACTCATTTGCTGAATTCGCTTCTATATTTTTATTTTGGAATAAACAGGAGAAGCAGATCGTATGCCTGCTGACAGCTCCCGCTCCTAGTCGGTGAAGTTTTGCCGAGTTTGGTGCAGTGGCTTCCTACTTGTTAATGCGGCTTGCTGTAAGCATCCTGATTGTTAGCGCACGGATAGGCATACGCAGACGGAGTCGCAGAAGGTAATAACCGTTACTATTTAATAATCTTTCTAATTACCAATACCTTTCATCTTCGGTAGTGCCTTCTATGTATTCATGTATTTATGTTGAACGTGGGTTCGTTTCGCTCTAATCTAGATCCAGGGTGGATGCTTGGTGGTATGGACTAAAAAATATTTAATACTCTTAATATACATACGCTTAAGGAACTATCATGGCTAACGAAAGTCGTCGTAAATTTATGCGTCACAGCTTGCTCGGTATGGCTGCTATACCTCTTGGTATGGGTATTTTATCTCAACGTGCTTTCGCCCAAAGCCTTACACCGCTGGACCCATCGAACCCTCAAGCCAAAGGGCTGAACTACGTCAAAGTGGCGGAAGAAGCTGCTGGCCACCCGGCCTATGCAGCAGGTGAGCACTGCGCAAACTGTGCGCTCTTCCAGGCAGCCAGCAATGGCTGCGCACTGTTCCCTCAGAATATGGTTGAGACAAACGGTTGGTGTCAGGTCTGGGCTCCGAAGGCCTAACCGTCAGTTTTCAAGGAATAGCTGTAAAAGCCGAGGCCGATTATTTTTTTAAGAAAACAAATCGGTCCCGGTCTTCTTTGAAAAGTCTAAGCGTGAAGTAAGTTATCTATGAACTCCCTCAGTTCTTTGGCGCGTCTAGCGCATGCTTTACGTATGACTGCGTAAAATCGCCAAATCTGTTATGCCCTTCACAGCCACGCACACGGGTTGCTTTGTGCAATGACTAACTGCAAAAGCACATTTCGTTACCGCCACCACAGCTTTGTGGTCAGTGTCGAAACTTGGTGGTAAAACAGCTAATCAATCAGTAGCCGATTACTTCATCACTCAAACTCACGCGAAGTTTCTGTCATATATCTTGATTATAATCGTAAGCAACCGAATCAATAGAGTTGTGGTGCTCGATTGCGTGTGAGGCACTGAATGGCCACACCTGTTCTTCATTACAGGCAACTGTCGACCAACGTCTAGTTAAGGGGCTTTAGCAAGTTCCAGAGAGCGCAGCGAACGGTTTTAATCAGATGTTAGATGCTTTGTGTATGGTCTTCGTTGTGGTGCCATATATGAAGAATTACGACAGTTTCTGTATGTGCTGAATACCGAATTATGTATTTTCCAAAAACTGTGTCGCGAATAACTTTTGGGGTTGGAGCAAACTCAACAGTGCGGCCCATTTCTGGAAATAGACAAAGATTCTCGATGCGGGAAAGGAGCTCTACTGCAATGCGTGCAGCAGCAAGAGGATCTTTCTCTGCTATGAATTCGCGCAGGCGGACGAGGTCTGCCACAGCGTTTCTGAGTAAGCCAGTCTCATTAACCAGCCTTCGGTGGGGATAGCTCATTGTCGGTGCCCCAGCTTTGAAGCCAGGCAGCTACAGCTTCGCCGGATACAACTCGGCCCTGCGCCACTGACTCCATAGCTTGCAGTGTTTCTTGCCAGCGGGTCTGCTCTAGCTCCTGGCGCTCAAAAAACTCTCTAAGAGCCTGATTAATAAGCCAACTTTTACTTCTGTGAAGCTTCTCGGCCATCGCGCCAAGATTTTCTTTGAGCTCTGGTTGAAGCCGGACGGTTGTGACGCTCATGGGGATGCCCCCCATTCTGTTGAATGCAATGTATTACACGGTATTCATGAGGGCAAAGGGGCGGGACGCGCGGTGGGGCAATGCATCTAACGTTTGGTTAAGGGGCGGCATTTAGCCCGTCCCAGTGAGTGAAGCGAGCGGTTAGAACCAGTTGCTAGATGCGCTTTTGACCAGAAGCGCTGAATGCGCATAACATGTGCGCATGAACGCCCAGGAGGGAATGCCCATGCTCGCTGCCTACAACCCCCATGCCCCCAAACGGGCCGCCAACCTCAGTGTTAACGGTGACTTGCTCAGTAAAGCCAAAGAACTTGACATTAACCTCTCTGCGACATTGGAGCAGGCTCTGGCCGAGGCCCTGAAGAAAAAACAGCGCGAGCAGTGGCTGACAGAGAATCGCAAAGCCATTCATGCCTACAACGAACATGTGGAAGCTCACGGCGTGTTCAGCGACGACCTACGGAGCTTCTGATGCCTCAGTTCGCCGTACACAAGAACACCAACGCTGCCACCAAGACTGCCGTTCCCTTTCTGCTTGACGTGCAAAGCGACCTGATTGCCGAGCTCGGTACACGAGTTGTAGTGCCTCTCTACACGGCTACTGCCATGAAAGGTAAAACTTTGAGAACTCTCACGCCAACGTTTGAAATTGATGACAAACAGTACGTGATGGTGACGCCGCAAATGGCCGGTATTGCTAAGAAGCTACTTGGTACTCAAGTTGCCGACCTCTCAGCGCAACGCAATGAAATAATTGCTGCTATTGATTTGCTTATCACCGGTATCTGATTGGTGCGTCTAATGTTTGGTTAAGGGGCGGGCTTTAGACCGTCCCAGTGAGCGCAGCGAACGATCAGAGCGCATTGTTAGACGGCAACTCAATATTCCCCTACTTGCCGAAGAACCGCTGCCGCACTTACGACGTTTTGCTCCAGTGGTTCCAATAATTTAAACCACTCGGACTCCCTGAATCCTGGCCCATCTGGATTTTTCTCAAGGGGAGGACTCCATTCTCTATGGAGCCAGAACAGGTTTGGCACTTGCCTGTTGAGGTTTCCGAGTTCTGCCTGTGAAAAGCCAGCGGAAAGAAGATGTTGAGCTTGTTCGATTGCGGTTTGGTATTGAATTAGTTCGGCTTGATACAGCCCGGTTTTATTCAAGCATGCAGTCAACTCCTCAAGCGCGGCGATGAGTTTTAGGATCTGACCCTCACGTTCTGAATTAGTGAAGTAATGGGGCATTATAACTCCCTTTAATTGCCGCCTAACGTTTGGTTAAGGGGCGGGCTTTAGCCCGTCCCAGTGAGCGCAGCGAACGGTTTGAACCACTTGTTAGGCGCTTACTACGCGAGCGTGCCCAATAGGGAAAATTAAATTATGCCAATCTTCTTTTCTATACTCTCTCAAACCTTGAGGTTCAATATTCTCAAAGGCGTTTATTAACTGACAGAATTTTATACAGTAGTCTCTTACTTTATTTCCCATGCCTGTGATGAGCTGACTAGGTGCGTTGCCAAAGCCGGGAACTGTGAAAGTGCATATTGCGCTAAGGGATTGGCAAACCCTCATGAACTCTGAATTTAGAAGGTTATCCACTGCTGCAAATAACTCTGGATCTAGATTGTCTCCAGATGCGGCCAGCATTGAATGGAGAGAGCTGGATACCTGTATAAATGAGTCTTCTATATATTTGTAGTAAGGTGTTGTGCCCATGGAGTTTGCTGGTGAAGGCGCATAAATGTTAAGGGCGGCAAATGTTTCTTCGTAGCGAATGCCGAGAAAAGAATTTATGTCTTTGAACTCCGCCGGCTCTGCACCGGCGTAAGCACTTCTGTAGCAGTCAAGCAAAACCCTGTAATGTTGCCGCAGGATGATTTTTTGATTTGAAATGGCTCGGCGCTGTTTTTCTTTTCTAAGCTTTTCTTGCTGCTTTTCAATTAATAGGTCATATGCATATATAAGAACAACTGACGTTACGATGCCGGAACCGATATTTAAAAGGGCAGAAGAGAGCCACTCAAAATCCTCAAGGAGCCAAGACAGAAAGGTAGCTAGGACGCCAATGCCCGCAAGTAATTTCAGGATTTGTAGGTTCTTCATGGCTGTTTGTGCCTAACGCCGAAAATAAGCGGCAGCCCTGCAGCACAGCGAAAGGGCTGTCCGGTGCAGGGCCCTCAGGCCCGGAACGAACTTGATTGATTTGTTAAGCAATGACTCTGCAGATGAAGGATGCAACGTCACCACCGGTGCCAGAGGCAATACCGTGTGCCACGCCGTATGGCTAAAATTCTCTTTGAATTCCATTTCCTAACGGCAGCGCCAGAAATATCCGGTTCTCTTTAACCTTAGTCTCACCGCCTCTATGTTCAACAAGATAAATCATGATGAACGCACCAATGCGGGAAAATTGGGGTCAGATGAACATTTAGGCGAAAACCTTCGTCTGACCCCAATTACGTTCCGTGTGTTCCCTAGGTAAAAATCTGCCATAGGTTCAATGGTTTGCAAGGTAAAGAGCTTTCGTCATTGCCGTCCCCATTCCTTTCCACCCATTTCTACCAACCGAGACGCGGCTCGTCGAAAGGAAAAGGCGAGATCATTGGCAGCCGATAATTGTGCCAGTGACACGCCACTTCGACCCGTCGCCGACCACTCAAATTGTTCACCCTCTTTGGTGCGAATCATGGTCGTCGCAAAGGAACTCGAGTTTCCCCCCTTCTCACTGACAAACAACTCTTCATTTCCATCACTGCTTTCAACTTGCGCTTCAAACTCAACAAATAATTCATCGAGCGGGACTTTTGCCGCTAGCACCAGGCGGGTGCGAGATTCATAACACACGTCAATGAGGGTCACGAATCGTCGCGCTTCGTCGAGGTGATTGGCGTCTAATTGCGGCACCCGGTCCATGATGAGGACCTGAAATCGGTCGCAGAGGGAAATATAATCGGCCGCGCCGAGTGGTTGGTAGCATAACTCGGAAAAGTCAAACCAGGCGCACCGGTCATTCAATCGGGCGACCTGGACGGTGCGACCGAAGGGTACGTGAATGGCCTCGGCCTCAGTTTCGGATGCAGTGCCACCAAATATTTCTTTCAACTGCGCCTGCATGTTGTTATCACTATTATTATCGCCGTGAACATCCTTGTTTGACCAAAAATAGGATTGACCATCAGCTCGAGTTTCGAGTCGATAATCCTTGGCGGAATCCTCCATGGAGATAATGTCGAATGTGTGTTTTAACATGTCTATGAATGGCAAAAAGAGGGATCGGTTAATGCCTCCCTCATACAAGGCATCGGGGGAGCGATTCGAGGTGGCCACCACCACGACATTCCAATCTAATAATAATAAAAAAAGTCGTTTCAAAATCATGGCATCGGCAACGTCTGTTACTTGAAATTCATCGAAACAGAGGAGTTGGGCTTCCTGTGCCAATTGCTGCGCAATGATGGGTATCGCATCATCTCGTGGGTGCTTCTGTTTGTAGACAAAGATTCGATGATGGACGTCTAGCATGAATTCATGAACGTGGACACGGCGTTTGGTAATTTTGACGTGTTTGAAGCTGTGGCTGTCATTATTACAGCAAGAATCATCAGGAACATTAACCGACGCGTAAAAGAGATCCATTAGAAAGCTCTTGCCGACCCCGACCGGTCCATGAATGTACATGCCTCGCGGTGGTGGACCAAAAGACCACAAATGGAATTTCTTTCGAAGAAAGGACTGAGCGGATGCCAAGGATCGCGTCAGTAACAGTAACAGCGGACTGCTGCTTGTAGAGCTGCTCTCTGTCGGTCTGTCGGTGCGCAGGGGTAGTGGTGGGAGCGAGGTAAGAGACTCGTGCAGGGCATCGAGTTTTGCCGCCAGAGCGACTTGCGCGTCATCTCGTCGCACCTCCTCCGCATCCACCTTGCGTTCATACGCCGCTGTCACGGGGCCTGTCGGGAGGGACCGCCGAGAAACGCGATGTTGTGCTGCCATATTCTTCATCACCGTCTTCATCATCAACATGATGAGTTTATCAACATGGTAAGGAAAGTACGATCAAGTCCGCTTCTTCCCGCTTTTTTCGATTGTCTCAGGTCTACGAGTAATTGGGGTCAGAAGAAGATTAATGGGAAACCTTAATCTGACCCCGATTTCCGCCCCATTTGCGTCCTAACATTTATTTAGGCTTTCACTGGTTAATTAATCACTGCTGTCGTGCCAAAAAACATCGCCCTCATCCATGTCGTCGGCGTCTGGACTTACTTTATTTTGGTTTGGATTAAGTTGTTTTCCACGATTCCCTTGCGCTTGGTCATATTGCAGGTTTGTGCCAGCCGAGCCCTTATTGGCGTTAGTTTGATTTCCTTCATTATCTTTCGGATGAATTTTATTTAAGAGTTCACTTATGTCCGTTAGATATTCCTTGTGAGATAGGGGTTGTGTGGATGACCCACGGTTTCTATGTGTGGCCTAACGTTTGGTTAAGGGGCGGGCTTTAGCCCGTCCCAGAGAGCGAAGCGAACGGTTTGAACCAATTGTTAGGTGGCACCACAAAGCTGTTTTTTCACCTTCATTGCTATAGCTCCATATCCAACGCCGTTACCTTTGTTGTGTTCGGAGAAATTCATATCACCTGTGATGTCATCCCACTGCTCAACAGAGAGTATTTTTTCATGGGCGTTATCTGTTTCTAGCTCGAACTCAATGAAACGGTCAGTGCTGCTTAGGATTCTGCCGAATAAACTTGGCATGCCTGGGTAGTCAATATCAAGTTCAAGAACTATTGCTTTACTCCACAAGACGCCTCGCTCTTTACCGCAAGATA
Source organism: Pseudomonas sp. TMP9 (assembly GCF_037943105.1). Taxonomy (NCBI): domain Bacteria; kingdom Pseudomonadati; phylum Pseudomonadota; class Gammaproteobacteria; order Pseudomonadales; family Pseudomonadaceae; genus Pseudomonas; species Pseudomonas vesperimontis. Next base: position 142,373 of record NZ_CP149803.1, read on the forward strand.
TAAGGGCCTGTGGCAGCGGATGCTCCTGCCAATACTTGGCTGTTGAGAGCAGGTTGTGCTCAGCGATTGCATTCTGCTCTTGGACGTTGAGCTGACGTTTCTTGAGCAATCGCGAAATCTCCATGTGATACCTAACGTTTGGTTAAGGGGCGGGCTTTAGCCCGTCCCAGGGAGCGAAGCGAACGGTTTGAACCAGTTGTTAGGCTGTTGGATAGCTTTGGCTCTAGCACGGCTTTGTCGTGCATGGGTAGTAGTTATTTGCAGAGTTTTAAGCCTTCATCCAATATTGGGCCGATGTTTATTTTTGTGGGCCGCCCCATAGCTCTTATTATGTCACGGACGGGTTTGTTTTCAGACTTTGCTATTTCGTTAGCCATCTCAAAGAACTTAGGGTCTTGTTTCCATATTGGTTCGATATCTTTGTAGCCTTTTTGTTTCGCTACGCCATTTACGGCATATGCTTTTTCATCCGTATGGAATATTACTGCTTGTCCTTTGCATTCTAGATTTCCAGATGAAACCTTAAAAGGCCATTTTTCTCCATACTGCTGTGCTGTGACTTCAATCCCAGGCTTAGAGCAGGCAGTAAGTACGCCGAAGGTAGAAAGTATTATTAATTTTGAAATATTAGACATGATTGATTTTCTCGCTTAAAGCCTAACGTTTAGGTTAAGGGGCTGCGGCACGCAGTCCCAGAGAGCGAAGCGAACGATTTGAACCGCTTGTTATAGGAGTTCACCTCGATTTCCTACTTTGCCCGAAAATATCTATAGAGCTCTTGCGTCTTTTTATAGCCGTAAAATACCAATACGCCGAGGACGATAATGGTTGTTGTTAGGCCTACGAAATTTACTCCGGTTAAAGATGTCATGTACGAAGATAAAATAACGGATAGAGCCAAGTAACTAATGATTTTTTTATTTTTAGCGGCCAGAGCGAAAGGCACTACTGACAATAAAAAAGTATGAATTAAAATTGTTAATAATATTTCTAGGATTAGTTGTCCGGGAACGGTATCAAATTGTGCTTGCGCAATTTTAATTGTAGCCTCGTATGAGAAATAATTAACCCACGCAACCACTGCCGCGCTGATGCAAAATATCGGAACGAATTTTCTTAGTGACAAGTCCATAGCTGATTGGCTAATTCCTATAACGTTAAGTTAAGGGGCGGGCTTTAGCCCGTCCTAGTGAGCGAAGCGAACGGCTTGAACTTGTAGTTAGACGCGGTGGCAAGCCGAGCACTGAGATTGCAGACGACGCAAACTGTACCTCACGCCGAGCAGAAATGGTGGGCAACGAACGTGCGGACGTTTGCCGACACAGCAAACCCATACAAACCAAGCCTTTCGCGCCGATGATGGGCTGTGAGTGCCGACCAAAAAGAGAACGAATGTCAGTCATTGTGCGTGCCGAAACGGGCGGGACTCAGCTCGTTATGCAAAACGTAAGGACAGAGATGGGTATTACGATTATGTGGTTTGAGCATATTTTTGATGCTTCCTTGCATATTTAAATCGCTAAATTTGTAGCCGCTTCTAACGATTAAGCTAAGGGGCGGGCTTTAGCCCGTCCCAGCGAACGAAGTGAGCGATTTGAGCGCATTGTTATACGCCAGCCTGCACAATGATCTTGAATTTTGGCCACTGGTTGTAACCGATATTCGGGTTGTTTGACTGTAGCTCTTTGATTAGCTCCACTTCTTTCATATTTACTTCCTTGTCTGTTGCGGTTTCCGACTCCCAGAGAATTTGCTTGCGAACTGTAAAGTCACGCATTTGTTCTGGAGTGTAATCACGCTCAATTAGCTTGCTATCGGCACTGCCAAAATAATTTAGCGTTCCCGTTAAGTCTTTGCCAACGTAAATCTTGCCGTTCGGGTAAGTGATTTTATAAATGACTTTCATGGGCGGCGCCGATGTTAGATGGCATGTGTGTATAACGATTAAGCTAAGGGGCGGGCTTTAGCCCGTCCCAGCGAACGAAGTGAGCGATTTGAGCGCCTTGTTAGGAGCCGCTTACTACTGACCAGCCTTTGCCGACCGAGCCTGTTTGTTTGTCTCCAGCCATACACATAGCTACGTGACCTTTACTCATTAATTTTAGATCGTCAATTTTTATTGGTTGACCATAAATTGAAGCAAGCAGTTTTGCATTTTTTATGCTGGCTTCAAGTTGCTTTTCAGCCTTAAGCTTGCAAGATGAAATGTCTTCATTAAATTTTACGCGAGCATCGGCGGCCGGAATTGATGAGTTTTCATATTTTATATTGTCATATGACAGTTCTGGATTGTTTTCGGTTTGAGGTGAAGATGCGCAACCTGAAAGAGCAATGAGAATAATTGGGTACACTAAATTTTTCATAAAGGATCCTAACGTTTGGTTAAGGGGCGGGCTTTAGCCCGTCCCAGTGAGCGGAGCGAACGATTTGAACCATTTGTTAGGGGTAAGTGGACTCTGTAAAGCTGCTTAGAAGTGAAAAATAGTCAGCCCGAGATAATTTTGTAAACGGGGCTACAGACGTTATTCCAGAAAGAATATTCACAGCCTCTTCTGCGGTTAGCGAGGATGTAAATGGGACGCGAGTCTTTGAGTAGAAGACTTTATTACTAAGCTCGCACGCATCGAGTAACTCTTGTATCTCAAAAAAACGCGGCTTTCGTGCTGCGGTTAAGAATATGCCATCAAAGACTACTGATATTTTTGTGACGCCTGGGATGCTGTATTCAGCCAGTGCAACTACCAGTGGGAAGTTTACTTCAGGGCCATCTGAGTTTTTTGTGTCGTCGGTTGCAAATTTAGGACTTGCAAACAATGTAACTCTTTCGCATTTGTTATCTTTGATTATGCTACAGATATTATTTACATTTTCTGAAGTCGAGCTGTTTTCATGGCGTATAGCTAGCATTGTTTATCCTTGGCTGGTGTGTGGTATTTCTACCCTAACTATAAATAGACACCAATTGGTGCAGTAACGCTTTTATGGGCGTGGTGGATAACATTCTTGTCGCTTTGCGGTGTTCCGTCTAGGCTAGTGTTTACCGCCGTACATTGACAAAAAAGGGAGTTATACGCCATGGACGAAAAGCCTCGGTTACTCGATCAGGTGCGCGAGCAAATTCGGTTGAAACATTACTCGATTCGCACTGAGCGCGTCTATTGCGAGTGGGTGAAGCGGTTTATCCGGTTTCATCACTATCAACACCCCGAGGTAATGGGTGCTGCAGAGGTTGAGGCGTTTCTTTCGGACTTGGCGGTTCGCAAGAATGTATCGGCCTCAACGCAAAACCAAGCGTTGGCGGCTTTGCTTTTTCTATATAAGCAGGTGCTCAAGCTGGATTTACCTTGGCTTGGTGAGGTTGTGCGGGCTAAGAAGCCCAGCCGTTTACCCGTGGTGTTGAGCATTGGGGAGGTGCAGCAGACGCTGGCGAATCTTGAGGGTGATGTTTGGTTGGCTGCCAATCTGCTCTATGGCTCGGGTATGCGTTTGATGGAGGTGATTAGGCTGCGGGTTAAAGATATCGACTTTGTCCGCTTGGAGATGGTGGTGCGCGATGGCAAAGGGATGAAAGACCGTGTGACGGTATTGCCTCGCTGTTTGATTGAGCCGCTTAAACAACATCTGGCTGTGGTTAAAGCGCGTCATGTCGCTGAATTGAATGCCGGCCGGGGTGATGTTTATTTGCCGTTTGCACTTGAGCGCAAGTATGCCAAGGGCCCTTGGGAATGGGCCTGGCAATATGTGTTCCCAGCGTCTGGGCTGTCTGTTGACCCGCGCAGTGGTAAGACGCGCCGCCATCATATGGATGAGAAGCGGCTGCAGCGTGCATTTAAGGTCGCGATTAAGCGTGCGGGCATTGTTAAGTTGGCCACGCCACACACGCTCAGGCATTCATTTGCCACCCATCTTTTGGAAAGCGGTCAGGATATTCGCACCGTGCAGGAGCTGCTCGGGCACGCGGATGTGAAGACGACGCAGATTTATACCCATGTGCTTAACCGCGGTGGCCTTGCGGTGTTGAGCCCGCTGGATCGCGCTTAACCTCGTTGGGTGTCTGCAGGCCAGCGCCGTATTCGCGATGCCAAGCGCGGCGAGAGCATGAGTTGCTTCTCGCCGCGACCTGCTTCTCGGTGTTGTGTTCAGTCCGCGTGGGGCAGCAGTGTCATCTGGCTGCGGCTGTGGGCGTTGATCGCTTCGCTCTCTAAATGCATCGGCACGTACTCACCCTGGATATAGCCATCAGCTTGGTCTTTATAGTGGGCGTCAAACAGCACACCACTTTGACCGACTGGGTTGATGCCCAATGCGCTGCCGGCGTCGGCCAGGTCGATCAGGCGTCGAGTTGAGGGGCCGTACACCACGGACCAAGGCGCAGGGCCGATGGGTTGCGAGAGGTTGTTCGGGGTTTCATGGCCGCCCGGCGCGGCGTATGGGCCGACGTTGAACAGCTTATCCAGCGGCTTTTGCTGGCCCAGCGGGTGGCTGTGGATGAGGGTGTGCACGTTGCCCCAGGCCCATTTAACGGAATCAGCATCGAGGGTGCTGCGCAGATGGGTGAGGCTGGCGTGCCACGCGGCTTTGACGGTGTCAGCGCGGGTTTCTATGGCATCGCTACCGCGTTTATCCCACCACGGCGAGTTGGCATCGCCAGCTAGGCGCGGCAGGGCGCTGTCGAGTACGCGGGTTTGCAGCAGGTTGGCGAAAAAGGTTTCGCTCAATTCGTCGGCCATGGCTTCAAACGTCAGTTGATAAACCAGCTGGTTAAACAGCGTGGCGGCAGTGGCGTCGAGGGTGTGTTGGCCATCCCAACTCAGCAGTTGCTCGACCAACGCGTGCTCGTCGGCATCGCCTGCGGCGGCGCGTAAATCAGCAGCCAGCGGCGCGAGCAGGCGTTGTGGGTAGCTGGTGCCGGGCTCCAGTTGCAGCGCTTGGCTGTTGTTCACATCCCACTTAACGCTGTTGTCGCTGAGGCGCTCATTCAGGCGCTGGCCGCGATCGGCCAGGTTGTAATAGCCGGGGATGGCCATGCCGGTGGGCGATACCGGCTGGTAGTTGGCCGAGACGATATAGCCGCGCGCGGGGTTTTCTTCCTGCGGGTTGGCGCTGAAGGGGAAGTAGCCGTCTTTCTCTGCTTCACCGCTGGCGCCGTCGAGGATAAAACTGGGGTTGACCCCGACCGGGCGGCGCGGCAGTTTTGCCGCAGCCCACCAGCCGATATCACCCGTGGCATTGGCCCAGACGATATTCAGGCCGGGGGCTTCGATGTTTTCCACGGCGCTGCGCGCGGCATCCAGGGTGTTGGCGCGGTTGAGTTGGTAGAAACCGTCGAGGATGGGGTTTTCCGTTTGCAAAAACGCCCACCACATGGCAATCGGTGTGCTGCCGGCAGTTTCGCCCAAGGCGCTGTTGATGATCGGGCCATGCGGCGAGCGGCGGATGGTCAGGCTGACCGGTTCGGCATCCTTGACGGTGATCTGCTCTGTACGGCTTTGCAGCTCGACCCACTCGCCGCGATACCAAACTTGATTGGGGTTGTTTGGGTTAGTTTTCTCGGCGATCAGGTCGAGGTCGTCGTTCTGGAACATGGTGATGCTCCAGGCGAACTCACGGTTATGCCCCAGCGAGGCCACGGGGTTGAGCGCTTGGTGGTGGCCGTACAGGCTAAAACCGGGGTAGCTCAAGTTGGCTTCGTACCACACCGACGGCACGGCAAAGCGGATATGCGGATCGCCGGCCAGCAGCGGTTTGCCGCTGGCGGTGCGGCTGCCAGCAACGGCCCATGCGTTACTGCCTTCGAATTGCGGCAGGCCGGCCTCTTCCAAAGCGGCGAGGCTGAGCGCGCCGATGGCGTTGAGGTCTTGCCAATCACCGGCGGCCAGTGTTGCTTTGATCACGCCCTGCGGGTGCCAATCGAGGTCGAACACCTTGAGGTAATCGGCGCCTAGCTGGTCACGCACATGCGTCAGCACCGGCTCGGTGCGGAAGGCGGCCGCGAAGCTATAGGCCATATAACCGGCAACGCTGAGGGTGTCGGCGGTGGTGAAAGGGCGCTTTTCAATCCCCAGCACATCGAACTCAATCGGTGCCGGGTGGTTGGCCTGGTACTGGTTGACGCCGTCCAAGTAGGCCAGCAGCGCTTTGCTCGACGGTGCGTTCATGTCCATCTTCGCGGCGTAGCGGTCGGCGTGTTCACGAATGCCCAAGGTGCGGAACAAGCGGTCGGTGTCGACCAGCTTGCTGCCGAGGATTTCGGCCAATTCACCACGGGCCAAACGCCGCAAAATTTCCATCTGAAACAGGCGGTCTTGAGCATGCACATAGCCCAGGGCGCGGTACATATCCGCCTCGTTTTGCGCTTGGATATGCGGCACGCCGCGCTCGTCGTAATCCACCGTGACCGGCGCTTGCAGGGCGCTTAACTGCAGCTCGCCGTGACGTTGCGGCTGCTTGCTGTCGATGTACCCGTAAGTGCCAGCGGCAATGGCGGCGACTAATACAGCCAGTACGGTCAGGGTGCGTTTCATCGGGTGTTCCTTGTTATGAGTTTTATCAGCTTGGCCATTGTGCGTATTGCAGGCCTTGGCGGCATTGACCGGACGCATCAGGCGTGAAAGTCTTTGGTCAATTAACGAGGACGTTATGCACCACGATCTGCACAGCAGCATGGCCAGCGCGCTGACCCACTCTTCAACCTTGCGCCGCCTGTTGTATGAGGCGCTGGCCGCACTGCGTCTGGACCCCACCGACACCTATCGGCAGGCTTATCAGGGTTTAGTGTTGGCGCCGCCACTGCTGAGTGCCCGCGAAGACCACGACAACGCGCCGCGCTTTTGGCAGGCACTAGAGGGTATCAGCGGTGATGTCGACATTGGTTTGCATTTGGCTGAAACCATGCAGCCGCGCCCGATGGATGTGGTCGGCTACCTGATGTTGGCCAGCCGCGATCTGAGCCAAGCGCTGGAGAGTTTTCTGCGCTTTCAGCACATTCTTTCCGGTGGGTTTGCCGCCCGCTTGGTGTTGGATGACCAGCAAGCGCAGTTGATTTTTGATCTTAATTACCGCGGGGTCGGCTCGCTGCGTCAGCAGATGGAATGCCTGGCGTTATTGCTGCAAAAGATGCTCGCCAGCATCAATAACGACGGTCGCTTTAAGCTCAGCGGGGTGGATTTTCGGCATGGTGCGCCGCGTCGGCAGAGTGAGCATCGTCGTTTACTGGGCCTGCAGCCATGCTTTGAGCAGCGCCATGATGCTCTGCGCTTTCCGCGCGCCTGGCTCAGCCGACCGTCGCGCAGTGCTAACCCGCGAGTGTTTGCAGTGCTGTGGGCGCAAGCAGAAAAGGAGCTGGCTGAATTAGAGGAAAACCAGCTGCTCAATCGCGTGCGTTATTGGCTGGAGGTCAACCTGGGGGTGCAGCTGTGTGACCTGGCGAGCGCCGCCACAGCCCTTGGTTTTAGCAGCAGTGGCTTGCAGCGGGCACTGGCTGAACAGCAGCAGAGCTTCCGCCGGTTGCACGATGAGGTGCGGCGCATGCGTGCGCAAAGTTTGCTGGATAACGGCGTGCCCATTCGTGAAGTGGCACGCGCCTGCGGCTTTGCTGAGCTGTCGCCGTTCTACCGCGCCTTTCGGCGCTGGCAGGGCGACACGCCGCAGGGTTATCGCGTTAGCGGCTGACGCGGAAGCGTCTGCTCAACGCGCTTAAACGCTCGGCCACGGTGCTGAGTTTTTGCCCGTCGCTGTTTAGCTCTTGGGCACCAGTGAGCGTTTGTTCAGCCACTTTCTGCACGCTGTGCAGGTGTTGGCTGACCTCCGCGCTGGTGGCGGCTTGCTCGTGAGTCGCGGCGGCGATCAACTCGTTCATTTGGGTGATGGCGTTGATGTCTTGAGCCACCGCACTGAGCAGCTCGGCGGTGGCCTGGCTGTCTTGTACGCAGCTGCGCACGCTGTCGCGGCTTGCTTGCATGGCACTTGCTGCTTGGCGGCTGCCTTGTTGCAGGCCGCTGATGATTTGTTGGATTTCAGCAGTGGACAGCGCGGTTTTCTGCGCCAGATTGCGCACTTCATCAGCCACTACGGCAAAGCCGCGACCATGATCACCCGCGCGCGCAGCCTCAATGGCGGCGTTAAGCGCGAGCAGGTTGGTTTGGTCGGCAATGGTGCGGATCACTTCCAGTACCTTGCCGATTTTTTCGGACTGGCTGGCCAGCGCTTGCACTTCAGTTTCGGTTACATCGATTTGTGTGGCCAGCTTGCCGATTTCGCTGCGTACATGGTTGACCGAGCTGCTGCCTTCGGCCGCTTGTTGGTTAGCGGTTTGTGCCGCCGTTGCCGCGCCGTCAGCATGCCTGGCCACTTCATCAATGGCGGTGCTCATCTGCAGCATGGCCGAACTCATGTAGATGATTTCACCTTGCTGTTTGTCGGCGCCGGTGCGCAAATTACCGGTGGCGTGCACCAGCTTGTCGCCCATTTGCTGCAAGCCTTGCGTGTCTTTGATCACTTCGCCGACTAATTCATCGAGGGTGTCGAGGAAGCGGTTGAAGCCTTGGCTGACCTTGCCCTGCGCGCTGCTGCGGTAGCTGAGATCGATCTCGTCATTGTTCTCGGTGAGCTTGCCAGCAGCGTGCGCCAACGCTGCACTTTCAACGGCCTCCGCGTGGGTTTGCACCGCTAGGTAAATCAAAATTGCGCTCTCTACCACCACATATAGCGCATGCAGGAAGATGATCGGCCAGCTGCCGCTTTGCAGCACAAACACGTCAACCCCTTGCGATTGCAGGGCGGAAAAGCTCAGGTGATGCACGGCAATAACTGTGGCGGCGACCAAAATAGGCAGCCAGTCGCGGTAATACACCAAGAATGCCAGCAGCACAAAGATGCCGAAGTGCATTTCCAGCATGCCGTCAGCCTGGTTGATGTGCAGGGCGGTCATCACCATAAACGCGGCGCCCATTACGCAACGAAACAGGCGTTGGCCACCGATGAGCTGATTGAGCACGTTCACCACCAAGGCTGTTCCGCCGCCGACCAGCAGCGCTTGGCCCCAGGTGTTATGCCAAGCCGCGAGGCCAAGCGAGGAGAAGAACAACAGCCACAGTACACCCAGCATGATGCGATCGGCTTTGCGGTAATGCTGTTCGAGGAGTGAGTTCGTATCAGACATAACGGTGGACTCTGGAATGGTTATAAAGGCTTGTGGGTTAAGCGATCATCCATGGGTAGCTGCTTTGGCTGGCTAAGTCGTGTGCGATGCCTAGGCAACGTATTCTTGAAGGCTGTCTGGTGTGGCCTGATTCAGCCTCGGGGTGTTGTGATTAATGTATCGGCAAGAACAGTTTAGGAATGAATACGGATTTTCGCCTTTCTGTATCGTGTGCCAGCACTAGCAGTTGATTGGCGTTGTAGGCGAGATGACCCGCGGTCGTTAGTCGTTCTGCCAGTCACAAAAACAGCCCACGGCCAGGGTGTTGCTGGCATTCACCGGACGGCCATCGATTAGGGCGTCAAGAATGGGCTCGATAAAGCTGTTGCTGGAGGTGCAGGTGGCGCCTTCGCTGTAGGGGCCGAAGTAGGCGAGCTGGCCGCTGCGATCCCAGACGGCTACCGCTGGGCTGGCGGGGAGTTGCCCGCTGCCGGGTAGTGCGGAGAGCGGCAGCAGGGCATCTAAGGTGCTGGGCAACTGGCCATTGCTGTCGGGTTTTTGCACGGAATAAAACGCCACGCCTTGAGAGTCGAAACGCTCGATCAAGTCGGCCAAGTGCTGTTGGTTGCCGATGTTGCACGGGCAGGCGGGGTCCCAAAAATGCACCAAACGGATTGGTCCGGGGCCGGCCAGCTCGTCAGGCAAGCGCAACGCTTCGCCATAAAACAGTGCGGTCTGATCGCTGAAACTGCGCAGGTAGCGCGCCTCATACCACCAATAGGCGTAGAGCATGGAAACGGCCCAGAGCAGGATCAGCAAGCTGGCGAGTAGGGTCTTGCGCGTGGGTAAGGTCATGGTCGGTCTTCAGCAAACAGGCGAGTAGCTTGCCATGGCTGATGCGACAGCAGAATATCCGCAGCCTGATAACGCCGTGCCGGATCGCCTGCGCGCACGCCGCATGATTGATGGAAGCCTTATGCCAGAGCTGTTTGAGCCGCAAAACCTGATTGCCAGTCTGCGACCCTTGGCCGCAGCGGTTGCTTTGTCGCCAGACGCTCAGGCGTATCGGCAGTTTTACGGCTTTACCGATGCGTTGGCGGCGCGCAGCTGCATGGGCCTGCTATCGGCGGGTGGCTATCAAATCGCCGTGCAAGCGTGGTGGCCTCTGCAGCAACCTCGCGCCACCTTGGTGGTGTTGCATGGTTATTACGACCACGTTGGCGTGTACCGGCATGTGATCGAGTGGGCGCTGGCGATGGGTTTTGCGGTACTGGCGTTTGATTTGCCAGGGCATGGGTTGTCCAGCGGCGTGCGCGCCAGCATCGGCGATTTCGCTGAATACCAAACGGTGTTGCGTGCCGTATTGGCCGAAGCGGCTGTTCTGGATTTACCGCAGCCTTGGCACCTGTGCGGGCAAAGCACCGGCGGGGCGATCATCATTGATTACCTGCTCACTGGTGAGCCGCTGGCGCAGATTGGCCAAACCATCCTCTTGGCGCCACTGGTACGGCCACGGGCTTGGGGCTGGTCAAAGCTGAGTTACCGGGTCATGCGTCACGTTGTCAGTGAGATTCCACGGCGTTTTAGCGTTAATTCCAGTGATGCGGCGTTTATCGATTTCGTTCACCACCACGACCCATTGCAACCGCGCAATCTGCCGACCGCCTGGGTCGGCGCGCTGAGCCGCTGGGTGCCGCACATTGAAGCCGCACCGCGCAGCAATCGCAGCCCGCTGATCATCCAAGGTGAGGCGGACATGACCGTGGCGTGGCGGCACAACCTCAAGGTGCTAGCGGATAAATTCACCACACCACAGATTCTGCGCCTACCCGAAGCGGGCCATCACTTGGCCAACGAAGCGCCAGCCTTGCGCCAGCGCTACTTTGATTGGCTCAGCCAGCGTTTGGGCTAGATTCCGCTGGGTGCCGGGGTTAGGTTGGCGCTGCTCTGGCCAACGGCTAAGCCGCTGCGAATGGCGGACAGGGCCGCTTGGTAATAGGCCTTGCCGGCATCTGACTGGGCGAAGCCGACAAACTCTTCCAGCTCGGCATCACTCAGTTCGCGATAGACGTGCAGCAGGGTGTTGTCGAGGTCTGCGCCAATCTGCTCAATCAGACGCTGGCGCTGGCCATTGAGCAGGGCTTGGGCGCTGTCACCGCCGATAAGACCAGGGAGCATTTGGCTTAGGCTGTCGGCGGCCACCCCAGCCAGCGCCAAGCTCACTTCCGCGCCCGCTTCCTTAGCGGGCAGCGCCTGAGCCAGATGACGAATCTGCAGGCGCCGGGTGGCGCTGGCTTCGGTGCGTGGCAGGCCGTTGGCGTAGCGCGCCAGTTGATCGCTGCGGGTGGCGAGCAGTTCAGCATCAACAATTTTGCGCCCGACTGCCGACTGGAAAAACGCCAGAGCGTTGGCTGGCTCATTGAGGCTGTTACGCAGGCCTTGCTGCGCGCGCCGGTCAACGGCGGCGGCCGCAAAGCGCTGGTTGCTGTTGTTCACCAGCGCTTGATGCACCGCCGGCGGCAGGCTATTGCGATAGCGCTCCTGAGCAGCCTGCAAGGCATCACTAAAGTGCATGCGCTGCTGCGGCCAGCCGGCTGCTTGGTAGAGCTGCAGGTAATCATCGGCCAAAGTAGGCAGGCTCAGCAGCAGGGTTAGAACAACGGCAAGGGCGCGCATAGGGACTCCATTCTGGGGCGGCTATTTTCAGTGGGCAGCGAGGGCTTGTCGAGGCCAGTTATCGGCCTGTTAGAATCGCTCACCTGCGGCTGTGCAGGTGCTCATTCCTTCGGGGTCATCATTGAATACCTGCTCACCTAACGACCTCAGCGCCCGCATGGCGTGCATTATCGATGACGTGGCCGAACAGGGCTGGTCGCTGCAAACACACTTTATTGCCCCAGCTCTGACCGCAGAACTGGCCGAAGAGTGCCGCAAACGTGCCGCCGCCGGCCTATTGGTGCGCGCCGGCGTCGGCCGCAGTGCCTTAGCGGTGGTCAGTGAGGGGCTGCGTGGCGACCATATTCAGTGGCTGGAGGCCGGCCAACATGCCGCCTGCGATCAGTATTTGACGCTGATGGACGAGTTGCGCCAAGCCTTTAACCAAGCCCTGTACTTAGGATTAGAGGATTTTGAAAGCCACTTCGCCCTGTATCCGCCGGGTGCGTTTTACAAAAAGCATGTGGATCGCTTCCGTGATAATGACCGTCGCGCTGTGTCCGTGGTGTTTTACCTCAACGAGCAGTGGCAGGCCGAACAGGGTGGGGCGCTGCGCCTGCACCTCGCAGACGGAACAGGCCATGACGTATTGCCCTGCGCGGGGAGCCTGCTGGTGTTTCTCTCGGCAGACATGCCCCATGAGGTGCTACCGGCCACCCGTGAGCGTTTGTCACTGACGGGCTGGCTGCGTCGTCGCGATGCCGGGCCGTTGTAGCCTGCTGAATGTGAAGGCGGCAGGCGTAACAGTGATTACAGATTGATAAAAAAAGGGAAGCCGAAGCTTCCCATTTGCATATGCAGCGCGGGCTTTTTAGAACAGCACGCGGCTACGGATGGTGCCTTTAACGAGCTGCAGCTTCTCCAGCGCCAAGTCGGAGTAGTCGGCGTCAACGTCGATCACCACATAGCCAACTTTGGCATTGGTCTGCAAGAACTGACCGGCGATGTTGATGCCATTTTCGGCGAACACGCTGTTGATTTCGCTCATTACGCCGGGGATGTTGGCGTGAATGTGCAGTAGGCGGTGCTTGCCTGGGTGGGCTGGCAGGGCCACTTCAGGGAAGTTGACCGAGGATACTGAGGTGCCGTTGTCGCTGTACTTGACAAGCTTCTCGGCCACTTCCAGGCCGATGTTGGCTTGTGCTTCAGCGGTGGAGCCACCGATGTGCGGAGTCAGGATCACGCGATCCAGGCCACGCAGCGGGCTTTCGAACTCTTCATCGTTGGATTTCGGCTCGACCGGGAACACGTCGATGGCGGCGCCGATCAGGTGCTCGTCTTTGATCGCAGCGGCCAGGTGATCCAGCTCGACCACGGTGCCACGCGCGGCGTTGATCAGGATGCCGCCTTTTTTGATGGCGCGGATTTCCTTCTCGCCGATCATCCACTGGGTGGATGGCAACTCTGGGACGTGCAGCGACACGATGTCACACATGCCCAGCAGGTCATGCAGTTTGGCAACTTGGGTGGCGTTGCCCAGCGGCAGTTTGGTCACGGTGTCATAGAAAAACACCTGCATGCCCAAGGCTTCAGCGAGTACCGAGAGCTGGGTGCCGATCGAGCCGTAGCCGACGATACCCAGTTTCTTACCGCGGATTTCGAAGGAGTTGGCTGCTGACTTGATCCAGCCGCCGCGGTGGCAAGAGGCGTTCTTCTCGGGGATGCCGCGCAGCAGCAGGATGGCCTGTGCCAGCACCAGCTCGGCCACCGAGCGGGTGTTCGAGTACGGTGCGTTAAACACGGCGATACCGCGCTCACGGGCCGCGTCGAGGTCAACCTGGTTGGTGCCGATGCAGAAGCAACCGACCGCGACTAGGCGCTTGGCGCAGTCGAGTATTTCAGCCGTCACCTGGGTGCGCGAACGGATGCCGATAAAGTGGGCGTCGGCGATTTTTTCTTTTAGCGCCTCGTCGGAGAGCGCGCCCTTGAGGTACTCGATGTTGGTGTAACCAGCGGCCTTCAGGGTGTCCACTGCATTTTGATGGACGCCTTCAAGAAGAAGGAACTTGATCTTGCTCTTGTCGAGAGAGGTCTTGCTCATCGGAGTACCTGTTGTCCCACAATAGAGTGTCAGGGAAGAGGCCGAACGCCGCCGGCCGCAGCCCGCAGATCAGCTCGCAGGCACGATTCACGGGGGGCGTATGCTAGCATACGAGGCCCGCGAAACACCTACCCTGGCAGATGAAGCGTGCTCAGGGTGACCATGAATCGTTTGAGAGTTCCGTAGATGACCAACCCTGCGCTGATCGAAGAGCTGAAGACCCTGGTTGAGCCCGGCAAGGTGCTCACCGACGCCGATTCCCTCAATACCTACGGCAAAGACTGGACCAAGCATTTCGCCCCAGCACCGCTGGCGATTGCGTTCCCCAAAAGCATCGAGCAGGTGCAGGCCATCGTCCGCTGGGCTAATCAGCGCGCCGTTGCGCTGGTGCCCTCCGGCGGCCGCACGGGCCTGTCTGCTGGCGCAGTAGCAGCCAATGGCGAAGTGGTGGTGGCCTTCGACTATATGAATCAAATTCTCGACTTCAACGAGTTCGACCGCACCGTCGTCTGTCAGCCCGGCGTGGTGACCAAACAGCTGCAGATGTTCGCTGAGGACAAAGGCCTGTATTACCCGGTGGATTTCGCCTCGGCCGGCTCCAGCCAGATTGGCGGCAACATCGGCACCAATGCCGGCGGCATCAAGGTGATTCGCTACGGCATGACCCGTAACTGGGTGGCGGGTCTGAAAGTGGTCACCGGCACCGGTGAGCTGCTGGAGCTAAACAAGGACTTGATCAAGAACGCCACCGGCTATGACATGCGCCAGCTGTTTATCGGCGCCGAAGGCACCTTGGGTTTTGTCGTCGAGGCCACCATGCGCCTCGACCGTGCGCCGAAGAACCTCACAGCCATGGTACTCGGCACCCCAGACTTCGACTCGATCATGCCGGTGCTGCATGCCTTCCAGAACAAGCTGGACCTGACCGCCTTCGAGTTCTTCTCCGACAAGGCCTTGGCCAAGATCATGGCCCGTGGTGACGTGCCGGCTGCCTTTGAAACCGACTGCCCGTTCTACGCCCTGCTGGAATTTGAAGCCACCACCGAGGAAGTCGCCGACGCCGCCTTGGCCACTTTTGAGCATTGCGTTGAGCAAGGCTGGGTGCTGGATGGCGTGATGAGCCAGAGCGAGCAGCAACTGCAGAATCTGTGGAAGTTGCGTGAGTACATCTCGGAAACCATCAGCCACTGGACGCCTTACAAGAATGACATCTCGGTCACTGTCTCCAAGGTGCCGGCCTTCTTGCATGACATCGACGCCATTGTCGGCGAACACTACCCGGATTTTGAAATCGTCTGGTTTGGCCACATCGGCGACGGCAACCTGCACCTGAATATCTTGAAGCCGGAGAACCTGTCCAAGGACGAGTTCTTTAGTAAGTGCGCCACGGTCAACAAGTGGGTGTTCGAGACGGTGCAGAAGTACAACGGCTCGATCAGCGCCGAACACGGAGTCGGCATGACCAAGCGCGATTACCTGACCTACAGCCGCTCGGAAGCCGAGATTGGCTATATGAAGGCAATCAAGGCGGTTTTCGACCCGAACGGCATCATGAACCCAGGCAAAATTTTCCCGCTCTGATCAACACCGCACCGGCGTAGCTCGGATAAGTCCTGGCGCCATCCGGGGCTGCGTAATCCAAGGCTGCAAGCTCCCGGATTGCGCTGCGCTTATCCAGGCTACGGGGTGGTGGCTTGTTGCGCTTTGGTCGCAATGACGAACGGCCACGGAGCCGGCATGATCGTGGTAGGGGCGTGTTGGCTTCAGGGCGGTATTGATCCGACGTAGCCCGGATAAGCTTTAGCGCCATCTGGGGCCGCGTAATCCGTAGTACATCCGAACCAGCCATCCGGGGCTGCGTAATCCAAGGCGGCAAGCTCCCGGACTGCGCTGCGCTTATCCGGGCTACGGGTTTATGTTCTTCCAATAAGGAATCTGAAATGAGTTACCAGCATCAGTATGTCGATGGAACCCATATTCACTTCCCCATGGGTAAGGTGGTTTGTATTGGCCGTAATTACGCTGAGCACGCCAAGGAGTTGAATAACCCGGTGCCGAGCGAGCCGTTGCTGTTTATCAAGCCGGGTAGCTGCGTGGTGCCGTTGGATGATGGCTTCACCCTGCTTGAAGGCCGGGGTGATGTGCATTTCGAAGCTGAAATCGCCGTGCTCATCGGCAAACCGCTGTCGCGCACACCGAACGAGGAAGAGGTGCGTGACGCCATTTCCGGTTTCGCCCCGGCACTGGACCTCACCCTGCGCGACCTGCAGGCCACGCTTAAGGCCAAGGGTTACCCGTGGGAAGTCGCCAAGTCGTTTGATGGTGCTTGTGTGCTGGCGCCGTTTGTACCCGGCGATGCTGTCGAAGACCTCGCCGACATCGGCATCCGCTTGAGCATCAACAGCGACGTGCGTCAGGACGGCAACAGCCGCGACATGCTCAACCCGATTTTGCCGATGATTCAGCACATTGCCGGGCATTTCAGCTTGCAGCCGGGTGACGTAATTCTCACCGGCACGCCCGCTGGCGTCGGCCCCCTGTACAAGGGTGATGAGCTGGTGCTGGAGTTGCTGGGCCATAGTCGCTTCGTCAGTCGCGTGCTTTAACCGCAACGATCACCAACTTTCGTTAGGAGCACCAGGAGGTGCTCAGCGGTGGTATGGCTTAACCAAAATGTAAGCGTAGCGCTCTAGTCTGAATGCCTTCGTTGTTAGGGGTTGTATGCGATGTCAATTCAGATTATCCAGCGGGTGCGCCTGCGCGCGGTGCTGTGGTGTGCTCTGCTGGTGGCGGGCCTTTCGGCTACGCACTATCTGCACTGGGACGACCGTTTGTTTTTCTGGGGCAAAGAGCAGCAGGTGAGCGCCGCCGAGCAGGCGCAGAGCATTTGGTTGCCAGGATACCGGGCCGTTCTGCAAGCAAAGCCGTTGCAGGGTCTGGAGGATGATGAGGTGTCCGGGCTGACCTACAGCGCGGCGAGCGACACATTGTTCACCGTGACCGGGAATTCGCCGCAACTGATTGAGTTGACCTTGGATGGCCAAGTCATGCGCCGCATCGACCTGCAGGGGTTTGCCAATCCCGAAGGTGTGGAGATGCTCTCCGATGGCCGCATGGCGATTATCGACGAGCGTAAGCGCACCCTCACCACTTTCAAGCTAGACACCCTGACCCGCCGCATAGACTTTACCGAGCAGTCATCCGTGGACCTCGGCTTTGTTGACGCCGGCAATAAAGGCTTTGAAGGCATCGGTTGGGATTCACGCAACAAACGTGTGCTGCTGGGCAAGGAGCGAGACCCGCTGGGCCTTTATAGCCTGCCGTTTCCGGGTGAAGAGGGCGCCGCCGGTACACTGCAGCCGATCAATGCCGCTCACCTGTTTTTGCGTGATATTTCCTCGCTGAGCTATGACGCCCGTACCGGTCATGTGTTGGTGCTCTCGGACGAGTCGCGGTTGCTCCTAGAAGTCAGCGATCAGGGTGAGGTGGTGAGCTTTATCAGCCTCGCCCTTGGCACCAATGGCTTGCGGCGCAGCATCAATCAGGCTGAGGGCGTGACCATCGATGCAGCGGGGACGATTTATATCGTCAGCGAGCCGAACCTGCTCTACGTGCTGCGCAAAGAACCGCTGGCCCAGCAGGCCGCCGCAAATTAAGTTTGGCTTAAGCGGCGTTTAAGCCTGGCTTCAGCTACAGCCTCTAAGATCAGCTCATCAACTAATTGATAGAGGGTTACCCCATGAAGCGTTTAACTTTGGCCCTGCTGCTGGCTCCGCTGTTCTCAACCGCTGTAATGGCCACCGGTTATACCGGGCCCGGCGCAACGGCCCAGGTCACCACTGTAGCGGCTGCTCTGGATGCTGCTGACGATACGCCGGTGGTGTTGCAGGGTCAGATTGTGAAGCGTCTGCAGGATGAGCTGTACGAATTCAAAGATGCCAGCGGCACCATTCATGTTGAAATCGACGATGAGCATTGGCCCGCTCAGGCTGTTTCCGAAAAGGCAATGGTGAAAATCACGGGTGAAGTTGACCGTGACCTGACGAGCCGCGAAGTTGATGTCGAGCACCTTGAAATTATCCAGTAAGGTCTACCCGCGTTGCCCCTGTCAGCCCGAAGCCCCGCTTCGGGCTGACGTCGTTATGCTGTCCGTACGTGTTTGTGAGTGAAGTGAGTGAATTAGCATGCGAAACCCTGTCACCGTTAAACGTCTGTTGCTGAGCGTTATCGTCCTGGCGCTTTTGCTGCTGGGTGTGTTGGCTCAGGAGCACCGGTTGTTCGAGCGTGCGTGGTTCAATGTGCAGCAGTGGCAACAACCGGGTAAGGGGCAGAAGGCGTCCCTGCTGCTATCGGATTATCAGGTTGATATTGAGGCCAAGGTGATCGTTGGCGTGGACGATGATGTCTCGGCGCTGACCTATGATCCAGATCGGAACAGCCTGTTTACCGTAACCAACCAGAAGGCGCAGCTGATTGAACTGTCGCTGGATGGCGAGATCGTGCGGCGCATTAACCTGCACGGCTTTGGTGATGCCGAGGCAGTCGAGTACATCAGCTCCGGTCTGTATGTCATCACCGATGAACGTCGCCAGCGGTTGATCAAGGTGAAGGTGGATGACAGCACCACCGACGTGTATGCCGAGCAGTCTCAGCAATTGTCGTTGAGCCTTGGCCTAAAGGGTAATAAAGGCTTCGAAGGGCTGGCGTATGACTCAGAAGGGCAGCGCTTGTTTGTCGCTAAGGAGCGCGACCCCATCCGCATCTACGAGATCCACGGCTTTCCCCATCGCGACCCCGACCAGCCGTTTGCGGTACATGTGGTGGACAACAAGCAGCGCGATGCTGGGCTTTTTGTGCGTGATTTATCCAGCCTGCAGTTCGATGAGCGCAGCGGGCATTTGCTGGCGCTGTCCGATGAATCGCGGCTGGTGTTGGAATTGGATATTGACGGTAAGCCGATCAGCAGCCTCTCTTTATTAGGGGGCCGAAATGGCCTTAAGCGCAGCGTGCCGCAAGGCGAAGGCATCGCCACGGACAGCCAAGGCGTGCTCTATTTGGTCAGCGAGCCCAATCTGTTTTATCGCTTCAGCAAGCCCGCTCAGCTCTGAAGGCGCTAGCCGTTCGATGCGCCCACGCACAGCCTCTTGTTGACCCCTCACCCGCGCGTGAGGGGTTTGGATGAGTCACGCTCAAGCGTAAAAAATATTGGACTAAGCGGTTTTGTTCTTTATATTTTTATTCATCATAATCAATTAGTTGTAATCATTTTTAGTCGAGCAGGCATCGTTTACACGCACTTTTGTCAAACAATCCCTGCTTATTTGTTTGACATATTTTACGGCTTTGGCAGACTTACCAGCAGGGTGTGCGGGTTTTTGGTCCCGTATGCCAAGCGCATAACAAGGCGCGTGCAACCGCGCTGAGTGCCCTGCACAGCAACGGCTGGCTGTCCGGCCCCAAGGTGAAGTATGTCCAGCAACGAAACCAACGAGCGCATAGCGCCGCGTAAACCGGTGGTCCTGATGTCGATGGGCACGCAGGAGCGCAAAGGCCACGCTTATCAGGTCATGACCCACAAATACATCACGCCACTGGCTGAGCTGTCTGGCTGCATTCCGCTGCTGGCGCCGAGTTGCTGTGGCGCTGATGATCTTGACCAATACCTGTCGATGGTCGATGGCGTGTACCTGACGGGTGCAGGCAGCAACATCGACCCGGCGTTGTACGGGCAAAAAAACAAAACGCCGAGTAAAAGTCAGGATAAATCCCGTGATTTGTTCGATATTCCGCTGATTCGCGCAGCCCTTAAGCGCGGCATACCGTTGTTCGCGGTGTGCCGGGGCATGCAGGAAATTAACGTGGCGCTGGGTGGCACCATTCACCAGAAAGCCTATGAAGTGTCGGGCTTGAACGACCATCGCGAAGACTCAAATGATCCGGTGGCTGTGCAGTACGGCGACAGCCATACCGTGCAAGCGTTGGCCGGTAGCTGGTTTGCCGAGTTGATGGGCGACGTGGCGTTCCCGGTCAACTCGCTGCATGGCCAGGCGCTTGATCAGCTGGGCGAAGGCATCGAGGCCTTAGCGTTTGCTGAAGATGGTTTGGTTGAGGCGATTCACCTACCGGGTGCTGAACAGTTCACCTTGGCGGTGCAATGGCACCCGGAATGGCAGGCGGCGCAAAATCCGCATTCGGTGAAAATCTTCCAAGCCTTCGGCGAGGCGTGTCGTGAGTACGCTGCGCAACGCCATCAATAGTTAAATGTTTGACCAAGAAGCCCCGTTTGCGGGGCTTCTTTGTGCCAGCAATTCAGGTGCCGCTGCCGCTGCCGCTGGGGCGGTATTGCAACGCCTCAGCCAGATGAGCGCGGCTGATAGGTACAGCACCGTCTAGGTCGGCCAAGGTACGCGCGACCTTCAGCACGCGGTGCGCCGCGCGCAAGCTCAGGCCTAGGCGTTCGCAGGCATTCTCCAGCCATTGGCGGTCTGCGTCAGGCAGGCTGCAATGCTGCTTTACCCCGTTTAAATCCAAATGCGCATTGGCGCAGCCTTGGCGATCCAGTTGCTGCTGGCGTGCTTGAATAACCAAGGCGGCCAGTTCAGCGCTGCTTGGGCCTGGCTCAGCGCTGGCGTTAAGGCGGGTGGTCTCGCGCGGTACGGTAAGGTGCAGGTCGATACGATCAAGCAGCGGGCCGGAGAGTTTGCTGCGGTAGCGCTGCACCTGCTCGCTGCTGCAACGACAACGACCGGACGGGTCACCCAAATGCCCGCAGGGGCAGGGGTTCATTGCTGCGACTAGCTGAAAGCGCGCCGGGAAGCGCACCTTGTCGCGGGCGCGGGCGATGACAATTTGGCCGCTTTCTAGGGGCTCTCGTAAGACTTCTAAAACCTTTCGATCAAACTCAGGAAGCTCATCAAGAAACAATACGCCGTGATGGGCCAAGGTAATTTCGCCCGGCTGCGGACGGCTACCGCCACCGACCAGCGCCGGCCCCGACGCGCTGTGATGCGGGGTGCGGAATGGTCGTTGTGGCCAGGCGCTCAGAGGCGTGTGGCTAGCAACTGAATGAATCGCCGCAACTTCCAGCGCTTCTGTCTCGTTCAGCGGTGGCAGTAAGCCCGGCAGGCGGCTGGCCAGTAAGGTTTTGCCGGTGCCGGGCGGGCCGGTAAACAGGATATTGTGTTATAATACACCCATTCAATTGAGGGCATAGGCGATGAAGGCTAAAGCGTACTCGTACATCCGGTTTTCATCTCCCGAGCAAGCTAAGGGCGACAGTTACAGACGTCAGAGGGTGGCAGCAGAAAGCTACTGTATGGCCAATGGCTTAGAGTTCGTTGATAGCAAGGAATATCTATTTTTTGATAAAGGTAGAAGTGCATACAAAGCAAAACATCTTGACGATACAGGTGAGCTAGCACGTTTTTTGTCATACGTTGAAAACGGGGCGATTTCCGCCGGATCATTTTTGATTGTTGAATCCCTAGACCGCCTCAGCCGTGAAAAAGTGAAGGACGCTCTTCCAAGATTCTTGGATTTGTTGAATAAGGGAATAAATATTTATACATCTGCGGATTGCAGGTTATATACAAGCGATGTCGACGAGCTTGATCTGTTTGCTAGTATTATCCATATGAGTCGGGCACACAGCGAATCCAGTATAAAAGGACATAGAATTTCAAAGGCTTGGGGAAATAAGCAGGCACGTGCACGCGAATCTTTGACACCGCTAGGGGCAGCATGCCCCTACTGGTTAAAGCTTGAAAATGGCGCATATGCACTAATTCCTGAGCGTGTTGATGCTATCAAACAAATCTTTGATCTTGCACTGGGCGGGATTGGCCAAAGACTAATTGCCAAAACTTTGAATGCTGAGGGAGTTCCAATATTTGGATCAACAAATCGCAATAAAAGCGGTGCATGGGGAAGCAGTTCAGTTGGCAAAATCCTCTGTAATCGAGCTCTTTTGGGAGAGTATCAACCGACTGGCATAGTCGAGGGGGAGCGGCAGAAAATAGGAGAGCCTGTACAGGGCTTCTATCCAATAGTCGTTTTAGAGGAGATTTTTTATGCGGCAGCTAAGTCTCGTAACGAAAAACTCGTATCCAAGGCTACAAAACCTTCAATAAATTTCAATGTTTGGCAGGGCATTGCTAAGTGCGAATTATGCTCGGAATCAATGCATCTAGTGAATAAAGGCACCCCTCCCAAAGGATCGAAATATTTGCGGTGCTATGGCGCCGCGAAAGGTGTGTGCAGGGGAAAATTAGTACGTCTGGACAGGAGTGAAGAGATATTTCGCGAGATTTTAGCGAAAGTTGATAGTCTTAGTTTGGTTCAAGACCATCAAGGTAAGCTTAAGAAGGGCGGTTGCAGGAGCTGAGTGCAACACGGTTAATGAATTGAAGTCGGAGCATCATGCCGCATTGTCATGGCTGCTTGCATCACCTCGCCCATAACTTCGATGGGGCACTTGAAGTCGAAGCGCTTACGCGGCCGCATGTTCAGTTGCAGAGCGATGGCATCCAACTCTGCCTGGCTGTGTACCGACAGGTCTGTGCCTTTGGGCAGGTACTGGCGGATCAGGCCATTGATGTTTTCGTTGCTACCTCGCTGCCAAGGGCTATGAGGGTCACAGAAGAAGATCGCTACACCCGTTTTCTGGGTGATCTCAGCGTGCCGCGCCATCTCCCGTCCTTGGTCGTAGGTCATGCTCTTGCGCATCGCAAACGGCATGCCATTGAGCGCTGCACTGAAGCCCTCCATCGCCGAGGTCGCCGTCGCGTCGTTCATCTTCACCAGCATCAAGTAACCACTGGTGCGCTCCACCAACGTGCCTACAGATGAGGCGTTGGCTTTACCCTTGATCAAGTCGCCTTCCCAATGCCCCGGCATAAGCCGGTCTTCGATTTCAGGGGGGCGCACGTGAATGCTGACCATTTCAGGGATCTGGCCGCGCCGATCCACGCCGCCAGAGCGCGGTCTGCGCGTCGTCTTGCTTTGGCGCAAGCAGATGATCAACTCCTTACGCAGCTCGCCGACCGGCAGGGCATAAATCGCGTTATAGATCGTCTCGCGACAGACGTAGGCCTCTCTGAGGCTGGGAATATTCATGCTGCGCAGCTTGCCGGCAATCTGCTCGGGAGACAAACGCTCACGCAGCATATGGGTCACCAACGCGAAGCGCTCGCTACCCGGCAACAGCTTTCGCATCGGTCGACACACCTGCCGGCGGGCTTGCATCTGCTGTTGTGCCACCCGGGCCGAGTAGCCGCCACAGGCACCTTGATTACGCCGCAACTCCCGGCTGATGGTCGAAGGGGATCGAGTGATCAAGCAGGCAATCTCGCGCAGGCTGAAGCCCTGGGCACGACCGATTTGAATGGTGGCGCGCTCTTCAACGCTGAGTTCGGTATAAGACATAGGGGCAGCACCGTACCGGAAAGGTCAGGTGTTGCACTCAGATTTTGCGGCCGCCAAGTTACTTGACGTTCAGGAGGGAAAGATTTCAGGTATCAACTCTAGGCTTAAGGAGTTGCAAGCTGAAATGTTAAACTTGGGCAGTAAGCTTTCAAGTATTTTTTTTAGCACTATTGTTCAGCTTGAAAGTGATTTGGAAGCTCACCAGTTGTTAAGGGAAAAAATAAAGGCAGACCTCGGCAGGGAAAAAATTATAAATAAAAATGATTTTTTTGAACGGTTAGATCTTGTTAGTTTTGAAGGCCGTGCTAGAGCCAATAGCCTTGTTAAAAATCTTGGTGCGATTATTAAAATAAACCGCGAAGTTGACCATGTGAATTATACGATTCAGGTTGATGAAAAAGAGGTTCTTTGTATCGTCGATGAAGGTGATAAAATCGCCTATATCCCATATAGTAAATCGTATTTGGATGTAGTTGAAATGCACAAAGATGATGGGTCGATGTTGTTCTCCCTAGGGGCATCTATTGTAGATCTAGACGAGTATGAGGAAAGCCTTAAAAATCAGTAAATAATCTGATGCGGTATCTAGAGGGGGCGAGATTAAGGCAGTCCAGCGGCACGCTGGCCCACCATCGGCGCGCCGATGTGTAGTGGGTTACACTTTTGGTTTCTAACGCGTCATCATTTCGCGCAATATCCGTAAGCTTTATATAAATATTGCACAACCCTGCGCTCCATTCGTATTATATAAATAAACGAATGGAGAAAGCTCATGTTAACTGCATATAAAATAATAGCTACTGATGACTTTGCTGTCTTGCGCAAAGCATCAAGGCTATTGGCCTGCGATATTGTAATGGATGAAATGAAGAAATCGATAACTTGGGGCCCCTTACCAAGACTCGATAATTCGGCATATATAGTCGACAAGCTCGACTATACGTCTAGCATGTGGGAGTGTTTTTTAGAGATGATTGAGTGGGGAGCCGCCGTCATCTGCCCTGGAGGCAATGATGAGGTGGTTATTGCTGACAAGGAGATTGTTGATATTTTTATCAGATCAATTCAGCGCTTGATTGACGCTTTAAAGACCTCCTTGGATCTGACTCTTAGAAATTCATTGAGTACACAGCGCAGCCATAACCATCCCAAAAAGCATTGGCAACAGAATAATGGAGATAGCTATACGCTATAAGTGGCTGTATATGTACTCAATAATAAGAACAAAAAAGATTAAAACTATTGCGGCTCTTAATAGCTCTGCTCGCCACACTTTCCGAGAGCAACCTACACCGAATGCTGATCCGGCTAAGCTTGCTCAAAATAGAATGGCAGGTGCTAAAAACAGCGCACAGTTAACCAGTGTCCTGCAAGGTCGCTTACCTGAGCGCAGGAGATCTGACGCAGTGTTGTGTATCGAGTATCTAATTACAGCCTCACCAGAGGCTTTCGAGCGCCATGGTGGGCATTTGAACGACCTTGGTTCAGGTTACTTTAGCGATGCAGTGCGCTGGTTGAACGAGCGTCATGGCATGGATAATGTCTTATCCGCAACATTGCATCTCGATGAAAGAACACCTCACTTAGTTGCATATGTCGTCCCTTTAACTGCCGAAGGCCGCCTTAGTGCGCGGGATTATCTTGGGGGGGCTGAGCTAATGAGAAACATGCAAGACAGTTTCCATGATTCCTGCGGAGCCTCAAGAGGACTTCAGCGTGGGCTTCGTAGGTCGAAAGCCAAGCATGAAGATATCTCGTCATTTTACGGAGCTCTTTCCGCAGTCGGTGCAGCCCCTGAACTATCCGCAAAAGATTATGCCTTGAGGGCCGTGGGACATAAGACATCGGCATGGTACAAAGCTGAAGAGTTAACTAAGGCTCTAAGCATCGACGCATCAATCGAAATAAAGCGCAGAAAAAGAACTAGCAGCAAACAAAAATTAATAGAAATAGCCGAAATAAATAATAATGTAAAAGCGATCAATTTGTGTCATAAAGAAGAGAGCTTAACCAAGCGCGAGCGTGAAATTGAGTGTCGTGAAAAAGCAATTGAAAGACGGGAGCCTGAATTGGCCATAGCCATTGCTAAAGCTGAAGGCATGGAGCGACTGGTTGAGCTACTAAAAAGTAAGCTCAATCCTCAAGTGAAGTTAAAACCAACAAGAGCAACTGATTACTCATACGATTTTGAGTTCAGCGTACCTTGATTCATGGAGGTCTAGATGAAGGAATAGAAACACATTCATTAGACCATCTAGCGGCTTCGTCGTATTGGCGGGCCCCTGATATAAGCTGTGCATCCATACCTGTCCATTCTTATAGAAAGAACGGTGAGGTCTTGGTGCCACTGCGGGCATTGTGAACTTGAAGAATTGAAGATAACTCCAACACAGAACACGAAGAACCCAGTGCAAATTTCTAAGCACAAAGCCAAAAGATCATCATTTCTTTCCTGTTTAACCTCGTTTAGCTTTTGCTCGTCAGCCCGATATTGGATATCAGAAGTCTTTACTCTTGTCTCTCCATATCCGTTTTTGTATGTACTTTGGACGAAAATATATTTCCTCAGGCCACCAAAATGCAGTTCCTTAAGGGCATCCAGCTGCAATCTATTCCGATTTGGTTCAGTCTTGGCCACGATCAGGTTTTCTGCATGCCCGCCAAGTTCTGAATCGCGCTTTATGTGACGGCGAAGCTCCTTGATTTTTGATACTCCCTTGATCCCGATTAGCTGATACTGACGCTTACCAGCACATGAAATAGCTACTCTTTGCCGCATTGCAGAAACAGACGCTCTCTGACTAGTTCCTCTGCCTGCATAGGAATTGTCAAAAACATATGATATTGCTTGTTTATAGGCATCATAATTTGTCGGCGGGCGGGTCTTTATGATCTCGTCATGGTGGGTCGCGTAGTAATTCTTAAGGGAAGTAGATTCACGTTCATAAAGTGAACGGAGACGATTCCTTATCAATTGCTCCACTTCGCTGGTTGCATAAAGGAGTATGTGCCAGTGAGGGCATCCGTCCAAATGAACTTCCACTGCACGTATTCCCCAAAAGTCAGTGCCAACCTTTGCTTTACGTGACACGTACCCAAATAACGATAGGTAAAAATCGGTTAGCCAAATGTGCGCATCCTCAAATGTTTTATATGCGTAATTTGCGCTGGATGAGTGAAATTCAGAGGGGCATGTAAGTGTTATAAATATAGATTGGAAGCCTTTTTCAAACGCGGCCTCGCTATAGCCTAGAACGGTCGTATAGTTTTGATTTGCTGCAATGGCTGCTTTTTTGCTGCTGTTTCGATTAGCCAGCTTCGCAAGCGTAAAGCTTTGATCTGAGCAATATTCCTGCCTTCCTTCTCTCGCCGAACCCAAAATGCCAGATTTAACAGAAATCTCTTCGCGTGATTTGTTAGCCAGGTTTTTGAGTTGATCTAGCCAATTGCTATGGCGTGACAACCTAGTCAAAATTCCTAATTCGGTTTTATTACCTTTAGGGGCAATAGAAACTCCGTACTCATGCTTAGTCGCGGCATGATGGGATAGGCCTTGTGAAGAGGCTGACGATATAAAATTAGCGTGATTTGAAGCGATTGTATTCGCTAGTTCAGATAGTTCGTCGAT
This sequence comes from Pseudomonas sp. TMP9, assembly GCF_037943105.1. Classification (NCBI taxonomy): domain Bacteria; kingdom Pseudomonadati; phylum Pseudomonadota; class Gammaproteobacteria; order Pseudomonadales; family Pseudomonadaceae; genus Pseudomonas; species Pseudomonas vesperimontis. The sequence goes on from NZ_CP149803.1 coordinate 169,319, forward strand.
GGTGTACTGGGCTAATTGCCTTAGCGTGGGCAAGTTGTAGGTGTGTTGATACATAAAATGGCTTCATGAGATCTTCCCTGCGTTAGTTTCTACTTATCCTTTTTTAAATTATGTATTGGAATCAAAAAGCGCTCCAATTGCATTAATAGATTGCAAGTGGTTCTATCCATACACTAAATCTATCGCCAGCCACAATCTGATAGTTTTGTTCGAAACCGACCGAGATTATTTGCGCTCTTCTAGGTTTTGTCCGTTGCTGTTACTCGGCTGCCAATGGACAACGATGATGACTTTTTGTAGGTATCAATAAACGACCGTTAAATGATGCGTTAATTTTAAGGTTCTATTGGTATCATAAAAATAGCAATTGGCATTATATGATACCGTGTTATGATGATACTACGATTTATGATACCAATAAGAGAAAATGAGATTATGTCTAGACTCTTTCTATATGCGCGTGTGTCAACTGAGGATCAGAAGACCGAGAATCAGGTGCAGGAAATTAGGGCCGCCGGTTACGACGTTCATCCTGCGCGTGTAATTGAAGAGGTGATATCAGGCAGCGTATCCGCTAAGCAGCGTCCTGGCTTCGTGAAATTGTTGGAACGCATGGAGTCAGGTGACACCTTGTTGGTTTCTAAGCTTGATCGCTTAGGCCGAAATGCCATGGATGTAAGATCTACAGTAGAGAAACTGGAGTCAGATGGTATACGCGTACTTTGTCTGGCTTTGGGAGGAGTTGATCTGACATCGGCGCCGGGCAAGATGACAATGCAAGTGTTGGGGGCGGTTGCTGAGTTTGAAAGAGACCTGCTGATTGAGCGAACTCAGGCGGGGCTGAAGCGTGCACGGGGCCAGGGTATTAAGCTTGGCCGTCCTGAGGCGCTTGGTACCACAGCTGCTGTTCAAAAACTGAAAGAAAAAGGGCTGACTCAGGCGGTCGTTGCTCATTCCCTTCGTTTAGGAATTGCTACAGTTAAGCGTCACTGGAACAAATAACACCTATTCCAGCGGGATAGCAAAGGCTTATCCCGCGACTTGGAATTTTTAAGGTATCAAGGCCTGTAGAACCTTTTGTGCTGTTCCATCAGTCTTACCGCCGAATGCGGTTTGTTTAGTAACGGAAAATTTCCCGGCTACAACTGGCTTGAAAGGGTCAGAAGATATATTTATTTCATAGTAGCTCAACTGGTTGCCGAATTTTCCAAGTGCTACTCCATTGACGCTTAAAGCTCCGGCAGCAAGTAGAAAGGCACTTGCCACGGCGAATGACACGCCGTAGGTGGTGCAATCGTCGATGACAATAACATTGCGGCCTTTTATCTGCGTTTTATACTTTGGGTTTAAGTGCAGGGTCGTAATCTGCCCGGTAGGATCAGTTCTGTCAGCATTTTTATTAGCTGACCTTTTCTCTGACGCAGTGTGCCGTATAAAAAGAGGCTCGCCGACTTTTGCCAATCGAACGCGTGAGGCAGTGGTTCGAAGTCGATGGGTGAACTCACTCAGGACTTCAGTGTCATTATTTGCGCTTTTGGAGGAGGGGTATACCCCCCAAAATAACTGATTGGCACTATCTACACCGTCAATCAGTAGCGAGCGAGCAGTAATAATAAGCAGGGCTGTTAATCTACTGCCACCGTTTTTTACCGTAGTAGTGAGCTTAATGGCAAATAACTGTTGTGTCAGTTCTTTGCCATAACCTGAAAGGTCAACCAGCGCTTTAACGCTATAGTTTTTTTCTTGACCTTCATACCACCATTGACCATTCCAGCCATTGGTCATCGTTATCATATCCTCCAGCTCTTTTGGGGATGAGATTTTGATGCCTAGCCTTTTTACAGCTGCATCAGATGCCCAGTTGGCAGCAATCAGCACGGCTCGCCCATTTTTAGCCATCTGCATATCGATGGAATTAACGGCCAATACCAATATGTCATGGTTCGGTATATTAAGGTGCTTGGCTATCTCAGTAATGATCGACCCATTTTGACGGGCTTCGGCTTTCAGAAATATAACCTTTGATTTTCCAAAGGCCGCATCAAACCATTCAGGCTGGTCATGGTTGGAGACTACTCCAACTGCGTTACCCTTCGCGCTTGAATTGATAAGCGCTTGTACTATATCCGCGTCGGGCTGGCCGTTAATCGTGATTGCTGATGGTGAAGTAATTAGAGCTAGCATCCCTACTCCTTACGCTCTGGATCAGATTAGAGGAAGCTGACCTGATTCAGAGTTTTCCGAACTGTCGACGGTATTTGATGAGCTTGATACAGACTCATCAACTGGTGTGGTTATTTCTGTGGGTATTGATTGTGCTATTTCAGACTGAGTCTTTGAGTTTGAGATCAAATTATATTCATTCATCAATTTATTTGTATCGAACGGAATTTGAAGATTTATCGCGCCATAGGAGTTCGCAGAAAAATCAAGCTCCGGTTTGTCAGGCATCGTGCCTGGTAGGTACACGTTGATGATTCGTTTCTCATACTTGTGGGCAAACTTTACCGTATGAGCAGTGCCACTTTTGATCTGCCATTCGGCAGGTATCAAAATATCCCCGAGGGCAGCTTGTAGCCTATTTCTTCTGACAAAGTTTTCCGCACTGTAAGACTGCTCTGGTAGGTACTCGGTGATCACGGTTCCGCCAGCTTGGAGGATTTTTAACCGTAGGGGCTCCGAGCCTTTCGGGTAATTCTGAAGAATTCCGGTACCCAGTACCGCAATTGTGGGTAGTTGATAGCGCACAGATTCACTGTGGGCTATTTGGTCAATGCCCAATGCAAGTCCGCTGACGGTTACGAAACCTGATTTCGCTAAACTGGATACAACATAGCGAGTAAGGAAAAGGCCGTCGTCTGACGGCTTCCTGGTGCCAACTATTGCTACCGCGTGTTTTTCCAGGTTTTCTACATTGCCCTGTACGAAAAGCCACTCGGGCGCATCAGGTATTTTTCTCAGCTTCGAAGGAAAACTAGGTTCGTTCTTGAATAGCAAAACGACGGCACTGGCTGCTAGATTTCTAGCGGAGGCTAAGCCAACGTTCCAGAGTTTTTCTTGCCCTTCGAGGCCGTCAAAGCCAGCCTCCCTGAAGATCTTATCAAGGCCTGCTTTTTCAGGCTCCTTGAGCAAGTCCTTGTAGCCCGCACCGGATTGCGCAATTTTTTGGATAGTCCAGAAACCAACGCCTTTAACGCTAGCGAGCGCTAAAAACGCCACTTTCTCGCTCCGCCAAAACTCTTTGTCATCCATCCCTTAATAGCCTTCATCGTTACTGCATGGCTCACTTTCGGACGAAAAATCCGTTCCATCCGGCGTGTATATCTTCGTTCCCGATCAACCTTGATTTTGACACACGTCGCCAGCGGCCAAGGGTGCATTGCTCGGCCTGCTATGTCTACTTATGTGTAAGGGTGTATTGCTTCACAACTTAAGCAGATTGTGCGAACCCGCTGCCGCCACCAGCAACGCACGTTTGGCGGCAATTTGCCCCTGCACTTCGGCTAAGTCCGGATAGGGCAGCACGTGACGCAACAAGCCATTAGCTTGATAAGGCGCGATCGGTGTTTGCCCATTAAGGTGCGCGGCGACTTCCAGCAGGTGTTCGACGGCGATCACGTTGAGCCCCGAGGCGAGGCTGGCTTCCTCAGCATTGGCCTTGGGCACCACTAAGGTGCGCCCGGCTGCGCGGGCAGCCAGTGCCGCCGGCAGCACGCCCTGCACCGGGCGTATGGCCCCGGAGAGCGCCAGCTCACCCAAGCATTCGAGGTGTTCCAGCGCTGCCGCCGGTACCTGACCGCTGGCGGCAAGGATGCCAAGGGCAATCGCCAGGTCGAAGCGGCCGCCATCTTTAGGCAGGTCGGCCGGAGCCAGATTCAGGGTGATACGTCGGGGCGGGAAGTCGAAGGCGCAATTGAGAATGGCGCTGCGCACCCGGTCCTTGCTTTCCTTGACTGCTGTTTCCGGCAGGCCGACCAGTGCCAGTGATGGCAGGCCGTTAGCCAAGTGAGCTTCGACGGTAACAGCAGGGGCTTCAACGCCGACTTGCGCGCGGCTGTGGACTATAGCCAGGGACATCGATCACTCCTTGATCAGCTGATACATCCACCTAGGGTGTTATGCGTCGCTTACGCTGCTTTCTGCGCTACGCGCTTCCATCTCCGCGACTTTGGCTTCGAGGGCCTCCAGACGCGCACGGGTGCGCGCCAGCACAACCATTTGGCTGTCAAATTCGTCGCGGCTGACTAAGTCGAGTTTGCTAAAGGCGCTTTGCAGCAACATTTTGAACTGAGCTTCAAATTCGCCACGCGGCAACGGCGCGTCACCGTTAAACAAGCGCGAGGCATGGGTGGACAAGGCGTCTAGCAGGGCTTTAGGTGGCAGCATGGTGAGGTTCCGTTTTCAGGTGGAGGCAGTGTAGCACGCAGTTTTAACCGGCTTGCCGGGTGCCCTTGGCGCCAGCTTGGCCGTCCTGCACGGTTTTCGCGCGCTGCGCGGCGGATGAGCGCACCACGATTGTGCAGTGGCGAGCGGCCACTGCTCAGGAAAAGCCTTGGTTAAACGGCTAACTGTATGAATTAAATCGATTTTAGCCAAACTGGCAAGCTTTCTGCTTTGTCTCTTACGAGGCATGCACCGATGCAGTTCCAGTGCGTCAGACGAAGCGAGAAGTGCTTCGTTAGGAGCGGTGGGTGCGCATCGATGCAGCTGGGTTAGGGCGGCGATGCATTACAAAAGCCAGGCACTGCGCTTAGACTTGAGCCGGGTTCGTAATTCCTGGGGCAAGTCCACCATACACGGGAGAGAGTTACATGAAGCTAGTCACTGCCATCATCAAGCCGTTCAAGCTGGACGACGTCCGTGAGTCACTGTCGGAGATCGGCGTGCAGGGCATCACTGTCACTGAAGTTAAAGGCTTTGGACGCCAGAAAGGCCATACCGAGCTGTACCGCGGCGCTGAATACGTGGTCGATTTCTTGCCAAAAGTGAAAATCGACGTGGCCATCGCTGACGATCAACTCGATCGCGTGATCGAGGCCATCACTAAAGCTGCCAATACCGGCAAGATCGGTGACGGCAAGATTTTCGTTGTAAACCTGGAACAGGCCATCCGCATCCGTACCGGCGAAACCGGCACCGACGCAGTTTAAGCCTCCGCACGAACCCCACGCCCCAGGAGTTAAACCATGACTCTGCGAAAAATCGCAGGGCTAGGAGCCCTTTTGTCTTTCGTTCCTGGCGTTGCCATGGCCGAAGAGGCAAGCCTGAACAGCGGCGACACCGCTTGGATGTTGGTCGCTACTGTATTGGTGTTGTTTATGACCATCCCCGGTCTGGCGCTGTTTTACGCCGGCATGGTGCGTTCCAAGAACGTGCTGTCGGTGTTGATGCAGTGTTTTGCGGTTACCGGGTTGATCAGCATTCTGTGGGTCGTTTACGGCTACAGCCTGGCCTTTGACACGAGCGGCATGGAGCAAGGGGTACTCAACCTCAACTCCTTCGTCGGCGGCCTCTCCAAAGCCTTCCTTTCTGGTTTAACCCTGGACAGCCTGGTGGCTGGAATTCCGGAGAGTGTGTTCATCACCTTCCAGATGACCTTCGCCATCATCACGCCGGCGCTGATTGTTGGTGCCTTTGCCGAGCGCATGAAGTTCTCGGCCATGCTGCTCTTTATGGCGGTGTGGTTCACCTTGGTCTACGCACCGATTGCGCACATGGTCTGGGGCGGCGACGGTGCGCTGATGTGGGATTGGGGCGTGCTCGATTTCGCGGGTGGCACGGTGGTGCACATCAATGCGGGTATCGCCGGTCTGGTGGCCTGCGTTGTATTGGGTAAGCGTAAAGGCTTTCCGACTACCGCGATGCCGCCGCACAACCTGGGCTACACCCTGATCGGCGCAAGCATGCTCTGGGTCGGCTGGTTCGGTTTTAACGCAGGCTCTGCGTTAGCCGCCAACGCCAGCGCTGGGATGGCCATGCTGGTCACTCAGATTGCCACCGCTACAGCGGCGCTGAGCTGGATGTTCGCCGAGTGGATCACGCACCGCAAACCGAGCGTGCTGGGCATTGCCTCGGGTGCTGTCGCGGGGCTGGTGGCGATCACGCCGGCGTCCGGCACAGCAGGGCCAATGGGCGCTCTGGCGATTGGTCTGGCCAGTGGGGTGATCTGCTTCTTCTGCGCCACCAGCCTGAAGCGCAAGCTTGGATACGACGATTCCCTCGACGTATTCGGTGTGCATGCCATGGGCGGCATTGTCGGCGCCATCCTCACTGGTGCGTTCGCCGCACCGGCGCTGGGCGGTTTCGGCACGGTGGTGGATATTCCGGCGCAGTTATGGATCCAGTTCAAAGGGGTGGCCTTCACGGTGGTCTACACCGCGGTGGTGACCTTCGTCATTCTGAAAGTGATCGACCTAGTAATGGGCCTGCGTGTCAGTGAAGAGGAAGAGACCATCGGTCTCGATCTCGCCCTGCATAACGAGCGCGGCTACAACCTGTAAGCACACGTAGCGCGTCCGGAATCAACCCGGGCGTCTTAACCGAATAGCGCTAAAAAGCGTAACGGCAAGAGGTGAACCATGGACAACACAGCATTGACTGCACTGCAGTACGGTTTTGATACGTTTTACTTCCTGATTTGCGGCGCGCTGGTGATGTGGATGGCGGCGGGTTTCGCCATGCTCGAATCCGGTTTGGTGCGCGCCAAGAACACCACTGAAATTCTGACAAAAAACATCGCCCTGTACGCCGTGGCCAGCATCATGTACTTGGTTATTGGCTACCACATCATGTACTCCAGCCCTGAAGGCGGCATCCTGCCAAGCTTGGGTTTCTTGATTGGTGATGAAAATAGTGTCGAGTCAGTATTGGCCGGCGGTGAAGATGCGCCTTACTACTCAGCCCGTTCGGACTTCTTCTTCCAGGTGGTGTTCGCCGCTACCTGCATGTCGATTGTTTCCGGTGCTGTCGCTGAGCGCATGAAGCTGTTTGCCTTCCTGGCTTTCGCCGTGGTCATGACCGGTTTCATCTATCCGGTACAAGGCTTCTGGAAATGGGGTTCAGGCTTCCTCAACGAGGCCGGCTTCCTTGACTTCGCAGGCTCCGGCATCGTGCACATGGCGGGTGCTACGGCGGCTCTGGTTGGCGTACTGCTGCTGGGCGCACGCAAGGGCAAATACGGCCCGAATGGCCAAGTAAACGCCATTCCGGGTGCCAACCTGCCCATGGCCGCACTGGGTACCTTCATCCTGTGGATGGGCTGGTTCGGTTTCAACGGTGGTTCGCAGCTGAAGATGAGCACCATCGAAGACGCTAACGCGGTTGCCCAAGTTTTCGTCAACACCAATATGTCAGCTGCCGGTGGCCTGATCGCAGCGCTCATCGTCGCGCGCGTTCTGTTCGGTAAGGCTGACCTGACCATGGCGCTCAACGGTGCGTTGGCGGGCCTGGTGGCGATCACCGCCGAGCCGTTAACCCCATCGGCCCTGCAAGCCACCCTGATCGGTGGTGTAGGCGGCGTACTGGTGGTGTTCTCGATCCTCGGTCTGGACAAGCTCAAGCTCGACGATCCAGTCGGTGCCATTTCCGTTCACGGGGTGGTCGGTATCTGGGGCCTGCTCGCCGTTTGTCTCACCAACAGCGATGCCACCTTAGGCGCGCAGTTGCTGGGTATCGGTTCAATCTTCGCTTGGGTATTCATCGCCAGCCTGATCGTTTGGTCCATCATTAAACTGGTCATCGGCCTGCGGGTAAGTGAGGAAGAAGAATACGAAGGTGTGGATATCGCTGAGTGCGGCATGGAAGCCTATCCGGAATTCACCAAGCGTTAATTTTCTCTGCTACGAACGAGGGCGCCTATTGGCGCCCTTTGTTTTTTGCACGCCATGCTGCTCTGATGCTTTTAAGCACGTGCGCAGTTGTGATCAAGCGGCAACAGACCCTAAAATGCGCGCCGTCGAGTGCACTTTGCCAGTGCGCAGCGCTCGGCCAAGGCAAGGCCACAGGAATTTTTATTAGCGGTGTTAGAAAGCTGAGGCCGCTGGGCTATAACTACTCTGCTTTTCGCAAGTCATGAGGCTGGAACATGAGCGACGAAGATCTGGAAAACGACGAATTAGAAGGCGCCGACGAAGATGAAGGCGAAGAACTGGCGAGCGCTGATGATGGTGACGGCAGCGATGATGACAACGGTGACGACGAAGTTGCCCCTGCCAGCAAAAGCAAAAAGGTAAAAGCTGCTGTTGCGGTAGAAGAGCTGCCGAGCGTTGAGGCCAAGCAGAAAGAGCGTGATGCCCTGGCCCGCGCCATGGAAGAATTCCTTTCGCGTGGTGGCAAGGTGCAGGAGGTCGAGCCAAATGTGGTCTCCGACCCGCCGAAAAAGCCAGAAGGTAAGTACGGCAGCCGTCCTATCTAGGCGCCTGCGGTAAACCGAAAAGCCCGCAGGTCATAAGCCTGTGGGCTTTTTTGTGCGCGATGCCTTGTTAAGGCAGGCAGATGCCTTTGTAGGGTGGATGGCGCTTTATCCATCCACCGCTCATAGTCGGCCAGGGCCGCGCGTCTGCAGCCTATGCCCAGCTGTGTAGTAGCGTTGGCAGTTCAGCCAACCTGCGGATTTGTCCATCCGGGCTGTTCTCAGCTTCCCAGGGCTTACCCTGCGGGTTGAACCAGATGGCGCGCAGGCCGGCGGCTTGCGCGCCGGCGATATCGTCGCTGGGGTGATCGCCAATATGCACGGCGTGTTCAGCGGCAATTCCGGCGCGCTTCAGGGCTTCGGTAAACGGTTTGGGGTCGGGTTTGCCGATGCCCAGTTCCTCGGCGCACAGGGCGAACTGAAAGTAGTCTGCGAGGCCCAGTCGCCGCACATCAGCATTGCCGTTGGTGATCACCCCAAGCTGGAAGCGATTGGCCAACGCTTCAAGGGTTGGATGGACATCGGCGAACAACTCTACCTGATGGCGTGCGGCGAGGAAGATCTGAAAGCCAGCTTCGGCCAGTGCCTGTGCATCACTGGGCGGGTAGCCGGCGTCTGCCAAAGCATGCAAAAGGATGCGCCGGCGCAGTTCGCTGAGGCGATGCTTGAGCATGGGCTCGGCGTGCAAAAGCCCCGCACGAATTGACCACAGATGCTCCACCGGCACGGCGCCCAAGCGCGGTGCGTGCAGGGCCAGCCAGTTGCGCAGCGCCGCTTCAGCGTCCTGCATCACTGGGGTGACATCCCACAGCGTATCGTCGAGGTCGAAGGTGATTAACTGAATGCTCATTCTGTATTGCCTTTGCGTTTAGCCCTGGGGTGGGCTTGGTCATAGACCGCGGCCAGGTGCTGGAAATCTAGGTGGGTGTAAACCTGGGTGGTGGCGATATCGGCGTGGCCGAGCAGTTCCTGTACCGCGCGTAAGTCTTGGGATGACTCCAGCATATGGCTGGCAAAGCTATGGCGCAGCATATGTGGGTGCAGGTGCTGGCCCAACTCACGCACGCCAGCTTGGCGCACGCGCAGTTGCACGGCGCGCGGGCCGATTCGGCGGCCCTGCTGGCTGATAAACACGGCACCATCGGCCGGGTTGGCCAGCGCACGCAGCGGCAACCACTGCGCCATAGACTCGCGCGCCATGCGACCCAGCGGCAGTTCGCGGGCCTTGTTACCTTTACCGATGACGCGAACTAAACCAGCGGGCAGGTCGAGGCTGTCGAGGTTAAGGCTGACCAGCTCCGACAGGCGCAAGCCTGATGAGTAGAACAACTCAAGCATGGCCTGATCGCGGCGAGCAATAAAGTCGTCTTCCAGCGCGCCGTCCAGCAGTTGCGCCGTGCGGTCGGCATCCAGGGTTTTTGGCAGGCGGCGCTCCCCTTTGGGTGGCGTCAGGCCACTGGCGGGATCGCTCTGGCAATGGCCTTCGCGAATCAAATAACGGTACAACCCGCGGGTAGCAGACAGCAGGCGGGCTAGGCTGCGGCTGGATTGGCCTTGCCTATGCAGGCGACCGACCATGCGCCGCAGTCGCGCGGTGTCGAGTGCCGGCCAGCTATCAATGTGCTCAAGTGGGCACAGCGCCACCAGCTTACTGAGGTCGTGGCTATAGCCGATTAGGGTGTGGGCAGAAAGCTGGCGCTCGCTGCGCAAGTGCTCGAGGTAGGCGTCCAGTAAGTCTTGCATGGAAGCTCCCGGCGGTGGCGTGCGTAGCATGGGTTAGCGGCGCGGCGTGTAACCCATCCTAAGGGTTGTTGCGGTTATCTAACCGAGCGCAGTGGGGTGGCAAAACCCGGTACGACGCGGCCCAGCACTTCGGCGATATAGCCGAGAAACAATGTGCCCAGTGAGCTTTTGTAATGCTGCGGGTCGCTGCTGCCGATGGCCAGCACGCCATGCAGGCCCTGATAGACAATGCTGACCACGGCCGCTGAACCCACTTGGGCGCCATCTGCGCTGCCAAACAAGAAGCTCAGCTCATGCTCGCGCAGCACGCCGCAGATGGTCTTGCCGCCGGCGAGCAGGCCACCGACGGCCTGATGGGCCTCGGCACTGCTGACTGAGCGACCCACCGGCAGCGGTGCGTCGCTGAACAGTATTAAGCTGACGAAGGGCACCTGGAACTCACTGCGCAGGCTGTCTTCCACGCAGCTGACCACGTTTTCCAAGCTGTTGGCATCGAGCAAGTCGAGCACCAAGCGCCGGGTTTTATCAAACAAGCGGTCATTGTCGCGGGCCACATCCATCAGTTGTGACAGGCGATGGCGCATCTCTATGTTGCGCTCGCGCAGCAGTTTCACCTGGCGCTCGACCAGCGATACGGTATCGCCGCGCTGGTGCGGAATGCGCAGCTCGGGGATCAACTCATCGTGGTCGATAAAGAATTCCGGATGCAGGCGCAGATAAGCGGCCACAGCCTCTGAATCCAGTGACTTGGGTGAATCCTGCTTGGCGGTCATGGGCGGTGCTCGGTCATAAACGGACTTGTCCTTCATACACACGGACTGCAGGGCCGGTCATCATAACGGGCTGGCCCGGGCCTGCCCATTCAATGCTTAGTTTGCCGCCGGGCAATTCGATCTGCAGCGGTGAGTCCATCCAGCCCTGACTGATGGCGGCAACCGCCGCCGCGCAGGCGCCGGTGCCGCAGGCTTGAGTTTCCCCCGCGCCGCGTTCCCAAACGCGTAATTTGGCCAGCCGGCGATCGAGCACTTGCAGGAAGCCGACGTTGACCCGCTGCGGGAAGCGCGGATGATGCTCCAGCGTCGGTCCCAAGCTACGCACCGGCGCGCTATCGACGTTGTCGACGCGCAGCACGGCATGCGGATTGCCCATGGACACCGCGGCCAATTCAACCTCCTGCTCGTCCACCGTTACGCGGTAGCTCAAGGCTTGTTGTTCGGCTTGGAAGGGGATGTCGACGGGGACCAAGCGCGGCGCACCCATGTTGACGCTGATCTGCCCGTCGCTGCGCACATCCAACTCGATGATGCCGCTCTTGGTTTCCACGCGAATTTGCTTCTTCGCGGTCAGACGTTTATCCAGTACAAAGCGCGCGAAGCAACGTGCGCCGTTGCCGCACTGCTCCACTTCTGAGCCGTCAGCATTGAAAATACGGTAGCGAAAATCCACGTCCGGGTTGCTGGGTGGCTCAACCAGCAGCAGCTGGTCAAAGCCGACACCGGTGTGACGATCGCCCCATTGTTTGGCGTTTTTCGGCTGGATATGTGCGTGCTGGCTAATCAGGTCGAGGACCATAAAGTCGTTGCCGAGGCCGTGCATTTTAGTAAAGCGCAATAACATGAGCGAGTCCTTAGCGGGCGGCTGGCAGGCAGGTTTCGCCGGCAAAAAGCTCACTGAGCGTCTCGCGGCGACGCACTTCGAAGGCCTGTTCACCATCCACCATCACCTCAGCGGCGCGACCGCGGGTGTTGTAGTTGGAGCTCATCACAAAACCGTAAGCACCGGCCGAGCGCACGGCCAGCAGATCACCTTCAGCCAAGGCCAGGTCACGGTCTTTGGCGAGGAAGTCACCGGTTTCGCAGATCGGCCCAACAATGTCGTAATTACGCGTTGCGCCCGCGCGCGGTTCAACCGCCACCACTTCCATCCACGCTTGGTACAGCGCTGGGCGGATGAGGTCGTTCATCGCGGCATCAACGATGGCAAAGTCTTTGTGCTCGGTGTGCTTGAGGTACTCAATTTGAGTCAGCAGCACGCCGGCATTGGCGACGATGTAGCGGCCCGGCTCGAACACCAACTTCAGGTCGCGCCCGGCAATGCGCTCACGCACTGCCTTGATGTAATCACCGGCCAGTGGTGGTTGCTCGTCGCGGTATTGCACGCCGAGGCCGCCACCGAGGTCCAAATGCTTAATCTGGATGCCTTGAGCGGCAAGGTTGTCGACTAGCGCGAGCAAGCGGTCAAGCGCATCAAGGAACGGCGGCAGGGTGGTCAGTTGCGAGCCGATGTGGCAATCGACGCCCACCACCTGCAGATTGGGCAACGCCGCAGCGCGTGCATACACGGCTGGCGCATCGGCAATGGCAATGCCGAATTTGTTCTCTTTAAGGCCGGTCGAAATATAGGGGTGAGTACCCGCGTCCACATCAGGGTTGACCCGCAGTGAAATCGCCGCCGTTTTGACCATTTCAGCCGCGACGCTTTGCAGGCGCTCCAGCTCATCGGTGGACTCGACGTTAAAGCAATGCACGCCCACCTCTAATGCACGGCACATGTCGTCACGGCTCTTGCCGACACCGGAGAAGACAATTTTGCTGGCTTCACCGCCGGCAGCCAGCACCCGCTCAAGCTCGCCACGGGAGACGATGTCGAAACCTGCGCCGAGGCGCGCCAGAACGTTTAACACGCCGATATTGGAGTTGGCTTTAACGGCAAAACAAACCAAATACGGTATGCCCTGCAGGGCATCGGCATAGGCGCGATACTGCGCTTCGATGTGCGCGCGCGAATAAACGTAAGTCGGCGTACCGAAACGCTGGGCAATGGCGGACAACGCCACGCCTTCCGCGAACAGCGCACCGTCGCGGTAGTTGAAGGCGTTCATTCGCGATCCTTATTCGGTCTGTGCAGGTTCAGCTGCAGGTTCAGCCACGGGCTCGACCTGTGCAGGCGCAGGGGCGCTTTCTTCGGGCAAAAACAACGGGCCTTTTTGGCCACAGCCGGCGAGCAGCGCGCTGAGAGCAACGACGCTGAAGAGGGCAGTCAATAACCGCTTCATGGTGAAATCCCTGTAAAAAGCATAATTGCGCCCGAGTATACCGAGCCCCCGACGCCTTGCCTATGCGCCGGGGTTCCCGTCTGGCGTGGCTTTGCCTGTATCTTTGGCGCTAGCGCCGACCACCCGTGATCAGGAGCCTGGATGGACAACCCCATAGCCGTCAGCAGTTCGGTTTCCGTCGCCTATCTGCAAGGGTTACTCGATTACCTCAGCCGTCAGGGGCTCGATACGATGGCGTTACTGGAGTCGGCGCAGGTGAGCCCGCAGCTTCTCGCGCAGCGTGACCAGCGTATCGCAGCCAGCACCTATCTGGAGTTGCTCGGGCATGGCGTACGCCTGACGGGTGATGAGCAACTGGGGCTGCATCTAGGCGAAGCGGTGCGCCCGGGTTATTACGGTGTATTGGGTTACCTGATCATGAGTTGTGCGACCCTCGCCGATGCCTTACACCGCCAAGCCCGTTACGCCGCGTTGGTGGGTAACCTCGGTCGCGTTGATCTGGCGGATGAGCCACCTCGCGCTGGCTTGGAGCCGCAGGTTGTGCACAGTTGGCAGCCGGTTTTGCCGCAGCAAAAACGTCAGCTCAGTGAAGAAACCTTGGCCGGTTGGGTGACCTTCGGTCACTGGATCAGCGGCCTGGATATCCCGCCGACCGAGGTGCGTTTTCAGCATGCAGCCCCGGCTGATACGACTGAATACCAGCGGATATTTGGCTGCCCGGTGTTGTTCGAGCAGGCGGATAACGCGCTGGTATTCCCTAAACGCTTACTTGCCACACCGCTGGGTCAGGCCGATGCTCACGTACGCCAGACGCTCGATGCTTATGCCGATCGCCTGCTCGGTGAAATTCAACAAGGCCATAGCGTGCTTGATCGCGCGCGCCGGGAGCTGGCCCGGCAGTTGCCGGAAATGGGCGCGGACTTGCAGCAAATCGCCGCGCGTTTGGCGCTCAGTCCGCGTACTCTGCAGCGGCGTTTGCGCGAAGCCGGGTTATCCTTCAACCAGTTGCTGGATGAAACGCGCCAGCAGCTGGTGCTGCACTATTTGCGTGACCCGACCCTGGAGCTAACAGAGATTGCCTTTCTGGTTGGGTTCAGTGAGCCCGGTTCACTGGCCCGCGCGTTTCGGCGCTGGACGGGGCAAAGCCCAGGCGAATATCGCCGCCAGTTAAAACAACGTTAACCACCGCAGCCTAAGACTTTTGCAGTTGTTGAATTTTTTGAGGGATGTCGTAATGAGTTTGACCGAAGCACGCTTTCACGATCTGGTTGATGCCACCCAACAGGCGGTGGAAGATATTTTCGATGATTGCGACCTGGATCTTGATCTGGAAAATTCCGCTGGCGTACTGACTGTTCGCTTCGAGAACGGCACCCAGTTGATTTTCAGCCGCCAAGAACCGTTGCGCCAACTTTGGCTGGCGGCCCGTTCGGGTGGTTTTCATTTTGATTATGACCAAGCCAGCGAGCGCTGGATGTGTGACAGCAGCGACGAACAGCTGGGTGAAATGCTGGCGCGCATTACCTTGGAGCAATCCGGTGCCGACCTTGAGTTTGAAGAGCTCTGATGCTGCGGGCGAGACGATTGTCTCGCCCTGCCGTCGCCAGTGTTGCCTGGATGATCAGGATATTTGCCTGGGCTGTGGTCGCACCCTGCAGGATATTCTCGATTGGAGTAAGGCTGACCAGCCGCGTCAGCGGGCGATCTGCACAGCCGCCGAGGCACGCCTGCAGCAGCGAAACCAGGTCCCTTGACCGGGCAGTCTTGTTTATTTGAGTGGCTGTGGTACGGTCAGCAAAACCTTGCAAAACCCCGTCTTCGTGATGGGGTTTTGCTTTTTTCATCATCCGTAAAGGGGACATACCCGCACCATGACCAGCACAACTTCGCTCACCATCACCCGTCTCGACTTGCAGCGCCTTGAGCATTTGCTCGACAGTCTCGATGACTTCGGCCCCAATGCCACTGCGTTGCAGGCTGAACTTGATCGCGCCGATGTGGTGGGCCATGACGAAGTGCCGGCCGGTGTGGTGACCATGAATTCGCGGGTGCATTGCCGTGAAGAAAGCAGCGGTAGGGATTACCACCTGACCCTGGTTTACCCGCAAGACGCCGGCGGCGAAGGCTGCGTGTCTGTTTTAGCGCCGGTGGGTACAGCCTTGCTGGGTCTGTCTGTCGGCCAGCACATCGACTGGACTACGCCCAGCGGCAAAGTGCTTAAGCTGACGCTGTTGGCGGTGGAATATCAGCCGGAAGCAGCCGGTGAATACAGCCGCGGCTGAGCCGCGCTTAAGCCTTTTGCAGTGCCTGATTGAGGGCGGCTTCTAGGCGGTTTTTGTAACGCAGGTAATGCACGCTTTGCATATGCCCCTCGCCAAGCACCGCTGACAAGTCCAAATCAGTGATGTAGCAGGGGTAGCGTGCGCTGTCGCGGCGCTGTGCAAGGATGTGCTGGGCCACGGCGGCGAACAAGTCGCCCGCGTATTCCAGCTCGGAAAATTCTCGGTGGTTACAGTACAGCGTGACATGCGAACGCCTGCCATCAGCTGGCTCAACGATGGCCTGCACGTCATAGAACGGGTGGCTGATCGGCGACAGCGGCGGCGCTCGCCGCTCCAAGCGCTGGGCACGCAACGGGGCATCCGGCAGCACTTGGTAATAGATAATTTCCAGCGGTTGATGTGCCGGCAGGTTATCCAGCGGCAGCAGTGCATTACGGCGGTACAACACCGAGTGCAAAAAGCGTTGCAACGGCGTCAGCAGGCTCTGCTCATCACGGTAGGGCATTTGTTGGCGCCACAGCGCATTGTGTTCGTCGAGCACGCTCAGCTCGGCCGTGGCGTCGGCCTCGTTTAGCCGATAAAACACTTGGATGCACTGCGGCCGACCGAGCGGCAGAATCAGCGCCAAGTCCTGTCCTTCCAATGCGCTGCGATCCAGATGCAAATCGCTGTAGCCGGACAATTCCTCACCCAAGTGGTCGATCAGCGTGGGCAGGTCTTTTAGGCTGGTGTGGCTGACATGGCCGGGCTTTAAGTCGAGCACGTGGTAGTGCTGCTTGATCTGCAACAGGTAGCGATTGTTCTGTTCGCTGCTGCAACTGGCGAGGGTTTCGCGGAACAGCTCCTCGACCCGCTCAGCAATCGCCGTGGCTCGGTTGCGGCAGAAGCAGCGCACCTGCAGGTTGGGTTTGCGCCCGCCTGCGGGGAGGTTGTTAAGAAAATCGCGCAAGCAATCGAGCAGCGCATGCGGGCCGTCATAACGGCTGACCAGCAATTCATTCCAGCTGTTTAACGTGACCTGATCAATGGTCAGGATCAGGTTCTCGCGCACCCCAGAATAGCCCAGCGCATCGGTCCGCTCGGAGGTCATGTGCATGTTCATCTGGCTGAACTGCTTGAGCGGGTCGACACCCACGTTGACCAGTAGCAGCACCTCGCTGGGCACGCTGGCGCTCAGCAGTGCGGTTTCATCGACGGCGGGCAGCGGCAGTGGGAGGGTCTGCTGCAGGCTGCTGAGCAAATTGGACAGTTCAAACTCAGTCAGGTCGCTGCTACCGGGGTGCAGCGACAGCCGCGTGCTGTTATCGATCACGCCGTTGCGCTGGCACCAAGCGAGCAATTCGATCAGCGCGCGCGTACGTTTGAGCGGCGAGAAGTCGGCCAGGTCTTGTGCGTTAACGCTACCGCTGTAGAGCGCCCAAAGGGTTTCGTTGGGCTCATCCGGGCTGGGGCTCTGGGCCAGTGTCAGGGTGTCTTCGGCGAGGTCGGGGGCGATGCCGGGGTTGATAAATTCAATCTTGCCGGCCTTGCGCTCGAAGGCTGCGTACAAGCGCCGACCAAGAATGCCGAGGTCACGGCTGTTGAGCGAGCTGCCGACTTCGGCGTTACGGGCGAATTCCGATAAGAAGCGATAGCTGTAGGTCAGCTCATTGACCAGCATGCGCCGCTCCACGCTGACCTGGCGCACCTTCCATTGGCTGCGGCTGTCGAGCATGGCCAGCTGGCGGCTGTCCCAATTCCAGTCACGCGTCAGGCGCTCCAGCAACAGGCGTTGCCAACTTTTGCGGTTGTGGCTGGGCGGTCGGCTGAGTTTTTTATCGACTTTCAGATACAGGCAGCGGCGGATCAGCTCTAAACGTTCATGCTCGCCGCGGGCCTTGAGGTACTCCTCCAGGCGGCGATACACCACGATATAAGGGTCGAGTTCGTCGACATCTAAACGGTTAGAGAACACCGCCTGCTTGAAGCGCAGCGACAGGCATTCGACCTTGGGGTGTTCGCTGGCGTAGACCTCAGTCAGCAGCAGCTTGAGTACCGACTTGTAGGGTGACTCGATGCCCTTGAACAGCTGCCACATCCCCGCGCCAACAAATTCTTCCGGCGGAATGCGCGCCAGGTGACCGAGGTCAATGACGTCTTCGGCGCGCACAAAACGCTTGGCCAGAAGGGCGCTGGTGTAATGCTGATAGCGCTGTTCTTCATACACCGGCACCAGCCACCAGAGGGGCGTTCGTCCGCCGAGCCAGATGGCGGTGCGGTAGAACTCGTCGAGCAGCAGGTAGTGCTGGGTGGTGCCGCAATCATCCGAGGTCAGTTGCGCTTCGCGCTCGCCATGGGTGAAGCGTGCGGGATCGATTAGAAAGAAGTGCGCCTCGGCGCCGAAGGTCGCGGCCCAGGCTTCGAGCAGTGCGCATTTTTTGCTCAGCTCATGCACCTGCTGTGGGCTGAGGTCGCTGGCGTGGCACACCCACAGGTCCATGTCACTCTGCTCAGCTTGGGCGACAGTGCCCAGACTGCCCATTAGAAACAGGCCGTGGATCGGCAGTGCGGGTTTACCGCGATAGGGCTTGTAGGCGAATGAACGGGTCAGACGCTGCACTTCAGCGAGCACGTCGTCATCCGGTTCAAAGCCGCTCAGGCCCGCAGGCGTGAGCCCAGAAACATAACCCGGCAGGAGCGGGTGGTTAACGTGAAACAGCAGCGGCAGCAGTTTCAGCACCAATTGTTGGCGCGTTGAGAGTGCCTGCATGGCACGTTGCAGACGGCCACGGTTAAGGTTGAGGAAGCGCGCACGTAACTGCGTCAGTACCTTGCGGTCGATGCCGTCATCAATGTCCGGGCGAATTTCCTCAGTACGACTCATGCTCAGGCTCTGCGGGGCGATGCGCGATCATGCCGTGTCAGTGGGTTAGCGCGCGGCTGCGGATACAGGGTTATAGCCTGCGTTGCGGGCAGCTTGAGGCTGGCGCCGCAGCGCAGAAGCAGCGGTTAAGCCGCTTCGGTGACGTTGAGAATGGTCAGCAAGACTTGTGCGTGTTCAGCAGCGTCCAGGCCAAGGCTGGTTAGGTAACCGCCATCGGGTAGACTGATCAAGCCTTTCTCATGCAAGCGCTTGGCGGCAGAAACCGCCGAGGGTGTGGCCGTCTGATGAACTTTGATGCCTTCCTGGGTGGTGCCCAGGTTGAACAGTGCGAGGATTTCCAGTTCGGCAATTAATTCCGGGGTAAAGGCCATACGTACTCCAGCTTCGTATTTAAATGAGCGGCAACCGGCGGCTGCAGCACCCGCTGCGGTAGATCGGCTGAAACATTGGGCAGCGTGCAAAAGACGTACAGAAAAACCTAAGCAAGCTGCCGTGAACCGATGCTGCCAGAAGTCTAGCCGCAGTGGGGTAAAAATCTCTGGGCTTTTTACTTCGCCTGTTCCGGCAGTTCGGGCAGGGCGCGAAGGCCTTGCTCGTAACGGCCAAGGTCGAAGCTGCGATCATCGCGCAACATCACCTCGATCTCATCGGCCAGCACTAGCGCCATCAGCTCGATAATCGCTTCGCGCTCGTAGCCGACTAAGGTCAATTTGTTCAGCACTGATTGCACGAAGGCCGGCTCGCCGGCTTCAAGCTGGTTTTCAATGGCGTGGCTCAGGGTGTCCTGGGCAAAGTCTTCGTCGTTTTGCTCGCTCATGAGGTACTCCGAAAAGAGGGGTGTTTTAGTCTTCGGCAAAGTCGAGCAGGGCCTGGCCGGTCAGGCGGTAGGTGGTCCATTCGTCCTGCGGGCGGGCGCCGAACGATTGGTAGAAATCAATGGCTGGCTGGTTCCAGTCCAGCACGGCCCACTCAAAACGGCCACAGCGCTTGGCCACAGCCAGCTGTGCGAGGTGACGCAGCAGGGCTTTACCCGCACCCACGCCGCGTTTTTCCGGGCTGACGTAGAGGTCTTCAAGGTACAGCCCGTGTTTGCCCAACCAGGTCGAGTAATTGAAAAAGTACACGGCATAGCCAATAGGCTGGCCTTCATGCTCGCAGATCAGCGCTTGGGTGCTGCTGTCGGGCCCGAACAGACTCGCCTCGATCCCCGCTACGTCTGTCTTCACCTCATGCTCGGCTTTCTCGTAGATCGCCAGATCGACGATAAAACGCAAGATGAGGGCGGCGTCTTCAACTATAGCGGGGCGGATATTCAGGGTCATTAGGGCTCAGCTATTGAGAAAAATCAGAAGAGAGAGCGGCATGCCGACCACGCAGAGAACGCCGAAGGCGGTGATCCAGCTGCTGCGCGAGTCCATCGGGTCAGGCGCGTTTAGTGGCCGGCGCGGATAACAGCCCAGCGTCAGCAGGCGCAGCATCAGCCAGCCGCTGGCGTAGAAGAGGTAGCCGAAAACCAGCTCCAGCACGACCTCCCCCAAGACAAACAAACTGCGCAGCAACAGCTCGAGCATGGGACGTCCTTTTCCCTTAGTCCGTTGACAATCAGCGCGTCGCCAGCAGCTCGCGACCACGCGTGACAGCGGCGCGCACCTGATTGGGTGCCGTGCCGCCGATATGGTCGCGGGCGTTCACCGAGCCTTCTAGGGTCAGTACGGCGAACACGTCTTGTTCGATCTGCGCGCTGAATTGGCGCAGCTCGTCGAGGCTCATCTCGGCCAGGTCCTTGCCGGATTCAACACCGTACTTCACTGCATGGCCGACGATTTCGTGGCAATCGCGAAATGGCAGGCCACGGCGCACTAGGTAATCGGCCAGATCGGTGGCGGTGGAGAAACCGCGCAATGCGGCTTCACGCATGATCGCGTGCTTGGGTTTGATCGCCGGGATCATGTCGGCAAAGGCGCGCAGGCTGTCGCGCAGGGTGTCGGCGGCGTCGAACAGCGGCTCTTTGTCTTCCTGATTGTCTTTGTTGTAGGCCAGCGGCTGGCCTTTCATCAAGGTCAGCAGGCCCATTAGGGCGCCGAATACGCGGCCGGTCTTGCCGCGTACCAACTCAGGAACGTCGGGGTTTTTCTTCTGCGGCATGATCGAGCTGCCGGTGCAGAAACGGTCCGGCAGGTCGATGAACTGGAACTGCGCGCTGGTCCACAGCACCAGCTCTTCGGAGAAGCGCGACAGGTGCATCATGGCAATCGAGGCTGCAGCGCAGAATTCGATAGCGAAGTCGCGATCCGATACGCCGTCCAGCGAGTTGCCGCCGACTGCGTCGAAACCCAGCAATTGGGCGGTGACTTCGCGCTGAATCGGGTAAGTGGTGCCGGCCAGCGCGGCCGAGCCGAGTGGAATACGGTTGGTGCGCTTGCGGCAGTCAACCAAGCGTTCGTAATCGCGCGCGAGCATCTCAAACCAGGCCAGCATATGGTGGCCAAAGGTCACCGGCTGCGCGGTTTGCAGGTGGGTGAAGCCGGGCATAATGCTTGCCGCTTCACGCTCAGCCTGTTCCAGCAGGCCCTGCTGCAGGCGGGTGATTTCGCCGAGGATCAGGTCGATTTCGTCGCGCAGCCACAGGCGAATATCAGTCGCCACCTGGTCGTTGCGGCTACGGCCGGTGTGCAGCTTCTTGCCGGTCACGCCGATGCGGTCGGTCAGGCGTGCTTCGATGTTCATGTGCACATCTTCCAGGTCGACGCGCCAGTCGAACTGGCCAGCTTCGATCTCGCCCTGAATCTGCGTCAGGCCATCGATGATGCTGTCGCGCTCAGCGTCGGTCAGTACGCCCACCTTGGCCAGCATGGTGGCATGGGCGATGGAGCCCATGATGTCGTGGCGATACAGGCGCTTGTCGAATTCGACGGAGGCGGTAAAGCGGGCAACAAAGGCATCGACGGGCTCGCTAAAGCGGCCGCCCCAGGATTGGTTGATTTTTTCAGTGCTCATGGGCTTCGCTCGGCTGGTGCGCTAAAACGGGCTGGCCGCGCAGGGCGGCCAGCAAGACGAAAGGTGTGCTGATAATAACAGGCTGGCCAGCAAATTCGCCGCGTCGCATTGTTTGGGCAGCAGCTAGGCTTAGGCGTGGCAATGTTGCGCCGGTCACAGTTTCATCCGTGCAGGCGCACTTCGGTGCTTTATTTTGCCCGGTGGCAGCGGTCTGTCTTGCTGCTGGGGCAGGTCACGCGGAAACTGCGACGATGAAACTAAAAAGCGCGTTATCAGAAAAACACCCGCCACTGGTTGATGACTTCTTCGTGCCTGAACTGTGCGAGCCAGAAGCCCTGCTGAGCATGGTCTTGCTGGCCGAATTATTGGTGTTGGTACTGGTGTTGTCCGAGCCCATGCTGCCGGGCTTTGACTGGGTGCGTCTGGCGCTGACGTCACTGTTTGTGCAGTGGATCGTGCTGCTCTCGGCCGCCGTGCTGTGCCGCTTGCGCCCCCTGATGGCGCGTATGCGTGCCGCTACAGCCGGCGCGCTGTGCTGTGCGATTGTGATTGCGTTGAGCTTGCTCTGTACCGCAGTTGCCGACTATTACGAGCTGGGCGGGCCGCTGCCGCGTGCTGGTGAGGTCAATCTGTACCTGCGCCATGCCTTGATTAGTTTGATCATGTCGGCGCTGCTGCTGCGCTACTTCTACCTGCAAAGCCAATGGCGTAAGCAGGAGCAAGCGGAGTTGCGCGCGCGCATTGAGTCGCTGCAAGCGCGTATCCGTCCGCACTTTCTGTTCAATAGCCTCAACAGCATTGCCAGCTTGGTGGTGATTGACCCTAATAAAGCTGAGCAGGCGGTGCTGGATCTCTCTGATTTGTTCCGCGCCAGCTTAGCTAAGCCGGGTAGCTTGGTGCCCTGGTGCGAGGAGTTGGAGTTGGCGCAGCGATATTTGTCGATTGAGCGCTATCGGCTCGGCGAACGTCTACAGTTGCAGTGGGAGATCACTGGGGTGCCGGATGATCTGCCGATTCCACAACTGACCCTGCAGCCGCTGCTGGAAAACGCCTTGATCTACGGCATACAGCCGCGTATTGAAGGTGGCGTGGTGCGGGTTGAGGCGAGTTATAACGAGGGAGTATTCCAGTTGTGCGTCAGCAACCCCTATGAGCAACTAGACCAGCAGCCACCATCCCGTGGCACGCATCAGGGCTTGAGCAATATTGATGCGCGATTAGTGGCACTTTTCGGGCCGCGGGCCAGTCTCAGCGTAGAGCGCCGTGACGGTCGCCACTTCACGTGTCTACGCTATCCTTGTGCAAGACCCAAGCAGGAAGCCCGTGCATTATGAATGTCCTGATTGTCGATGACGAACCTCTGGCCCGTGAACGCCTAAGCCGTATGGTGGGCGAATTAGAGGGCTATTGCGTACTTGAACCCTCTGCCTGCAACGGCGAGGAAGCCTTGAGCCTGATCGACAGCCTGAAACCCGATGTGGTGTTGCTGGACATCCGGATGCCTGGCTTAGATGGTCTGCAAGTGGCGGCCAAGTTGTGTGAGCGCGAGGCGCCGCCGGCAGTGATTTTCTGCACCGCCCATGATGAGTTTGCCCTGGAAGCCTTTCAGGTCAGTGCAGTGGGCTATCTGGTCAAACCGGTTCGCGCAGAAAATCTGAGTGCGGCGCTGAAAAAAGCTGAGCGGCCCAATCGTGTGCAACTAGCCGCCTTGACCCGCCCCGCGCTGGACAGCAACGGCGGCCCGCGCAGCCACATCAGTGCCCGCACGCGCAAAGGTATCGAGCTAATTCCGCTGGATCAGGTGATTTATTTTATTGCCGATCATAAGTACGTAACCCTGCGTCACGCCGGCGGCGAAGTGTTGCTGGACGAACCCTTGAAGGCGCTGGAAGACGAATTTGGCGATTGCTTTGTGCGCATTCACCGCAACGCGCTGGTGGCGCGTGAACGCATTGAGCGCCTGCAACGCACCCCGCTGGGGCATTTTCAGTTATTTCTCAGGGGCATGAATGAGGAAGCGCTGATCGTCAGCCGTCGGCATGTGGCCGGGGTGCGCAAGTTGATGCATCACCTTTAGCCCTGTCGGCCAACCCGGATAACGCCGGGTGCAGGCCTGATCTGGGCCAGCCTGTTATGATCCGCGGCAGTTCGTTTTCTGGAATTGCCCATGTCTCGTGAAATCCGCATTGCCACCCGTAAAAGTGCCTTGGCCCTGTGGCAGGCCGAACACGTTAAAGCGCGTCTAGAGCAGGCGCATCCTGGCCTTAGCGTCATCCTGGTGCCGATGGTCAGTCGCGGCGATAAGCTGCTGGATGCACCGCTGGCGAAAATTGGCGGCAAGGGCCTGTTTGTTAAAGAGCTGGAAACTGCGCTGCTGGAGAATCAGGCCGACATCGCCGTGCATTCGATGAAGGATGTGCCGATGGACTTCCCCGAAGGCTTAGGTCTGTATTGCATCTGCGAGCGCGAAGACCCACGCGATGCCTTTGTCTCCAACACCTATGCCAGCCTTGATGCATTGCCGGCCGGCAGCGTGGTTGGCACCTCCAGCCTGCGCCGACAGGCGCAATTGCTGGCGCGTCGGCCGGATCTGAAAATCCAGTTTCTGCGTGGCAACGTCAACACCCGCTTGGCCAAGCTGGATGCCGGCGATTACGACGCGATTATCCTTGCAGCCGCCGGCTTAATCCGCCTCGGGTTTGCCGAGCGCATCCGCACCTCAATCAGTGCCGAAGACAGCTTGCCGGCTGGCGGCCAGGGTGCCGTGGGCATCGAGTGCCGCAGTGTCGACAGCCAGATTCATGCCCTGCTGGCGCCTTTGCACCACCACGATACTGCGTTGCGGGTGACTGCTGAGCGCGCGCTGAATAAGCACCTGAATGGCGGCTGCCAAGTGCCGATTGCGTGCTATGCCGTGCTCGAAGGCGAGCAGCTATGGCTGCG
The DNA here is from genome assembly GCF_037943105.1 of Pseudomonas sp. TMP9. Taxonomy (NCBI): domain Bacteria; kingdom Pseudomonadati; phylum Pseudomonadota; class Gammaproteobacteria; order Pseudomonadales; family Pseudomonadaceae; genus Pseudomonas; species Pseudomonas vesperimontis. Next base: position 193,612 of record NZ_CP149803.1, read on the forward strand.
TGGCTTGGTCGGTCAGCCAGATGGTTCACAACTGCTGCGCGCCGAACAGCGGGCCAACAGCGCAGATGCTGAGCAGCTGGGCGTGCAAGTGGCTGAAGCGCTGCTGGCTCAGGGCGCCGCCGCTATTCTGCAATCTGTCTACAGCGAGGCCGGCGCCGAGTGAGCAGCTGGCGTTTGCTGCTGACGCGGCCGACTCAAGAGTCAGCCGCGCTCGCCGCAACCTTGGCCCAGCAGGGCATTTACAGCAGCAGCCTGCCGCTGCTGGCCATCGAGCCCCTAAGCGAGCGAGCTGAGCAACGCGCCACGCTTAACGACTTGAGCCGCTACTGCGCGGTGATCGTGGTGAGCAAACCCGCTGCCCGCCTGAGCCTCGGGTTATTGCAGCGCTATCAACTGCCGATGCCTACCGAGCAACCCTGGTTCAGCGTGGGTTCAGCCACCGGGCAGATTCTTCGCGAGTATGGCCTGCAAGTGCATTATCCCGAACACGCCGATGACAGCGAAGCGCTGCTTGGGTTACCGCCGTTTCAACAGGCATTGGCGCTGGCCGATAACCCACGGGTGTTGATTGTGCGTGGTGAAGGTGGCCGGGAGTTACTGGCTGAACACTTGCGCGGTCAAGGCGTGCAGGTCGACTATCTGCCATTGTATCGGCGCGTGCTGCCGCAATACCCGGCAGCGGCATTGGCGGAGCGCGTTCAAGCTGAACGCTTGAACGCGCTGGTGGTCAGCAGTGGGCAGGGCTTTGTGCATTTGCGTCAACTGGCCGCCGACGCTTGGGCGCAACTGGCCCTGCTACCCTTGTTTGTACCCAGCCCGCGAGTAGCCGACATGGCCCGTGCGGCGGGTGCGCAATGTATTGTGGATTGCCGTGGCGCGAGTGCTGCGGCGTTGCTGGCAGCGTTGCAAACGCAACCTACCCCCGACCTCTGACGCAAAGGATGGATACGTGAGCGAAGCAACTACTCCGAAAGAGCAAGCCCCCCAAGAGCCCGGCCCAGCGCCGCTAGACGCGGCTGCGACGAAGCCTGCAGCCCCTGCAGGCAAGTCGGCGGCACGCGGTAATGGTTTGGCGCTGCTGGCGTTATTGGTGGCGGCGGCAGGAGCCGGCGCCGGTGGTTGGGGACTTTGGCAGATAAAGGCGCTGGACGACCGCAGCCAACAGCAGGTGAGCCTGCTGCAGGATGCTCAACGCGAGGCGCAGAGCTTGGCTCAAGTGGGGCGAACGCTGGATACGCGACTGGATCAGCTGCCCAGCATCGAAGAGTTAGACACTCGCCGTCGCCTGTTGATGCAGCTGCAGGGTGACCAGCAACTGTTGAATCAGCGTCTGGAAACGGTGCTCGGGGCCAGCCGTCAGGACTGGCGATTGGCCGAGGCCGAACATCTGTTGCGTCTGGCTAGCCTGCGTCTGTCCGCCCTGCAAGATATCAACAGCGCCACCGCGTTGGTGCAGGCTGCCGATGAAATCCTCCATGAGCAGGATGATCCCGCCGCTTTCAGCGCTCGTGAGCAGTTGGCCAAGAGTCTGCAAGCGCTTCGCTCGACAGCCAACCCGGACCGTACTGGGTTGTTTCTGCAGCTCGGCGCTTTGCGTGAGCAGGCGGCGCAGCTAAATGCTCTCGCCCCACGGTTTAGCAACGAAGGTGACGTGCTGAGCGAGCTGGCGGCTACCGATGGCGCGGCCGAGCCGACGTGGTGGCAGCGTGGCGTACAGACCTTGTCGGAATATCTGCGCATCGAGTTCAACGCCGATCGCACGATCCGCCCAACCTTGGCTGGCCAGAGTCTCGCCCAGGTGCGTCTGGCTCTTAGTCTCGCGCTGGAGCAGGCGCAATGGGGTGCACTGCACGGAGACAGCGCCGTCTACCGGCAGGCGTTGCAGCAGGCCCGCGAGGTGCTGGATGCGCACTTCAATGCGGATAACCCGAACAGCCGTGCCCTGCGCGCGCGCATTGATGAGCTGACCGAGCAGCCGATTGCGGTGACGCCACCCGACCTCAGCCCGACGTTGAATGCTGTGCAGGCTTATATCCAAGCCAAACAAACCGCGCGCAATCAGCAGCAAAGCGACGTTGAGCCTGCTGCTGCGCCAGCGGATGATATCGAGGCTTCATTGCAGGAGGCGCCGCAATGAAGCGTCTCTATTGGTTGCTGCTGATCTTGGCGGTGGTTGCCGGCGTCGCCAGCGTGCTGCTGTTTGGCTCGCCGCTGGCTGAGCACAAGGGCTATGTGCTGATTGCCTTCCAGGGTTTTCGTTACGAATCTAGCCTATGGGCCTTTGTCGTGGTGGTGTTGGCGCTCTGGCTGCTGGTTTACCTGCTGCGGTTGAGCCTGCGGTTACTGGTGACGTCTGCGGGGCTGATAAATCCATGGTCACGCTTGCACAAGCGCCGACGTGTTCGCACGGCCTCCGAGCAGGGCTTTCTTGAGCTGGCCGAAGGTCGCTGGGCGCGAGCCTTGCGTCATCTGCAGCAGGCAGCCACTCGTTCACCGCAACCGTTGAGCTATTACTTGGGTGCGGCCCGCGCAGCGCATCACTTGGGCCAATATGACGTCAGCGATGACCTGCTTGAGCAGGCCCTTAATCGTCAGCCGCAAGCGGAACTGGCCATTGCTTTGTTACATGCCGAACTGCAACTGGCCCGTGGTCAGACGGCACACGCACTGGACACCCTGCAAGCCATGCGCTCGCGTCACCCGCACCATCATTTGGTGCTGCGCCAGTTGCAGCAGCTTTACCTGCAGTCTAGCGACTGGTCGGCATTGCTCGGCTTGCTGCCTGACCTGCGCAAAGAAAAAGCCCTGGGTGATGCCGAGCTGAGCGAGTTAGAGCGTCAGGCTTGGCGAGGGCGTTTGCTCCAGGCTGGGCAGCCGGTGGGCAGCGATACCGTCCCAGCGCTGGCTTCATTGCAGCAGGCATGGCAGGCCATGTCAGCTGCGCAGCATAAGGAACCCGTCTTGGTTACGGTGTATGCCGAGCAACTGCGTCTACTGGGTGCCGAGGCTGAGGCGGAAGAGCTGCTGCGGCACTTCCTTAAACAGCATTACGACACCGCCCTGGTGCGCCTCTACGGTTTGCTGCGTGGGCGTGATCTAGGTCGCCAGTTGCAAACTGCCGAGGGCTGGCTGAAACAGCACCCAGAAGACGCCGGCTTACTGCTGACGCTGGGGCGCCTGTGCGTGCACAGCCAGCTGTGGGGCAAGGCTCAAAGTTACTTAGAAAGCAGCCTGACCTTCCAGCGTCATCCTGAAACCTGCACTGAACTGGCGCATCTGCTGGTACAACTGGGTGATCTAGAACGCAGTAACAGCCTGTATCAGGAAAGCCTGCGCCTGCTTGATCCACGGCTGTGTACACAGGGTTTGCCAGCGGCGATCTGATCTAACTGCTTATCGGGGGTGTTTATGCGAGCGTTATGGGTTTTTTGTCTGGTGGCGTTGTTGGCCGGCTGCGCTGGCCCGAAGGTTGATGATTATGTCCGCGAGCAGCCGCGCTTGGAGTTGAGTGATTACTTCAATGGCGAGATGCAAGCGTGGGGCATGTTCCAAAACCGTTCCGGGGAGGTGGTTAAGCGTTTCCATGTGACCATGACGGGCACATGGGATGGCGACGTTGGCGTGCTCGATGAGCGCTTCACCTACAGTGATGGAACCACTGAGCGTCGTGTCTGGACTCTTATAAAACAGGCTGATGGTAGTTGGCGTGGCACCGCCGATGATGTCGTCGGTGAGGCTATCGGTCATGTCGCCGGTAACGCGCTGAACTGGCGTTACAAGTTGCGCTTGAAGGTCGATGACTCAACCTATGTGGTTGATTTTGATGACTGGATGTTCTTGATGGATGGGCAAGTCATGCTCAATCGTGCGCAAATGTCTAAGTGGGGCATTGATCTTGGCCAGGTCACCTTGAGCTTCTACAAGCCTACTGCCGTTGATGCTACTGAATAATTACCGGTTAAACGCTTGTATGAAAGTAACTCCGCCGCTGCCTTGAAGGCTTAGGCCGGCGGTAATAGTCTGCTTCGGTACGCCGGAAAGTTGCCGTTTCACGGCTGTCTTCCCAGACCTTGCATGAACTGACAAAAAACTGTCTCAGTGCAGGCGAATAACACTAATAGCAATAGGGAAGTAGAGGTCATCATGCTTGAGAGTTGTCAGAACGCCCAAGAACGTTGGGGTGGGGTCCACCTGCTGATTGACCGTTGGCTGCAAGAGCGCAACCAGCTGGTGCAGGCTTATGTCGCTATCAATGGCTCAGCAGCATCGCCCAGCGCAGATGCCCTGCAGCAGTTTTGCGAAATCCTTGTCGACTACGTGTCGGCTGGCCACTTCGAGGTCTACGAGCAATTGACCAGCGAAGCCAAGGCATTTGGTGATGAGCGTGGTCTTGAGTTAGCCAAGCAAATCTACCCGCGTATTGACGCGATCACGGAAGTTGCATTGGCATTTAACGACCGCTGCGACACTGGCGACTGCAACGATTCAGCATCGTTACTTGATGACGTAAAACACTTGGGTCAGTTGCTGCATGAGCGCTTCGAGCTCGAAGACTGCCTGATTGAAGTGTTGCACAACGCCCATCAAGAGCAAGCAGTCCCCTCCGCCTGAGATGTTTACGCGTTGGTGTCGAGCAACTCCAGCTCGAACACCAGCGGCGAGTAAGGCGCAATCAAGTCCCCTGCGCCTTCTTCGCCATAGGCTTGAGCCGATGGAATCACCAAGCGCCACTGCGCGCCCACCGGCATTTCTTGCAGTGCACTGCGCCAGCCGGCGATCACGCTGTCTAAGCGAAACCACTGTGGCGTCTGACTTTCATCAAACTGACTACCATCAGCCAGATAGCCTACGTAACGCACCTGTATGCGGTCTGTAGCGCCAGGTTTACGGCCGTTACCGGGCCGCAGTTCCTGCACCAGCACGCCATTTTTCAGTACGCGCACGCCGGCTTTGGCTTTTTCCGTGGCCAGAAAATCCTGCTCCGCTAACTTAGCTTTTTCAAGGCGCTTGGGTGCTTCATCCAGCCGCGCTTCGTGCTCGGCCAACAAACGTTCAATTCGTTTGCCATCCAGGGCCAGGGGTTCATCACGATAAGCCTGGCGCAGGCCATCGAGCAGGGCTTGCAACTCCAAATCAGGCACTTCATCACGCAGCCGCTCACCCAGTTTTACCCCCAGGCTGTAGGCCAGATCGTGCGCGTGATTATCGGCTTGAGCGAAGGGGATAAGCAGGCAAAGGAGCAGCAAGGTGAGACGTGACATGGATGTTCTCCGGCCGAAAGAGCACCGATTATGCCAGCCGTGTGCGGCAAGGTGGCAAGGCGAGTAGCAGGGGGTCTAGTATGGCGCCATCTTCACTCGTAAGGAGGCGCGTCATGTCAGCTAAAAAGAATCTAAAGAAGAAATCCGTGAGTACGCCGTTGCACCTGTTGCAGCAGCTTTCCAGCAGCCTGCTTGAGCATCTTGAAGATGCCTGCACGCGTGCGTTGGTGGATGCTGAAACACTGCTCGCCAAGTTGGAAAAGCAACGTGGCAAGACCCAAGAAAAACTGCATAAGATGCGCAGCAAAATTGAAGATGCCGCCGTTGCCGGCAAAGCCAAGGCCCAGGCCAAAGCTAAAGAAGCCGCGGCTGAGTTGGAGCATCTACTTGATACCTTGAAGGACCGTCAGAGCGAGACGCGCACGTATATTGCCGGGCTCAAGCGCGATGCACAGGAAAGCCTGAAACTGGCCCAGGGTGTCGGCAAAGTCAAAGACGCCGTGAGTAAAGTGCTGGATACCCGCTCAGCCAAGGCCACTGCAGTCAAGCCTGCGACCAAGCCTGTCGCTGCTAAGGCACCGGCTAAACCCGCTACAAAGCCTGCAGCACCAACCGCCAAAGCACCCGCAAAGCCTGCGCCGAAGAAGACCGGTGCAGCCAGCAGCGCCAAACCTGCTGCGAGCAAGCCAGCCACGCCTGCTGCGAACAAGGCCGCAGCAAAACCTGCAACGAAACCAGTGGTGAAAAAAGCGGCTGCTAAGCCTACTGCTAACGCGACAGCAGCCAAGCCGGTTGTTGCCAAGCCGGCAGTGGCCGAAGTGAGCAACAGCAGCACCGCGACTAGCGCGGCTTAAGCGCTAAGGTGTCGTCGCCGCGATGCGCAGCCTATGCAGTGCATCGCGGCAGCCTGGCTCAGGCGCTAAACGTTCCAGCCAATTCAACGCGGCGTTTGCTGCGCCGTCAGGCCAGCTGTGGGTGCACCTCGCCAGGCGTTGCAGTTGCTCCCGCTCAGCTTCAAGTTCTAGTTTCTTTACCTGTTCACGCAGCGCTGCCAGCGCTTGATCACTCTGCGCGGAATTACGCCAGCTCTGGCGTAATTGACGCAGCGGCACAACCACCTGCTGTCGCCACGATTGCGTAACGTCGCGCAAGGCGGTGATACGGTCATCGTTGCAGGCGACTTGCCGGGTTTCCAGCCAAGCGGCGCAGAGCAGTAGGCATACGTCAGCGCCTTGCGTCTGCAGCTGCAGGCAGGCTTGCTCGACCTCAGGGTCTTGATACAGTGCTTCGGCGAATCGCCACAAGTCAGTAGGCATGGTGCATTCCGGGTTTCTCTAAAGGGACTCTGGTAGACTCCGCCGCCATTATGATCCGACTTCTGAACCTGACTTTACAGCGTGGTCCTCAGCGTCTGCTAGAAGATGCTGAGATGACCTTGCACCCCGGCCATAAAGCCGGCCTCATCGGCGCCAATGGTGCCGGTAAATCCAGCCTGTTTGCCCTGTTTCGTGGCGAGCTGAGTGCGGACGCGGGTGATTGCCTGATCCCCGCCGACTGGCGTGTGGCGCACATGCGCCAAGAGATTGATGCAGTTGAACGTCAGGCGGTGGACTACGTCCTCGATGGCGACCTGCAACTGCGCCGCGTACAGGCTGATTTGGCCGTGGCCGAAGCTGCCCATGATGGATCAGCTGTGGCGCGCTTGCACACCGAGCTCGATACCCTCGACGGTTACAGTGCTGACGCCCGTGCGCGCAAGCTGCTCGCCGGCCTAGGCTTTGACAGTGCGCAGATGGACCGCCGCGTCGGCGACTTTTCCGGGGGCTGGCGCATGCGCTTGAACCTGGCGCAGGCGCTGATGTGCCCCTCCGACTTGCTGCTGCTTGATGAGCCAACCAACCACCTCGACTTGGATGCCATCCTCTGGCTGGAAACCTGGTTGAAGAACTACCCCGGTACGTTGCTGCTGATTTCCCATGACCGCGATTTCCTCGATGCGGTGGTCGACCACGTGGCTCACCTTGATCAGCAGAAGCTGACCCTGTATCGCGGCGGCTATTCGGCCTTTGAGCGCACCCGTGCCGAACGACTGGCGCAGCAACAACAGGCGTATGAAAAGCAGCAAGTGCAGCGTGCGCACATGGAAAAATACATTGCCCGCTTCAAGGCTCAAGCCACCAAAGCCCGTCAGGCGCAGAGCCGGATCAAGGCGCTGGAACGCATGGAAGAGCTGTCCGCTGCGCATGTCGACTCGCCCTTCGATTTTAGCTTCCGCGAAGCCGACAAAATCTCCAGTCCACTGCTGGACCTGAGCGAAGGTCGTTTGGGTTATGGTGAAAAAGTGGTGCTGGAGAAGGTCAAACTCAATTTAGCCCCCGGCGCGCGTATTGGGTTGCTTGGGCCGAATGGCGCGGGCAAATCGACGCTGATCAAAAATTTGTCGAATGATTTACAGCCGATCAGCGGCCGTTTGCAGCGCGGCGAGAACCTGGTGGTGGGCTATTTTGCTCAGCATCAGCTCGACGCCCTGGATGACAAGGCCAGCCCGCTGCTGCACTTCCAGCGCTTAGCGCCGGGCGAGCGTGAGCAGACCCTGCGCGACTTTCTCGGTGGGTTCGACTTCCGCGGGCCGCGTTGTGATGAGCCCGTGCTGAATTTCTCCGGTGGTGAGAAAGCCCGGCTGGCCCTGGCCTTGATCGCTTGGGGTAAACCTAACTTGCTGCTGCTCGATGAGCCGACCAACCACCTCGACTTGGAAATGCGCCTGGCGCTGACCATGGCTCTGCAGGAGTTCAGCGGCGCTGTGGTGGTGGTGTCTCACGACCGTCACCTGCTAAAAAGCACGACTGATGAGTTTTTGTTGGTGGCGGATGGCCAGGTTCAGCCCTTCGACGGTGATCTGGAAGACTACGCCCGCTGGCTGGTGGATTACCGCACGCGGCAAGCGCCCACCAGTGGTGGCGAAAGCAACCCGGATAAAGCCGACAAGCGTGTGCAGCGTCAGGCCGCCGCCGCTCTGCGCCAGCAATTGGCCCCGCACAAGCGCGAAGCCGACAAGCTTGAGAAGGAACTGGGTCAGTTGCATAGCAAACTCGCTGCCGTCGAAGCCCGCTTGGGCAGCAGTGATATTTACGAAGCCGCGCAGAAAGACCAACTGCGCGAGGCGTTGGCTGAACAGGCCGCGCTGAAAATTCGTGAAGCCGATCTGGAAGAACGCTGGATGCTTGCGCTGGAAACCCTCGAAGCCTTGCAGGCTGAACTGGAGGCTGCCAGTTGAGCATCACCTTGCCGACGCTGGAATGGCTGATGGCTTGGCGCGAACCGCTGCTGAGGACCGGTCAGATTGTTCTGATTGTGCTGCTGGCTTGGGTGGTTCAGCGCATTCTCACCCGGAGTATCACCCGCCTCGGTAACCGTTACCCGCAGCTGCCTGCCGAGTTACTGATGCCAGTGCGCGGCGCTCTGCGTTGGTTGATTTTGGGCAGCGCTTTTATGCTGGTGCTGGAGCGCTTGGGTGTTTCCGCGCAAGTGCTGTGGACAGCCCTCACCGGGTTTGCCGCCGTGGCCGCGATCGCTTTTTTCGCGATCTGGAGCGTGTTGTCCAACATGTTCTGTGCGCTTCTGATTTTTGCCATGGGGCCGTTTCGCCTCGGCGATTGTGTCGAAGTGCTGGAGAGCGCTGACAAGCCGGGCGTGCGCGGGCGAGTCGTGGCGATTAACCTGTTTTACACCACCCTTGAAGACCTCAGTGGCGATGCACCCGGCGCGTGGGTGCAGATTCCTAACAGCCTGTTCTTTCAGAAAGCCGTGCGCCGCTGGCGCAATGGCGATGTACCTCCTGAGCGAGCCCGCGATAACTGATTGGTGGCCCAGGCGGTCTGCTCGCTTCGATGCAGGCAGACGTAAGCAGGGTGCTAGGGTGTGCTCAGGCTTAAACCACTCAGCCGCAGGCATGCCTCACCCATACGCGGTGACTGCCCTGCGGCCTTTTTATATTAATTGTTGAGGTATATGCCATGGCACCAGAAACCTGGCTCGCATTCTTTGCCGCTTGTTGGATCATCAGCCTATCCCCGGGTGCTGGGGCGATAGCCTCGATGTCGGCGGGGCTGCAGTACGGCTTTCTGCGCGGTTATTGGAATGCCTTGGGCCTGCAGCTCGGTTTAGCCTTGCAAATCGTCATTGTCGCGGCTGGCGTCGGCGCGATTCTGGCCGCCTCGGAGCTGGCCTTTAGCCTGATCAAATGGTTTGGCGTGCTGTACTTGGTCTACCTCGGCTATCGCCAATGGCAGGCATTACCCAGCGATATGACGGCGCAAACTGAACGGCCTATCGGCCGTCCGTTGACATTGGTGCTGCGCGGTTTCCTGGTCAACTTCAGTAACCCGAAGGCGATTGTCTTTATGCTCGCGGTGCTGCCACAGTTTCTCAATCCCCAGGCGCCGCTGCTGATGCAGTATGTGGTGATGGGCGTGACCATGATCAGCGTCGACCTGATCGTCATGGCCGGCTACACCGGCTTGGCGTCGCGCGTGCTTGGCGCACTGCGCTCGCACCGGCAGCAACGGATAATGAACCGTACTTTCGGTGCATTGTTCATCGGTGCTGCGGCGTTGTTGGCCAGTGTGCGCCGCGCGCCGATTTAGTTGCCGCTCACGCTACCAAGGGATTGGCTGCCCATCCCAGCCCCAGAACGTGCCGGTTTGCTCGGGACCATGTCGCTCAACCTGCGCCAATAAGCACTCGGCGGCATAGCCGGGGCTGAACAACTGGGCCGCCGGCACATTGCCTTGGAAAGGTTTCGACAGCTCTGTATCGGTGGTGCCGGGGTGCAGGCTGAGCACGCAACTGTTGGGGTTGAGACGGCTCAGTTCGATGCTCGCGGTATGCAGCAATTGGTTGAGCGCTGCCTTACTGGCGCGGTAGCTGTACCAGCCGCCGAGGCGGTTATCGCTGATTGAGCCAACCCGTGCCGATAACGCCGCCACCGTGCACGGGTGTTGACCGCGTAACAGCGGCAGCAGGTGTTTAAGCAGCAGGATTGGCGCAAAACTGTTGACCTGAAAGGTTGCCAGCAAACCCTGCAGGTTGAGCTGGGCCAAGCCTTTCTCGGCCTTAGCTGCACCCTGTTGCAGCACCCCGACCGTGCACAACAGCAGGTGCAGGCGCGGGATCGCCGCGCGCAGCTGGCTGGCCAGCTCGGCCAGCGCCTGCTCATCGCACACATCCACATCCAAGCAGTGCAAGCGCTGGCCATGTTGTGCGGCCAACGCCAGCAGCTCGGGTGCTTGGCTGGCGTGCCGGGCAATCGCCCACACCTCAGCGATGTCTGCGCGGGCCAGCAACTGTGCGGTGAGTGCCAGGCCGATGCCTCGGCTCGCACCGCACACCACGGCATATGCAGGTTCTTCAAGGCGTTGCGAAAAACTCATCAGGTTACTCCTGCAGCATTGCGACGATCCGTCGCGGGCTTTGCTTGATCAATGGTTGAGGAAAATCAGTGAGAGGATGACAATGAAATCGTCATTCATTCGTATTTGGGATCTGCTCCTATATGACTTCTACATCACGTTACTTCAGTTGGCTGCTGCTGCCCGTATTGGCGCTGTGCAGCTTGGTTGTTATGGCCGAACCCATTGAGGGCGCTGCGCAAGCCCTGCACCTGCTGGGCTACTTGGGCGCTGATTACCCAGCCACCGTGGCCAATGGGCAGGTTATCGACCCCGACGAATACCGCGAGCAGCTGGAGTTTCTCACTGTACTGCAAGGGTTGGTGGTTGCGCTGCCGGCGCATCGTCAACAGGCCGAGTTGCAGCAGGGGTTGGTCAGCCTGCGCCAAGGCATCGAGCAGCGCGTGGAAGGTATTCAGGTCACCCAGCAAGCGCGTCAGCTGGCGGCCACTCTGGCCACAGCTTATGACGTCAACCAAGCCCCGGCTATGACTCCCGATCCAAGCCGTGGCGCGCCGCTGTTTGCCCAGCATTGCAGTGTTTGCCATGGCGTCAGCGGTGCGGGCGATGGGCCGGCAGGTATCGGTTTGCAGCCGCCGCCGTCGAATTTGCGTGATGCAGCGCGTCTCAATCGGCTCAGCCTGTACGACCTCTACAACACCATCGGCTTAGGCATCAACGGCACCGATATGGCTGGCTATGCCGACCAACTGGATGAGCGTCAGCGCTGGGATTTGGCCAGTTATATCGCCGGGTTTAGTGCCACATCTGTTGCGCCAGGTGAACCATTCGGCCTAGCAGCGTTGGCCGGTATGACGCCGGCTGAGGTCGTGGCTACCCAAGGCGACACTTCTGCTGCACGCTTTCGCGCTCAGCGTGCACAACCGCCGGTGCAGCAACGCGACCCGCAGCAGTTGATTGGGCATACGCAGGCGATGCTTGAGCGCAGCCTGAGTGCTTACCGTGAGGGTGAGCATGAACAGGCCTACGACCTCTCGGTAGCGGCCTATTTAGAGGGTTTTGAGCTGGTTGAGGGGGCGTTGAACAACCTCGACCCCGTGCAACGTAAAACCACCGAACGGGCGCTGATGGCCTACCGGCAGGCTTTGCAGGATGCGTTATCAGTGCCGCAAGTGGCGCAGCGCTTGGAGCAGGCCAAGGCCGAACTGGCGACTTCTGCCGCGTTGCTCGACAGTGACAGCCTGTCGAGTTCGTTAAGTTTTTTCTCCAGTCTGCTGATTTTGCTGCGCGAAGGCCTTGAAACGATCTTGGTGCTGGCGGCCATTCTTGCGTTCTTACGCAATACCGGCCAGCAGCAAGCGGTGCGCAGCGTGCATCTCGGTTGGGGCCTGGCCTTGCTGGCAGGCGTTGCCACTTGGGCGTTGGCGGCGTACCTGATTGATGTCAGCGGCGCTCAGCGTGAGTTGCTCGAGGGCGCTACGGCATTGTTCGCCAGCGTGATGGTGCTGTGGCTGGGCGTATGGATGCATGATCGCCGGCATGCCGCCGCGTGGCAGGGCTACATCAAGAGCAGTTTGGTTGGCGACGGGGGCCGTTTCGGCTTCGCCGTATTGGCGTTCTTCTCGGTGTACCGCGAGCTGTTCGAAGTCATCCTGTTCTACGAAACCCTCTGGCTGCAGGCCGGCCCGCATGGCCACGGCATGGTTCTGGCGGGGGCGGCGGCGGCTCTGGTGCTGCTGCTTGGGCTGGCGTGGGTCATTTTGCGCGGCTCGCGCACGCTGCCTTTGGCCACCTTCTTCGGCGCTAACGCAGTGTTGCTCTGTGCGCTTTCGGTGGTGTTTGCCGGTCACGGCATAGCGGCTCTGCAGGAGGCGGGAATACTCAATACGCAGCCGGTGGCGTTTTTTGAGTTCGACTGGCTGGGGATTCATGCGGACGCTTACGGTCTTGCTGCTCAAGCAACCGCGTTGGTGGCGATTATCGTGCTTTACGGTCGCAGTTGGAGGGTCGGGCGTCGGCGTTTGGCTGGTTAAGCGGCCGGGCGTTGCCGGTATGGCTTACCATGCCGGCTTTGACGCTCACGGAGAACGCTGCGCCATGCGAGTTTGGATTGATGCCGATGCTTGCCCCAAAGCCGCCAAGGAACAGGTGGTCAAATTCGCGTTAAAGCGACGTTTCGAGGTGCTTTTGGTGGCCGGCCAGGCGCAAGTTAAGCCGACCTACAGTTGTGTACGCCTGATTGTGGTGCCCAGCGGGCCGGATGCTGCCGATGATTACTTGGTGGAGCATGCGTTGCCGGGGGAGTTGGTGATTTGTAGCGACGTGCCGCTGGCGGATCGCTTGGTCAAGAAAGGCGTGGCCGTGCTTGATCCGCGTGGCCGTGAGTTTGATGAACGCAACATGGGCGACAAGCTGGCGGTGCGCAACTTGTTTACCGAGCTGCGCGAGTCGGGCCAAGTCGGCGGCGGTCAACCGCCTTACGCCGAGCGCGACAAGCAGGCGTTTGCCAATTCACTGGATCGGATTCTCACCCGCCTGCTACGTCAAGCCTGAGCCTTAACCGCACAGATAAGTACCGGTGCCGACCGCGACTAGGGTGCCGTTATCGCTGTGCAATTCACTGCGTACTACGGCAACTTTATTGCCGCTGCGTAGCAAGACTGCGCTGGCAGTAAAGCGTTCACCGCGCCCTGGGCGCAGGTAGTCGACGCGCAGGTCAATGGTGCCGAGTTTAGACAGCCGCGCCATGCGCTCGGTGCTGGACAGATGTTGATGCTTGTCGAATGCGCCGATCAGCGCCATGGCCCCGCCAGCCACATCCAGCAGTGAAGAAATAACCCCGCCATGCAAGATGCCATGCATAAAGTTGCCAATCAGCTCGGGTTTCATCGGCAGGTGCATGGTCACGCGCTGGGTGCTGAGTTCATCCAGCTCAATGCCGAGCATCTGGTTAAAGGGGATGCGCTGGAAGAAGCTGCTGACCGCTTGCTGTAACTCGTCGGTGAGCTCGAAGGGTGGTTTGCTCATGAGGAGTTATGCCTGATTGAAAGGGTGTTCAACCTGCCGCATTGCGACCGGCCTGACCAGTGGCGCGGCTGGAGTACCGCGCGCATTGGCAGATTTGGCTTGATTTTGGCCAGATCGGCGGCTGAAAGACCTGTGCTTTATGCCGGGTGGCTGAGCTCCAATACTCGGTCCACCAGCTTATTGATGCCTGAAGCGGCTTCGCTGATTGATTGGGCAACCATATAGGCGGGCGTGCTCACCAGTTTGCGCTCGGCGTCTTCGACAATCTCGCTGACGGTGCACTCATGGTGTTCCACGCCCATCTGCACCAGGGTGGCGGCGGTTTCGGGGTCGTTGCCGATGGTGCAGATCACGCCAGCGCCGAAGATTTTTGCTGCCAATGCCGGGGCGATGCACATCAGCCCAACCGGTTTTCCCGCCTTGAGGAAGGCTTGCGCGGCGCTCAGTACATCCGGCTGCACCGTACAGTTGGCGCCGCTGATGGCGAAGTCCGAGAGGTTTTTGGCTACGCCAAAGCCGCCGGGCATAATCAGCGCATCAAAGTCAGCAACGTGCAGTGCTTTGACGTCTTTGATATTGCCACGGGCAATGCGCGCCGACTCCACCAGCACATTGCGCGTCTCGTTCATTTCATCACCGCTGTAGTGATCCACCACATGCAGTTGCGCCACGTTGGGCGCGAAGCACTGCACCTGAGCGCCGCGCTGGTCGAGACGCAGCAGGGTGATCACACTTTCATGGATTTCCGCACCGTCATAGACGCCACAGCCGGACAGAATCACCGCGACTTTCTTGTTCATTTAGTTCTCCTGAATTACCAGCCGTATTGGTTTAAGTTGTTTGCGTTGAGCCCGTTTTAACTCAGCTAAGGCGCCGCGCTTGCGATCGTTGCGGGCCGCGGACTGTCGCCATATGCCACTTAGGTTGGCACGGTGCGCCGCGAGGGGCGTGTGCGACTGGGCTAGGATTAATTGAGCAATCCTAGCCGTTAGCGTTGCTCAGCGATATGGCGGCACCCCGCAACAGGTGAAACTATGAATTACATCCTCTACGCCGTACCGTTTTTCCTTGTTTTGATCGCGCTGGAGCTGCTGCTCGACCGCTGGCGTGGCCTGAGCACCTATCGCTTCTCCGATGCCATCAACAGCATCAGTGCCGGCGTGCTGTCGACCACTGTGGGCCTATTGACCAAAGCGGTCGGGCTGCTGATTTACACCTTTGCCTGGCAACAACTGGCGCTGTTTGAGTTGTCGGCCAGCAGCTTGTTGGTTTGGCTATTTGCCTTTGTTTTTTATGATTTTTGCTACTACTGGAACCACCGCCTGGGCCATGAGCGCAATGTGCTCTGGGCCGCGCATTCGGTGCACCATCAGAGCGAGGACTACAACCTGTCCACCGCGCTACGGCAGACCAGCACCGGGTTTATTTTTGGCTGGATTTTCTACCTGCCCATGGCGCTAGCCGGAGTGCCGCCGTTGGTGTTTTTGACGGTGGCCGCACTCAACTTGCTCTATCAGTTTTGGGTGCACACCCGGCACATCCCTAAGCTTGGCTGGTTTGAATGGTGCTTTATCACCCCCTCCAACCACCGTGTGCACCATGCGCAGAATGCTGTGTATATGGATCGCAATTACGGCGGCGTATTTATTCTCTGGGATCGGTTGTTCGGTACCTTTCAGGAGGAGCTGGATGAGCAGCCGGTGATCTTCGGTGTGACCACGCCGCTGGCGAGTTGGAACCCGCTGTGGGCGAATGCGCAGTTTTATGTGGCGCTTTGGCGTGACGCCGTGCGTGCTGAGTCTTGGTGGGACAAGCTGCGCATCTGGTTTATGCGCACGGGCTGGCGGCCAGCCGATGTGGCGGCCAAATACCCGCAAAGCAAGCCGGACCTCGCGCAGTTCATCAAATTCGACGTAACGCTGAGCGTGGCGCAGAAAGTCTATGCCGGCGTGCAGTTCAGCCTGTATGTCGCGGGCGGTACGCTGCTGATGGGCATGGGCGAGCAGCTAAGCCTGGGACAGGCGCTGCTAGGCGTGAGCTGGGTGGCGTTTGGTTTGTGCGTGATAGGCTTTTGGCTGGAGAACCGGGCCAACGCCAGACACCTGGAGATGCTGCGGTTGCTGCTCAACGTCCCCGCTGTCTGGCTGGCGCTGCAAATGGGTATGCTGACTATGGCTCAGCCGCTGCTGTGGGCATTGCTGCTGGGCTACAGCCTGCTCAGCTTAGGTGCCCTGTTATGGGCGCCACGCGGACAGGCGGCCGTAGCTGCCTAAAACCTCGGGTTAGCTGACTAACGTCATCACGGTGGACAGGCGCAGGCCTGCTCCACCGTGATCGCATCAGGGCGCAGAAAGTGCCCTGGCCCGCGCGCGTTCAACATATCTTCGTACTAGTTGCAGCGTTATGCTGGCGAGGCATGCGCCGCGCGATTGCAGCGCGTAGGTGCGCTGTCATACTTTGGTCATAATGCCCGCTTATAACTGTCATACTCGTCCGTTAATACGGGCTTCGGAGTCCGTCGTGAGTTTTACCCCAGCCAATCGCCTGTTTCCCGCCACCCGCCTGCGTCGCAATCGCCGGGATGACTTTTCCCGGCGTCTGGTGCGTGAAAATCGCCTGAGTGTTGACGACCTGATTCTGCCGGTGTTCGTGCTTGACGGCGAAAACCGCCGCGAACCGATTGCCTCAATGCCCGGCGTTGAGCGCTTGTCCATCGACCTGTTGCTAAAAGAGGCTGAACATTGGGTGGCGCTGGGCATTCCGGCGCTGGCGCTGTTCCCGGTAACCCCGCTGGAGAAAAAATCCCTGCTGGGCGAAGAAGGGTGGAACACGGACGGCATCGCCCAACGGGCTATCCGTGCTCTGCGCGCGAAATTCCCTGAGCTGGGCGTGATCAGTGATGTGGCGTTGGACCCATTCACTACCCACGGCCAGGACGGCATTCTCGATGCTGACGGCTATGTGCAGAACGACATCACCGTCGACGCCTTGGTCAAACAGGCACTTTCCCATGCCGCGGCCGGTGCTCAGGTGGTGGCCCCCTCGGACATGATGGATGGCCGTATACAGGCCATCCGTGAGGCGCTGGAGCTTGCCGATCACACTAACGTGCGCATCATGGCCTACTCGGCTAAGTACGCCAGCGCCTACTACGGCCCGTTCCGCGATGCGGTGGGTTCGGCCGCCAATCTGGGTAAAGCCAACAAGGCCAGCTACCAGATGGACCCGGCCAATGGCGACGAAGCCTTGCATGAAGTCGCTGCCGACTTGGCTGAAGGCGCGGACATGGTCATGGTCAAGCCGGGCATGCCTTATCTGGATATTCTTTGCCGGGTCAAAGCGGAATTCAAAGTGCCGACCTTTGTCTATCAGGTCAGCGGTGAGTACGCCATGCATATGGCGGCTATCCAGAATGGTTGGTTAAGCGAAGCGGTGATTCTTGAGTCACTGACCGCCTTTAAACGTGCGGGTGCTGATGGCATCCTGACTTATTTCGCCGTGCGCGCGGCAGAACTACTGAAACAGGGGCAGTAGCCCCTCCAGGACTTTTCAATGAACACCGAAGGACTCAGTACCCCTGAATTGGCAGACGCCCAGCCGGTCGTCGATGAGGTTGTAGCCGTGCAAGCACCTGTCATCGAGGCCCCCGCGCCGGTTGCGGCGGCGCCTGTGGTGGTGCACAACCTGGATGACAGCAGCCTGTATATCCACCGCGAGCTGTCGCAGCTGCAATTCAATATCCGCGTGCTGGAACAGGCGCTGGATGAGTCCTACCCGTTGCTGGAGCGGCTGAAGTTCCTGCTGATTTTCTCCAGCAACCTCGACGAATTCTTTGAAATCCGTGTGGCCGGCTTGAAGAAGCAGATCAACTTCGCCCGTGAGCAAGCCGGTGCCGATGGTCTTCAGCCTCATCAAGCGTTGGCGCGAATTGCCGAGTTGGTGCACGAGCAGGTGGACCGCCAGTACGCCATTCTTAACGACACCCTGTTCCCCGCGCTGGCCAAGCACAACGTCAATTTTATCCGTCGGCGCTTTTGGACCGCTAAGCACAAAGCGTGGGTACGCCGTTATTTTCGCGATGAGATCGCGCCGATCATCACCCCAATTGGCCTCGACCCAACGCACCCGTTCCCGCTGCTGGTGAACAAGAGCTTGAATTTTATCGTCGAGCTGGAAGGTGTCGATGCCTTCGGTCGCGATTCCGGTCTGGCCATCATCCCGGCGCCGCGCTTGCTACCGCGTATTATTAAGGTGCCGGAGGATGTCGGCGGTCCGGGCGACAATTTTGTGTTTCTCTCGTCAATGATCCACGCCCACGCCGACGACCTGTTCCAAGGCATGAAGGTTAAGGGTTGTTACCAGTTCCGCCTGACCCGCAATGCTGACTTGTCGGTGGACACCGAAGACGTTGAAGACCTGGCCCGCGCGCTGCGTGGCGAGCTGTTCAGCCGCCGCTATGGTGATGCGGTGCGTTTGGAGGTGGTCGATTCGTGCCCGCGGCCGCTGTTGGATTACCTGCTCAAGCAGTTCAACCTGACTGAATCTGAGTTGTACCGCGTTAATGGGCCGGTCAACCTGACTCGGCTGTTCAGCATTACCGGGCTGGAAAGCCATCCCGAGCTGCAATACACGCCGTTCACGCCCGTTATTCCGAAGCTGCTGCAGAACGCTGAGAATATTTTCAGCGTGGTCAGCAAGCAGGACATCCTCTTGCTGCACCCCTTTGAGTCGTTCACACCCGTGGTCGACTTGCTGCGTCAAGCGGCGAAAGACCCGCACGTATTGGCGATCAAGCAGACGCTGTATCGCTCCGGGGCTAACTCGGAAATTGTTGATGCGCTGGTGGATGCTGCGCGTAACGGCAAGGAAGTCACGGCGGTCATCGAGCTGCGTGCGCGGTTCGATGAAGAGTCCAATCTGGCCCTAGCCAGCCGCTTACAAGCAGCCGGCGCGGTGGTGATTTACGGTGTGGTCGGTTTTAAGACTCACGCCAAAATGATGCTGATCCTGCGCCGCGAGAACGGCGATATCGTCCGTTACGCGCACTTGGGCACCGGTAACTACCATGCCGGTAACGCCAAGCTGTACACCGATTACAGCTTGCTCACGGCTGACGTGGCGCTTGGCGAGGACGTCTCCAAACTGTTCAGCCAGTTAATCGGCATGGGTAAAACCCTGCGCATGAAAAAACTGCTGCATGCGCCCTTTACCTTGAAAAAGACCCTGCTCGACATGATCGCCCGCGAAACCGCAACGGCCGCCGAAGGCAAGCCGGCGCATATCATGGCCAAGTTCAATTCGCTGACCGATGCCAAGATCATTCGCGCGCTGTACAAAGCCAGCCAGGCTGGGGTGAAGATCGATCTGGTGGTGCGCGGCATGTGCTGCCTGCGTCCAGGTATTGCTGGGGTTTCGCACAATATTCAGGTGCGCTCGATCATCGGCCGCTTCTTGGAGCACACGCGGGTGTTTTACTTCCTCAATGGCGGCGAAGAGCAGATCTACCTGTCGAGTGCCGACTGGATGGAGCGCAACCTCGATAAGCGCGTGGAAACGTGCTTCCCGGTGGAAGGCAAAAAACTGATTCTGCGGGTTAAAAAGGAGCTGGAAAGCTACCTGACGGATAATACCCAAGCCTGGGTGTTGCAATCGGATGGGCGTTACCTGCGCAGCAGCCCGAGCGGCAACCAAAACCCCCGCAGCGCGCAGGCCGGCCTGCTCGAAAAGCTCACCGCGCCGGTGATCAGCGCCCGATAAAAAGTTACCTGCAGCCCTCTCGCGCCCTTCTCCCGTTAAACGGAAGAAGGGCGCATGGGTCAGCCTACGCTCAGTTCAATACCGATACGCTTGAGCCACTCGGCTTCCTGGATAAAGTCCGCCTGGGTCAGCGGGTTGTTGTGCAACCAGCCTTCGGGGAATTGAATTTCCAAGCGTTGCTCGCGGGCTATGAGCTGCACGCAGGGCATCTCTTGTGTGCCGCGAATGTGATGGAACAAGATGGCAAAGCGCAGCAGTACGCACAGGCGAATCAGCTTGATGCCTTCGCTGCCGAACTCGGCGAACTTATCTTTGGGAATGTTGCGCCGATGACCGCGCACCAACAGAGCGAGCATTTGTTGGTCTTGGCGTGAGAAGCCGGACAAATCCGAATGCTCGACCAAATAGGCGCCGTGCTTGTGGTACTGGTAGTGGGCAATGTCCAAGCCCACTTCATGCACCTTGGCCGCCCACCGGAGTAACTCGCGGTGCCAGTCGTCTTGCAGTTGCCAATCGGCGGCCACCTTTTCCAGCGCCGAAAGCGCTTTGCTTTCCACGCGTGCTGCCTGGTCTAGGTCGACGTGGTAGCGTTCCATCAACGAGCTGAGGGTGCGTTCGCGCACGTCTTCATGCTGGTGGCGCCCGAGCAGGTCAAACAGCACACCTTCGCGAAGCGCGCCTTCGGAGTGGCTCATACGCTGGATATCGCAAGCGTCAAAAATCGCTTCGAGAATAGCCAGCCCGGCGGGGAAAATACCGCGGCGGTCGGGCTTGATGCCTTCTAAGTCGAGCTTTTCAGTATCGCCGATCTTAAACAATTTGCGTTTTACCCACGCCAGCCCCTCGGGGTTGACCTCGCCGTTACCCAGTCCCGCACCTTGGATGCTTAAACCAATGGCCTTGATGGTACCGGACGCGCCGACCACATCTTCCCAACCGAGGCGGCGCAGGGCGTGTTCGATGCCCATGATCTCCAAACGCGCTGCAGTGTAAGCCTGGGCATAGCGCGCCGCAGTGATCTTGCCATCTTTGAAAAAGCGCTGGGTAAAACTCACACAGCCCATTTGCAGGCTTTCGCGCAGCAGCGGCTCGAAGCGTTGGCCGATGATAAATTCCGTGCTGCCACCACCAATATCGGCGACAAGGCGCCTGCCGGGGGTGTCGGAAATACTGTGGGAGACGCCAAGGTAAATCAGCCGGGCCTCTTCACGGCCGGAAATCACCTCAACTGGGTGGCCAAGAATCTCTTCGGCGCGGCGGATAAAATCACCGCGATTACGCGCTTCACGCAACGCATTGGTGCCGACCACGCGCACTGCGCCGTCTGGCAGGTTGGCGGTCAGCTGAGCAAAGCGGCGTAAACACTCGAGCCCACGCTGCATGGCCTCTTCGCTGAGCATGCGCTGCTCGTCGATATCAGCAGCCAGTTGCACTTTGTCGCCAAGGCGTTCAAGGATGCGGATCTCGCCATGATCGGCTTTGGCCAGCACCATATGGAAGCTGTTGGAGCCCAGGTCGATAGCTGCAATCAAAGGGAAAGACTCGGCGGGGGTATGCGGCATAACAGAATCATCTCAAGGCAAAACTCCGTCATCGTGCCACGATAGCCAAGCCCCGCCAACGCATACTGATGCCGCATACGCGGGCCAAGGCCGCCGTATCGAGGTGCATGCAGCGCTGGTGCGGCCCTTACCGGTCGTCCGAATGGCGTTTAGCCTGAGCGTCAGTGCGACGTGTTTGCGGCCACACCATAGAGAAGCTCAATTGCCGCCGCCTTCCTGTGTGGGGAAAGCCGGGCTATGATGTGTTCATCTTTTGCTTCCGAACTCGGAGACTTTCCATGAGCGAATTCATCACCAATGTCAGCGACGCCAGCTTCGACCAAGATGTTCTGCAGGCCGAGGGGCCGGTACTGGTCGACTACTGGGCTGAGTGGTGCGGCCCGTGCAAGATGATCGCGCCGGTGCTCGATGAGATCGCCCAGACGTACCAAGGCAAACTCAAAGTCTGCAAGCTGAACATTGATGAAAACCAAGACACGCCACCGAAGTTCGGCGTGCGCGGCATCCCAACACTGATGCTGTTTAAGAATGGCAATGTTGAAGCGACCAAGGTCGGTGCATTGTCTAAGTCGCAGTTGGCAGCCTTCCTCGACAGCAACATCTAAGCTGCGCTGAGGCGGTCATTCGCACTAGAAGCCCTGCACATTGCGGGGCTTTTTTCTGCCTGGACGCTGGACGTGTGAATAAAACCGGTGTTACATTCGGCCTCGCTGTATTTCCTATGCAGCCTCCCGTAAGCCGTCGCCGACGCATTCCTATCCGAATCCTTCGATACATAAGCAGACGATCAACTCGTCTTCTCAGCGGTGCGGGCTCCCAAGCTAAATAGCTTATTTCCCCTCCTTCATGATTACGTCATTCCTATGAATCTGACCGAACTCAAGCAAAAGCCGATTACCGAACTGCTGGAACTCGCTGAACAACAGGGCCTGGAAAATATGGCCCGTTCGCGCAAGCAGGACGTGATTTTCTCCCTGTTGAAAAAACACGCCAAAAGCGGTGAGGAAATCTCCGGTGATGGCGTGCTGGAGATTCTCCAGGACGGTTTCGGCTTTCTCCGCTCTGCGGATGCCTCGTACCTTGCTGGCCCCGATGACATCTACGTCTCGCCGAGCCAGATCCGCCGCTTTAACCTGCGTACGGGCGACACCATCGTTGGCAAGATCCGCCCGCCGAAAGAAGGCGAGCGTTATTTCGCGCTGCTCAAAGTTGACACCATCAACTATGACCGCCCAGAAAACGCCAAGAACAAAATTCTCTTCGAAAACCTGACGCCGCTGTTCCCCACCAAGCGTCTGATTATGGAAGCCGGTAACGGCTCCACCGAAGACATTACCGGCCGAGTGATTGACCTCTGTGCGCCGATCGGTAAAGGCCAGCGCGGCCTGATCGTTGCACCGCCTAAAGCCGGTAAGACCATCATGCTGCAGAACATCGCGGCCAACATCGCGCGCAACAACCCCGAGTGCCATTTGATTGTTCTGCTGATCGATGAGCGCCCGGAAGAAGTGACCGAAATGCAGCGCACCGTGCGCGGCGAAGTGGTGGCGTCGACCTTCGACGAGCCGCCAACTCGCCACGTGCAAGTGGCTGAAATGGTTATTGAGAAGGCCAAGCGCCTGGTTGAGCACAAGAAAGATGTGGTCATCCTGCTCGACTCCATCACGCGTCTGGCGCGTGCTTACAACACCGTGATCCCAAGCTCCGGCAAGGTGCTCACCGGTGGCGTTGACGCCCACGCGTTGGAGAAGCCGAAACGCTTCTTCGGTGCCGCACGAAACATCGAAGAAGGCGGTTCGCTGACCATCATCGCCACCGCGCTGGTGGAAACCGGCTCGAAGATGGATGAAGTGATCTACGAAGAGTTCAAAGGCACGGGCAACATGGAACTGCCGCTGGACCGTCGTATAGCTGAGAAGCGTGTGTTCCCGGCGATCAACATCAACCGCGCCGGTACCCGTCGCGAAGAACTGCTGACCGCAGAAGACGAACTGCAGCGCATGTGGATTTTGCGCAAGTTGCTGCACCCGATGGATGAAATTGCCGCCATCGAATTCCTGATCGACAAGTTGAAAGCAACTAAGACGAATGAAGAGTTCTTTCAGTTGATGAAGCGTAAATAAGGCGCTCCTTGCGCCTAATCAAAAGCCGGGTAAGCCCGGCTTTTGTGCACCTGTCTATTGACTTGCCCTTCTGAAAGACCGAGTTCAGCGCTAAACTTCTCCCCCCCTATTCCGGTTCGCCTAACACGAGGCATGAACATGCAGTATCGCGACCTGCGCGACTTTATCCGCGGTCTTGAGGCGCGTGGTGAGCTCAAGCGTATCCACACCCCGATTTCTCCTGTGCTGGATATGACCGAAATATGCGACCGCACCTTACGCAAGGGTGGACCGGCGCTGTTGTTTGAAAACCCTACAGGCTTTGCCATGCCGGTGCTCGGCAACCTATTTGGCACGCCTAAGCGGGTAGCCTTGGGCATGGGTGCGGAAGAAGTCAGCGAGCTGCGTGAAATCGGCAAGCTGCTGGCTTTTCTTAAAGAGCCTGAGCCGCCAAAGGGCTTGAAGGATGCGTGGAGCAAGCTGCCCATCTTCCGCAAGGTGCTGGCCATGGCACCTAAAGTGGTCAAGGACGCGCCATGCCAAGAGGTGATTGAGGAGGGCGATGATGTCGACCTCGGCAAGCTGCCGGTGCAGACCTGCTGGCCGGGTGACGTTGGGCCGCTGATTACTTGGGGCTTGACCATTACCAAGGGTCCGAACAAAGAACGGCAAAACCTCGGTATCTATCGTCAGCAGGTGATTGGCCGCAATAAGCTGATCATGCGCTGGCTCAGCCACCGTGGCGGCGCCTTGGATTTTCGCGAGTGGTGCCTGAAGTACCCGGATCGTCCCTATCCGGTGTGCGTGGCACTGGGCGCTGATCCGGCCACTATTCTCGGTGCGGTGACGCCGGTGCCTGACACCTTGTCTGAGTACGCGTTTGCCGGCCTGCTGCGCGGTAACCGCACGGAGCTGGTCAAGGCGCGCGGCAGCGATCTGCAAGTTCCCGCCAGCGCTGAAATCGTCCTTGAGGGGGTGATTCATCCCGGTGAGACGGCCCCTGAAGGCCCGTATGGCGACCACACCGGCTATTACAACGAGGTTGATAGCTTTCCGGTGTTTACCGTCGAACGCATCACCCGTCGGCAAAAGCCGATCTACCACAGCACGTACACCGGCCGGCCACCGGATGAGCCGGCGATTCTGGGTGTGGCGCTGAACGAGGTGTTTGTACCGATTCTGCAGAAACAATACCCAGAGATCGTCGACTTCTACCTGCCGCCAGAAGGATGTTCCTACCGCATGGCGGTGGTGACCATCAAGAAGCAGTACCCCGGTCACGCCAAGCGCGTAATGCTCGGTGTGTGGTCGTTTTTGCGACAGTTTATGTACACCAAGTTCGTTATTGTTACCGACGACGACATTAACGCACGGGACTGGAACGACGTGATCTGGGCCATTACCACCCGTATGGACCCCAAGCGCGACACCGTGCTGATCGACAATACGCCGATTGATTACCTGGACTTCGCATCGCCCATCTCGGGGCTGGGCAGCAAGATGGGCCTGGATGCCACCAATAAGTGGCCAGGCGAAACCAGCCGTGAATGGGGGCGTGCGATCGTTCAGGATGACGCGGTCAAGCAGCGCGTTGATGCGCTGTGGTCTGAGTTGGGAATTGATTGATGAAAGTCACCCTGAAACCTTCAGGCGCCGTGCTTGAAGTACAGCCCCACGAGCGCATTCTCGATGCTGCGCGGCGGTTGGGTTACGACTGCCCGCAGAGCTGCCGCAATGGCAATTGCCATATTTGCGCAGCACTGCTGGTCGAGGGCCGCGTGCAGCAGAACGGCGTTGAACTGTGTCATGGCGAGCTGTTCACCTGTTTGGCCGAGCCGCTGCAAGACTGCGTGCTGCATTGGGACGGCGTATTGGTCCCCGGTGAGCTGCCTGTCTGTGAGTTGGTTTGCCAGCTAAGCGCCTGTGACGAGCTTGGCGGCGATGTATTTCGCCTGCGCTTGAGCGCCCCTGCAGGCAAGCTGCCGCGCTATCACGCCGGGCAATACCTGTTGCTGCAGCGTGAGGGTGATGATTACGCCGCCTTCTCGTTGGCTTCGGCCCCGCATTGCGGTCGCGAGTTAGAGTTGCATGTGCTGGCCCGCGATGAGCACACCGTCGCCCTGATCGCGAAGTTACGCAGCACCGGTTTAGTGCGCATCAAACTGCCGTTCGGCGATACCCATCTGGCCGAGTTGCCGGATGGGCCGCTGGTATTGATTGCAGCCGGCACAGGCATGGCGCAGATGCACAGTTTGATTGAGCACTGTCGTGCCAGTGGCTTTGCCCATCCGGTGCACCTGTATTGGGGCGCGCGCCGCCCTGAAGACTTTTACCAACTGCAGCACTGGGCGCAATGGCAGCAGGTGCCTAACTTGTTTTTGCATCAAGTGGTCAGTGACCAGTGCGGCTGGCAGGGTCGTTGCGGCCTGTTACACGAGGCGGTGCGTGAAGACTTTAGTGACCTTAACGCGTTGCACATCTATGCCAGCGGTTCACCCGCGATGGTGTATGCCACGTTGGATGCCTTGGTCGACGCGGGCATGGATGCCCATCAAATGCGCGCTGACGTATTCGCCTACGCGCCTCGCGATTGAGTTGAGGGTAACGAATAAGGCCGCCCTCGCAGGGCGGCCTTATTGTTTGCATTGGTGTCGAGCAACGCAGGTTGAGCGAAGCGCCAGCCATCGGCGTTAACAGATGGCCAGCGCTTTCTATCTAGGGCTTAGCGCACTTGAACCACAACCTTACCTACAGCCTTACGCTGGCCGAGCATGTTGATGGCGTCGGCGGCTTGCGCCAGCGGGAAGGTCTGCGAGACCAGTGGCTTGAGTTTGCCTTCGCCATGCCATGCAAATAGCTGCTGGAAGTTAGCGGCGTTGTCTTGCGGTTGGCGTTGTGCAAACGCGCCCCAGAATACGCCGACGACTGCCGCGCCCTTGAGCAACGCCAGGTTGACGGGCAGTTCTGGTATGCGGCCGCTGGCAAAACCCACCACCAGCAAACGGCCGTTCCAGGCGATGCTGCGGATGGCGGCATCAAACATATCACCGCCAACGGGGTCGTAAATTACGTCCGCACCTTGGCCACCGGTGAGGCGTTTGACTTCGTCTTTCAGGTTACTTTCGCTGTAGTTGATCAGCTCATCAGCGCCGGCGGCTTTGGCCACTTCAAGTTTCTCGGCGCTGCTGGCGGCCGCGATTACTTTGGCGCCCATGGCTTTGCCGATTTCCACAGCAGCCAAGCCAACACCGCCGGAGGCACCGAGCACCAGCAGGGTTTCCCCGGGCTGAAGGTTGGCGCGCTGCTTAAGGGCGTGCATTGAGGTGCCGTAGGTCATGCCAAAAGCGGCGGCGCTGGCAAAGTCCATACTCGCAGGTACGGGCATGACGTTGTAGCCGGGCACGGCCACTTCCTCAGCAAAACTGCCCCAGCCGGTCAGGGCCATGACCCGGTCGCCAACGTTTAAATGGCTGACTTTCTCGCCGACCGCTTTGATCACGCCCGCCGCTTCGCCGCCTGGGGAGAAGGGAAATGGCGGCTTGAACTGGTACTTGCCTTCGATGATCAGCGTGTCGGGAAAGTTGACCCCGGCGGCATGCACTTCCAGCAACACTTCATTCTTCTTCGCTTCGGGGCTGGCGATTTCTTCCAGTACCAGGGTTTCGGCGGGGCCGAAGGCTTTGCACAGCACGGCTTTCATCGGGCTTTCCTCTGCGGTTGATAGCCTTGCAGTGTAGGTGCGAGGGGTGCCCGGTCAATGAGCATGCCTGCGCCTGATGGTCGTGCATAAGCCTGGGGCTTGGGCCGCCGCCTGAGTGTGGCTATGCTAGGGGCTGAACTCTTGAGGATGTTGCCTGTGAAAGTATGGATTGCATTGTTGTTGGCTCTCTCCCTGCCCTTAATGGCGCACGCCTCGGAGAGCGAGGAGGTGACGGAGGGCGAAGGGGCTGCTGCGCCCGTGGTGTCCTATGTCACCCTCGTTCCGGCGCTGGTGGGTAATTTTGGCGACGGGCCCAAGCTTAAGTTCTTCAAGGCTGATCTGTCCCTAAGGGTTACGGGTGCCGACGTTGAGGCCATGGTTAAGCACCACGAACCGTTGATCCGTAACCAGTTGGTGATGTTGTTTTCCCAGCAAACGGAGGCGGGCATGGCTGCTGCTGGCGCGCGGGAGACGCTGCGCGCTGAAGCACTCAAGCAGGTGCAAGACGTACTGACCCAGGAAGAAGGCAAGCCGCTGGTGGAAGACCTGCTGTTCAACAACCTGATTATTCAGTAAGCGCTTACGCCATCTGTGCCAGGGTTTTGCGAAAGCGCAGCAGCGCGCCCGCAAAAAATAACGCACCGATGGCGATAATCGCTAAGAACTGCGGCCAGACAGTGGCGAACCCCGCGCCACGGTAAAGAATGGCCTGGGCCAAGGCGACGAAGTGCGTGGTCGGTGCCAGCAGCATGATTTGCTGCACCAGCTCAGGCATGCTTTCGCGCGGTGTGGTGCCGCCCGAAAGAATCTGCAGCGGGATCAGCACCAGAATAATCAGCAGGCCCAACTGCGGCATCGAGCGGGCAATGGTGCCGAAAAAAATCCCCATCGAGGTGGTGGCGAATAAGTGCAGCAGCGCGCCGCACAAGAACAGCGGCAGCGAGCCGGCAATCGGTACCTGCAACCAACCCTCTACCACCAGCAGCAGCGACAGCGCGGTGGCCACCAACACCACCAACCCCATCGACCAGACCTTGGCCAGCATGATCTCCGGCGGCGTGACCGGCATCACCAGCAAGTGCTCAATGGTGCCGTGCTCACGCTCACGGATCAGCGCGGCGCCAGTGAGAATGATCGACAGCATGGTGATCTGGTTAATCACCTCCATCACCGAGCCGAACCAGCTGCGCGTCAGGTTCGGGTTGAAGGCTACGCGCACGGCCAGCTCCGCCTGTTGTGGCAGATCAGCCCGGTAATTACGCAAAAACGCACTGACTTCCTCGGCGCCGATGGCTTGGATATAACCCGCACCGGTAAAGGCCATGCTCACTTGAGTGGCGTCGACGTTGAGCTGGATCGCCGGGCTGCGTCCGGCGAGCACATCACGCTGGAAGTCTGGTGGGATGTTCAGGGTGAAGGTGTATTGCCCGGAGTCCATGCCGTAATCCATGTCACTCAGTTGGATGCGCTGCGGCGGGCGGAAAAAGGGCGGCTGAAAGGCATCAATCAAGCGTGCAGAAAGCGGTGATTGATCTTCATCGACCACAGCAATCGAAGCATTGTGCAGGCTCTCCGGCATGCTGGTGGCGGCCGTGACGATGCCAAGGGTAAAGGCCCAAAGAATCAGTAAGAGCAACGCCGGGTCACGCTGCAGACTGCGTAGCTCCTTGAGCCCTAAATGGAAAATATTGGCGAGCTGTTCCATATCAAGCCTCCTGTTTCTTCAGCAGGCCGGTGCACAGCGCCAGCAAGAGCGGAATAGTGATCAGCAGGGGGATGAAATAACCGTACAGCTCACTAAAGCCCAGCGCTTTGGAAAATACCCCGCGGCTGATAATCAGAAAATGCGACGTCGGGTACAGCTGGCCAACCACCCGGCCAAAGCCTTCCAGTGATGCCACTGGGTAGATCAGCCCAGAGAATTGTATGGCCGGAATCAGGGTGACAATAGCGGTGCCGAATACCGCCGCGATCTGGCTGCGAGTAAAGGTCGACATCAGCAGACCCATGGCGGTGGCGCAGCTGATGTACAGCAAGCCGCCGGTCAGCAGAGCCAGCAGGCTGCCCTTGAGCGGCACGTCAAAGACAAAGACGGCGGCGATCACCAACAAAATGAAATTGAGCATGCCCAACGCGATATAGGGCAGTTGCTTGCCGAGCAAAAACTCCAGCCGGGTGACCGGTGTGACATAGAGGTTGATGATCGAGCCCAGCTCTTTTTCACGGACTACGCCAAGGGCCGTGAGCATGGCCGGAATCAGCATCAGTAGCAGCGGAATGACCGCTGGCACCATGGCGTTAAGGCTTTCAACGTCGGGGTTATAGCGGTAGCGCACCTCAAGCGTCGGCAGGCTGCTTTTGCTGGAAGCGCTGTTTTTGCGGGCTAATTCCTGCAAGTAGCTGGCATGCAGGCCCATCACATAGCCTTTGATGGTTTCGGCGCGCATCGGCATGGCACCGTCCAGCCACATACCAATCTGCGGCACGGCGCCACGCTTCAGGTCGCGGCCATAATTAGGTGGGATTTCCACCGCTAGGCTGATCTCGCCGCTGCGCATACGTCGCTCTAATTCGTCGTAATTATGCAGAGGCGGTTGCTCAAGAAAGTAGCGCGAACCGGCCAGGTTCAGGGCGTAGGTTTGGCTGGTGGTGGTCTGGTCGCGGTCGAGCACCGCATAAGTAAGGTCTTCGACGTCCAGGCTGATGCCGTAGCCGATAATAAACAGCAACAGCAAACTGCCGAGTAAGGCCATGCTGCCGCGAATCGGGTCACGGCGCAGTTCCAGCGTTTCCCGGCGGGTGTAGCTGAATAGGCGTAGCAGGCTAAAGCGTTTACGTTTCGCCGAGCCCGCTGCCTGCTCAGGCGTGGCGGCGTTGGCCTCGGCTGCAGGCGGTTGCTCAGGTTCGCCGACGGCATCTTGCAGGTAGGCAACGAAGGTTGCCTCTAAGGTCGGCAGGTCGCGCTTAGCCATCAGCTCTTTAGGCGTGCCGCTGTCCAGCACCTTGCCGGCATGCATCAAGGAGATGCGGTCGCAGCGCAGCGCCTCGTTCATAAAATGGGTGGAGATGAAAATAGTCACGCCGTCATTACGCGACAGGTTGAGCATCAGCTGCCAAAACACATCGCGAGCAATCGGGTCGACGCCTGAGGTGGGCTCATCGAGGATAAGAATTTCCGGCTGATGGATCATCGCCACCGCCAGCGATAAGCGCTGGCGAATACCCAGCGGCAGGCGCTCGGGCAGCTGCTCCATGACGCTACCAAGGCTGAAGCGCTCAGCCATTGTCTTCACCCGTGCGGCGATGTCCTCGGTTGGCACGTGAAACAATTGCGCGTGCAGCACTAAGTTCTGGCGCACGCTCAGTTCACTGTAAAGCGAGAATGATTGCGACATATAGCCAACCCGCTTGCGCGTAGCCATGTCCTTGGCGTCCACCGTTTGGCCGAACAGCAGGGCTTCACCTTCGCTGGCGGCGAGCAAACCGGTGAGCATTTTCATGGTGGTGGTTTTGCCGCAGCCGTTGGAACCCAGAAAGCCGAAAATCTCGCCGCGCTCGATACGGAAATCAGCGTTATCAACGGCGACAAAATCGCCAAAGCGCATCGTCAGGCCACGGGCTTCAATGGCAACTTCTTGGTGCCCGCTCGGGCGCGGTGGGATGACTAACGTCGTGTGCCCGCTGCGCTTGGCTTCTGGCAGCAAGGCGATAAACGCTTGCTCTAAGTTCTCGCATTCAGTCTTGGCCAGCAGTTCAGTCGGGCTGCCGGTGGCCAGTACGGCGCCTTCATCCATGGCGATCAGATGGTCAAAGCGCTCGGCTTCTTCCATGTAAGCGGTGGCCACCAGCACGCTCATGTTTGGGCGTTGGGTGCGGATGCGCTCGATCAACGCCCAGAACTGGTTGCGTGATAGCGGATCGACGCCGGTGGTGGGCTCATCAAGGATCAACAAATCAGGGTCGTGAATCAGTGCGCAGCACAGCCCGAGTTTTTGCTTCATACCGCCGGACAGCTTGCCGGCCGGCCGCTCACCAAACGGGCTCAAGCCGGTGCTACGCAGCAGCTCATCAATGCGAGTTTTGCGCTCAGCGTCGGCTTGGCCAAACAGGCGACCGAAGAAGTCCAAGTTCTCGATGACCGAGAGCGTTGGGTAGAGATTCTTACCCAGCCCTTGGGGCATGTAGGCAATCTGCGGGCACACCTGCCGGCGGTGCTTGCGGCTGGCCATGTCGCCACCGAGCACCTCGATTTGCCCGCTCTGGATTTTCCGTGCGCCGGCAATGAGCGCCAGCAAGCCGGACTTGCCGACGCCATCCGGGCCGATCAAACCGACCATGCGTTGCGCTGGGATTTCTAAGCTGATCGCATCCAGGGCGCAGATTTTACCGTACTGCAGGCTGACGTCATGCAGCTGCGCGACGGTCGCCGCGACCGCGCTCACTGCGGAACCTTGATCGCCAGTTCTTCAGGCCATTCGACCTGTGGGTCGAGGCGCAGGTAAGCCACGCCGGGAACGCCAGTTTTAACTTGCTTGAGGTGGCGCTGCAGCAGTTCTGGATCAAGCCGTGCTTTAACCCGGAACATCAGTTTTTCCCGCTCGCTGGCGGTTTCCACCGTTTTAGGGGTGAACTGGGCGACGCTGGCGACATAACTGACCTGCGCTGGAATTACATACTGCGATATGGCGTCTATCACCAAGCGCACTTCAGCGCCTAAGGCGACTCGGCCGGCCTGCTGCTCGGGCAGGAAGAAGGTCATGTACACATCGCTCAGGTCGACCAGGTTAAGCACCTTGCCGCCCGCGCCGATCACCTCGCCGGGCTCGGCAATGCGGTATTGCACACGGCCACCGCGTGGCGCTTTGAGCTGGCTGTCCTCAATATCAATCTGCAAACGGGCAACGCTGGCTTGGGTGGCTTCCACGGCAGACTGCGCCTCGATCACCTGTGATTGTGCAGCAGCGATGCCTGCTTCAGCCGAGATCACTTGCGATTGAGCAGCGGCCAGGGCGGCCTGAGTGCTTTGCAGGCGGGCGAGGTCATCGTCCAGCTGCTGCTGGGCCATGGCATTGCGTTTAACTAGGATGGCGCTGCGGGCGTGGCGCTTTTGCGCCGCGCTGACCTCTGCCTGACGCTGGCGGACAATTGCTTGCGCCGTGATTTTCTCACTCTCGCGCAGGCGCACTTGGGCGCTGGCGGTGAGCTGACTGTTCTGCGCTTGGCGCATTTGTGCCTGCGCTTGGGCGAGTTGCGCTTCAAGCACCTGCGTGTCCATGCGGGCAATGATCTGCCCCTGCTGGACGAATTGGCCTTCCTCGGCCTCGATACTGGCGATGCGTCCGGGCAACTTGCTGGCTACATCGACGTCGGTCGCCTCAATTCGGCCGTTGCCGCTGGCAAAGCCTTCGGCCAAACCCGTGGGGCGCAGTTCGTACCAGAGCAAGCCGGCGATGATTGCCAAGGTGGCAACACCGAGGGTGGGGTAAAGCCACTTGTTGCTCATTAGCAGTTCATCCATGGGCACAGAGACGGAGATGTCGGTGAGCGATCTATACGCTACAGGGTGTGTGGCAGTCGACGTTGGCGGGCGGGTCAGGCGACGCCATTGTGCTGCCTGACCGGGCGGAGGCTGTTGATGTGGGTCAAGAGGCTCTGCCGTTATGAGCGTTTACTGGGCGCATGCCTTTGACAGCATGGCTCGCTAGAAGTTAGCCGCCCCGATTCAGTGCGCGGCGCATTAGCGCAAGGCAAGGATCGCGTTCCAGTGCTCAGCGCTTACCGGCATGACCGAGAGGCGGCTGCCTTTTTGTACCAGTGGTAAATCCACCAAGGCACTTTGGCTTTTCAGCTGCGCCAGAGGAATGATGCGTTTGAACGCTTCGGCAAACGCCACATCGACTGCACTCCACGGGTTTTTGTCGGCACTGGCCTTGGCGTCGAAATAGTGGCTGTCAGGCGCAAGCGCCGTGGGGTCGGGGTATTGTGGCGTGGTAATACGGCCAATGCCGGCAATTCCTGGCTCGGGGCAACTGGAGTGGTAAAAGAAAAATAAATCCCCGGCTTGCATGCTGCGCAGGAAGTTTCGCGCTTGGTAATTGCGCACGCCATCCCAGCGGGTTTGCTCAAGACGTTGCAGGTCGCGGATCGATAGCTCGTCGGGTTCCGACTTCATTAACCAATAAGGCATGAACTTTGCTCTTGGGTTCTGGTCCTTTGCCGGGCTTCGCTCGTCTGCGCCGTTTTGCTATGCAACTGCATGGGCAAATGGGCTGTGCGGACGGCCGCCGTTGCTGGACCTATAACAATAATTGCCGCGGATACACCGCGCGCTATGCCTTGAAGGGGGAGGCATTCGATGAAACGTAAACCTGATGTGTTGTGGGTATTGGTGATTCTGTTCAGCTTGGGCATGGTAACCACTGGTTACACCCAGAGCCTGTGGGACCGCCAACCCGTGCCGGTTACGCAGCCGAACGTGGCGCGCTGAACCGGCGCTGTACCGCAGGGACGCGGTGCCTTCTTCGCGGGTTAATACCACGCCTTATTGGTCACGGTGCCTTGCAGGGGTACATCCCAACGGGCCATGTTCAGTTTTTCAACCTGCTGACATTCATGGGCCAGGCCCAGCAGTGTCGGCTTGTGCCCATTTTTGCGCAGGCGGCGATACGCCAGGCTGCGGTCGTAAAACCCACCGCCCATACCCAGCCGTCCACCGTGGCGATCGAAACCGACCAGCGGCAGCAAGAGCACGTCCAGTGTCCATACCTTGCGTTGTTGTTTGCTGTTGCGCCGGGGTTCAAAGATGCCAAAGCGATTTTTGTACATGGCTTCGCCCGGGCGGATGCGTTGAAAGACCATTTTGCTCCGCGGCCAAGGGCTGAGCACCGGCAAATAAGTCGCTTTGCCGCGGTGCTGCGCCGCCTGCAGGAGGAGGCGTGGGTCGATCTCACCATCGTTGGCTAAGTACAGGGCGATGTGCCGCGCGCGGCGAAACAGCGGGTGCTGCGCCAGTTGTTTGTACACACCTTGGGCGGCTTGGCGTTGGGCGTGACGGCTGAGTGCGCGGCGTTGCGTACGCAGGTGGCGGCGCAGTTGCACACGGCTAAGGGTTGTTAGATCAAGCATGGGGTATTGCTGGAACAGTTGCCACGGACGGGCAACCGGTCGGTAAAGATGACTCCCCGACGTGCCGCTGTCGGCTTGGCCCTTGAACCCGAAAGTTCAAGGTGGAGGTTGCAGGAAACTTTAAGGCTTTCCGTCGAGCGGACATGCACACCAGTTTCAACTTGCAACCCCCAGGGTTGTGCGAATCGGCTCAGGGACATCACCAACTGGCGCACACTTCAGGGAGCGGGACCAGTATACCGCAAAGCGCGGGCATGCAATCAGCTGCCTTACTCATCGGCGTCCTTAGCCAGCGCGCTGTCGACACGATTAAGCAGGCTGCGCAGCTGCTCACGGTTGCTGCCGGCCTGCTGGTCAAGGTGTTGCTGTTTGTGTAGCAGGTCATGGGTGATATTCAGCGCGGCCATCACGGCAACACGGTCAGCGCCAATAACTTTGCCGCTTAAGCGGATCTCGCGCATCTTGCCATCCAGATAGCGCGCGGCGTTTTCCAGATTGCTGCGTTCATCGCTCGGGCAAGCGATGCAATATTCTTTGTCCATGATCTGGACGGTCAAGGTGTTCGACTGAGTCATTAATCCTGCTCCAAGGCCTTAAGGCGCGAAATCATGGATTCGACCTTATGCCGGGCCATTTCGTTCTTTTCAATTAAGTGGGCACGTTCTTCGCGCCAAGCCTTTTCGCTTTTCAGAAGCTGTCGGTTGTGCGCCTTGAGCTCCTCGGCCCGCTGGATCAGCAAGTCCAACTTGGTCGTAAGCGCCTGCAGGTCGACGTCTTCCATGGTTCTCTACTCATGCGTGGTGAATGGGCTGGCAGGTGAAAATAGCGTCTTTATGCCATCTTCGACAGTAATGGGCGCCACAGGGTGCGACAACGTGCCGGTTTTGCTCTGTCTATACGTGGGGTTGATGCAGTTCACCCCAGGATCACAGGTGGTGATTGCCGGGGCCGAGGTGCAAATGGTACGTGCCCGTCGAGCCGCATGAATAGTCTTGGTACCCTTGCCGATGCTAGGATACAGGGCCTCCATTCTAGTGATTGCGCAGCTTTGCGCCTAGTTATCTATGCCAACTTCGAATTCGCCGTATTCCGCTTTTTCTGCCCTGCTTGCCAGCAGCGGTCACACCATTTCCCCTGCTGAATTGCACGGCCTGCTGCTCGGCCGGAGTTGCGCTGGCGCCGGCTTTGAGATCGACTCTTGGCTGGTGGATGCCGCCGAACTGCTCGGCGCCGCGCCGGAAGATACGGTGCGTCAAGCGCTGATCGGCCTGCAGGAAATGGTCAAGGGCGAACTGACCAGTAATGACGTCACCGTGGTGCTGTTATTGCCCAACGACGATGCGGCCTTGAGCGAGCGCGCTGTGGCACTGGGGCAATGGTGCCAAGGTTTCCTCGGAGGCTTTGGTTTGACCGCCCGTGACCGCGCCCTCAGTGCGGAAGCCATGGAAGTGCTGCAAGACCTTTCAGCCATAGCCCAGGTGCAGAACGCCTTGGAAGAATCGGAAGACGGCGAAACGGACTACATGGAAGTGATGGAGTACCTGCGCGTTGCCCCGCTGCTGCTGTTCAGCGAATGCGCCAAACCTGAAGCGGCTGCGGCCAAACCGTCGCTGCATTGATTTTCACGTTACCTGTTTTCAGGTATTCAGAAGTGGACCCACTCTGCCCATGATCAGCATCCCCAAGTCGGAATACGCCCGTCGGCGCAAGGCGCTGATGGCGCAGATGGAACCCAACAGCATCGCGATTTTGCCGGCCGCGCCGGTGTATATCCGCAACCGCGATGTTGAGCACATCTACCGCCAAGATAGCGACTTTCAGTACCTCTCCGGCTTCCCTGAGCCGGAAGCGGTGATTGCGTTGATTCCGGGTCGTGAACATGGCGAGTACGTTTTGTTTTGCCGTGAGCGTGATCCGCTAAGGGAAATGTGGGACGGCCTGCGCGCCGGCCAGGATGGCGCCATCAGCCACTACGGTGCCGATGACGCTTTTCCGATTGGCGATATTGATGACATTTTGCCGGGGCTTATTGAGGGGCGTGATCGGGTCTACTCCTCCATGGGCACTCACCATGAGTTTGACCGC
The DNA here is from genome assembly GCF_037943105.1 of Pseudomonas sp. TMP9. Lineage (NCBI taxonomy): Bacteria > Pseudomonadati > Pseudomonadota > Gammaproteobacteria > Pseudomonadales > Pseudomonadaceae > Pseudomonas > Pseudomonas vesperimontis. The sequence goes on from NZ_CP149803.1 coordinate 229,642, forward strand.
CAGCTGATGGAGTGGATCAACGTGATCCGCTCCAAAGCGCGGCAGGGCGCCACGCCGCCCAATGAGTTCGTCACCCTTGAGCATCTGTTGCATGACCTGCGCCTGTACAAGTCGGCGGCCGAAATTAAGGTGATGAAGGAAGCGGCAGATATCTCCTGTCGCGCCCATGTGCGGGCTATGCAGGCCAGCCGCGCCGGGCTGTCTGAGTACCACCTGGAAGCCGAGCTGGATTACGAGTTCCGCAAGGGCGGGGCGAAAATGCCGGCGTATGGCTCCATCGTCGCGGCGGGCAAGAATGCCTGCATCTTGCATTACCGCGAGAACGACGCGGCACTCAAAGACGGCGATCTGGTGCTGATTGATGCCGGTTGCGAGATCGACTGCTATGCCAGCGATATCACCCGTACCTTTCCCGTTAGCGGCGTATTTTCCCCTGAGCAAAAAGCCATCTACGAGCTGGTGCTGGCCGCTCAAGAAGCCGCCTTTAAAGAAATCGGTCCGGGAAAACACTGGAACCAGGCTCACGAAGCCACGGTGCAGGTAATCACCGCTGGGCTGGTTGAGCTGGGCCTGCTGCAGGGCGAGGTCGATGCGCTGATCGCCAGCGAGGCCTATAAACCGTTTTATATGCACCGTGCCGGGCATTGGCTGGGCATGGATGTGCACGATGTCGGTGAGTACAAGGTGGGCGGCGAATGGCGCGAGCTAGAAGTCGGCATGGCCATGACGGTTGAACCCGGCATTTACATCGCAGTGGACAATCAAGACGTGGCGAAGAAGTGGCGCGGCATCGGTGTGCGCATTGAGGATGATGTGGTGGTGACTAAAGCCGGCTGCGACATCCTCACCGGCGGCGTGCCGAAAACCGTCGCCGAGATCGAAGCACTTATGGCTGCGGCTCGCAGCGAGGCGGCTTAGGGCATGCATCAGGTGGATATCGCGATTATTGGTGGCGGCCTTGTGGGTGCCAGTTTGGCCATGGCTCTGCAGGGCGAAGCCAAGCAGCGCGGCTGGCGTATTTGTCTGATCGAACCGTTCACCCCGGGCAATGCTTACCAGCCGAGCTACGACGCCCGCTCCACTGCCCTGTCATTCGGCTCGCAGCAAATTTATCAACGCCTTGGCCTGTGGCAGCAGATCAGCCCGCGCGCTGAGCCGATCAAACAGATTCACGTCTCCGACCGTGGCCGCTTTGCCGCTGCACGCTTAAGCGCTGAAGAAGAGGGCGTGCCGGCGCTGGGCTATGTGGTGGAAAACGCCTGGCTCGGTGAGTGCCTGTGGCAGGCGCTGGACCCAGACGTAGTGAGCTGGCGCAGCCCCGCCCATGTCACGCGCATGCAAGCGCTAGCAGAGGGTTACCAGCTGACCCTGGATGACGGCAGCGAGATTGAGTGCGGCCTGGCCATTCTGGCTGAGGGTGGTCGCTCTTGTTTGCGTGAGCAGCTGGGTATTGCGGTCAGTAGCATGCCCTATGGCCAGAGTGCGTTGATCGCCAACGTCAGCCCGCAGGATGCGCACAACGGTCTGGCTTTTGAGCGCTTTACCGAAGAAGGGCCGATGGCGATGTTGCCGCTGGCGGATAACCGCTGCGCGTTGGTCTGGACCCGCGCCACGTCGGAAGCTGAGCGCTTAATGCAGCTCGACGATGCAGCGTTTCTACGTGAACTGCAGCAGGCCTTTGGTTACCGCCTAGGCAGCCTGCGCCAAGTCGGCACGCGGCATCTCTACTCGCTGGCCCTGACGGCGGCGCAGGAGCAAGTGCGTCAGCATTTGGTGGTGCTGGGTAATGCGGCGCACAGTCTGCACCCGATTGCCGGTCAGGGCTTTAATTTGTCGCTACGCGACACCTGGGGGCTGGCTGAAGCCTTGCTGCAAAGCACCGCCCCGCTGGGCGATCTGGCCACCTTGCAGCGTTATTTGAGCAGCCAGCAGAGCGATCAGCAGCTCACCGTGGGTTTCTCTGACCAGGTCACCCGTCTGTTTAGCACCGGCCAGCCACTGCTGGCAGCCGGCCGCAATCTCGGTTTGTTAGGCCTTGATCTGCTACCGCCGGCTAAACGCTGGTTTGCCCGCCAAGCCATGGGCCTTGGCACCCGTTAGGAGCAATGACTGATGTCGGCAAAAAAACTGGCGCGCAAAGCACGGCTGCTGCGCTGGGCGATGAACCTGTATCCGCCTTATTTAGGCGCGGGTGTACGGGTGCGGCAGATCAGCGCGGACTTCCGTCAGGTGCAGGTGAAAATGGGTTTGGGCTGGTATAACCGTAACTATGTTGGCACCCAGTTTGGGGGCAGTTTGTACTCAATGACTGACCCGTTTTTTATGCTGATGATCATGGAAAACCTCGGCCGCGATTTTATCGTCTGGGACAAAGCCGCCCGCATCGACTTTATCGCCCCCGGCAAAGGCCCGGTGTATGCCGACTTCAGCATCGACGAGCAGTTACTCGACGATATTCGTACGCACACTGCAGACGGTGATAAGTACCTGCCCGAACTGCACGTAAACGTACGCGATAGCAGCGGCACCTTGGTGGCGCGGGTGCACAAGACTCTGTATGTGCGGCTTAAACCGCGCGCTCGGCAGGTAGTCTGAATAAGGAACATGTGATGCACGCGGATCTGATCATTGTCGGCGCAGGAATGGTGGGCAGCGCCCTGGCGTTGGCCCTGCAGGATCAAGGCCTGGAAATTCTCCTAGTCGATGGCGGCCCGCTGAGCGTTAAACCGTTCGATCCGCACGCCGCCTTTGAGCCTCGGGTCAGTGCCCTGTCGGGGGCTAGCCAGCGCATTCTTGAACGCCTAGGGGTGTGGACTGGCATCGCCGCGCGACGCACCAGCCCTTACGGCGACATGCAGGTGTGGGACGGTTCGGGCACCGGGCACATCCACTTCAGTGCAGCCAGTGTGCATGCCGAGGTGCTCGGTCATATCGTCGAAAACCGCGTGGTGCAGGATGCCCTGCTCGAACGCTTGCATGACAGCTCGATTGGCCTGTTGGCCAACGCCCGCGTCGAGCAATTACGCCGCTCCGGCGATGACTGGTTGCTCAGCTTAAAAGACGGTCGCGAACTGCGCGCGCCCTTGCTGATTGCTGCTGACGGCGCCAACTCAGCTATCCGCCGCCTGGCCGGTTGCGCTACCCGCGAATGGGATTACCTGCACCACGCGATTATCACCAGCGTGCGCTGCAGCAAACCTCATCAAGCCACCGCCTGGCAGCGGTTTACCGATGACGGGCCGTTGGCTTTTTTGCCGTTGGCCGGCCCTGCGGGCGAACACTGGTGCTCGATTGTGTGGTCGGTCACCCCGGTTGAGGCTGAGCGGCTGATGGCGTTGGATGATGCAGGTTTTCGCCGTGCCTTAGGCTTTGCCTTCGAGCATCGCCTCGGTGAGGTGCTGCAGGCTGATGCACGGCTGTGCATCCCGCTGCGCCAACGCCACGCTAAACGCTACATTGAAGACGGCTTGGCGTTGATCGGCGACGCTGCGCACAGCATTCATCCGCTGGCCGGACAAGGCGTCAACTTGGGCTTTCTTGATGTGGCGGTGCTGGCGGAAGTGTTACTGCACGCCATTCAGCGCGGTGAACGCCTGAGTGATGTGAAAGTGCTGAGCCGCTATGAGCGCCGGCGCATGCCACACAACTTGGCGATGATGGCGGCGATGGAGGGTTTTCAGCGCTTATTCCAAGCCGACCCATTGCCGCTTCGTCTGCTGCGCAACAGCGGCTTGAACTGGGTGGATGGCTTGCCGGAAGCCAAGGCTGTGTTTGTCCGTCAGGCGCTTGGCCTGTCGGGCGATTTGCCGGATTTGGCGCGGGCCTAACCCTGCACATAATGCTGCGCATTACGCCGATGGTGGGTTGCGCCGAGTCCTGCGTGGCGTCATATCGGTAAGGGTGGCGCGCGGCTAACCTGCGCGGCCCGCCCCACCCTACAAAAGCCATATGCAAAAAAAGCCCGGCGCTGAGGCCGGGCTAAACGTGTGCAGGGAAGTACGCGCGCAGTTGCAGTCAGTTCATGCCCAGCCAGTTGGGTAGCGCCATGGACACGGCAGGCACGTAAGTGATGATCATCAAGAAGCCCAGCAGCAGCATCAGCCACGGCCAAGCGGCCTTGATCACGGCGGTGAGCGGCATGCCCGTCACGGCTGAGGTGACGAACAAGTTCAACCCCACCGGCGGCGTAATCAAGCCGATCTCCATGTTCACCACCATGATGATGCCTAGGTGAATCGGGTCGATCCCCAGTTGCACGGCAATCGGAAAGAGGATCGGCGCGAGGATCAAGATGATCGCCGACGGCTCCATAAAGGCTCCCGCCACCAGTAGCACGATGTTCACCACCAGCAAGAACTGCCAAGGCTGCAGGCCCATGTCGATAACCCAGGCGGTGATCGTTTGCGGGATCTGCTCGGTGGTCAGCACGTGGGCAAACAGCATGGCGTTGGCGATGATGAACATCAGCATGATGGTCAGCTTGCCGGAGTCCAGCAGCACCTTGGGGCACTCGCGAATCGTCATGTCTTTGTACACAAACAGCGCGACGAAGCCGGCATACACTGCCGCTACCGCAGCGGCTTCGGTCGGTGTGAACATACCGGAATAGATGCCGCCGAGGATGATCACCATCAACAGCAAGCCCCAGACGGCTTTTCGCGCCGTAGTCAGCAACTGACGCAGGCTGGCGCGCGGCATAGCCGGCAGGTCCATCTTCCGCGCGACGATATAAATCGCCACCATCAGCGCCACGCCCAGCAGCAGGCCCGGGATGACGCCGGCCATAAACAGCTTGCCTACCGACTGCTCGGTTGCCGCGGCATACACCACCATCACAATCGAGGGTGGAATCAGAATGCCCAGCGTACCGGCGTTACAGACGATGCCCGCGCCAAAGGCCTGCGGATAACCCGAGCGCACCATGCCCGCGATGGCAATCGAGCCCACCGCCGCCACTGTGGCCGGTGATGAGCCGGACAATGCCGCGAACAGCATGCACGCCATCACTGCCGAAATCGCCAAGCCGCCGCGGATATGACCGACGCAGGCGTTAGCAAAGTCGATCAAGCGCTGGGCCACGCCGCCGGTGGTCATAAACGCACCCGACAGCAGGAAGAACGGAATCGCTAGCAGGGTGTAGTGCTCGGAGGTTTCAAACAGCTTGATTGCCAGCGAACGTACCGAATCCGGGCTAAACAGCATGATGGTGATCGAGCCCGCCAAGCCCAAAGAGGCGGCAATCGGTACGCCGATAAACATCAACACAAACAACAGCAGGAACAGGAACAGAATGGTCATGGCTTGTGCTCCCCGTGTTCATTGATCTTCAGCGCATCGGCGGCTTCATCCGCCAGGCCCAGGCCGGTCTGCTGGTTACGCAGGATGCGCACGAAAATCTCAAAGAAGCGGATAAACACCAGCGCATAGCCGAACGGCACGATCGCCGTGATATGCCATTGCATGATGCCGTAGTGGCCTAAATCTTCAGCGCCAATACCGGCAGTAAACAGGGTGTGCACCCAGTCGAAGCTGGCGACGGCAATCAGCCCCGCATAGCCCAAGCAGGCCAGGCAAGCGATTAAACCGATGATGCGCTGGATGGGTTTGCTGGCCAGCTTCACCAACGCATCAACGCCGATATGCCCGGCGGTACGCACGCCGTAAGCCAAGCCGAAAAAGATTAACCAAGCGAACAGCGCCTTGGTTAGGGCAATGCTCCAGGTCATCGACTGGGCCATGCTGAGGATGCTGTCGCCAATGGCGAAGAACAACTCACTGCTACCTTCCCAGCGGTCCGCCAAGTTGTAGAACAGTGTGTAGAGGTTATTGAGGATCACGTAGACGAAAGTCACCAGCGTCATGGCGGCCAGCAGAAAGGCAATAAAACCTTCCTCGAAATGGTCCCAGACGCGCCGCAAGGCGTTCATCGATAAAGCCTCCAATGTGCAGGGGTTCGCGCGGAGTCACGGCGACGCGGGGCCGCCGTGAGAAGGATGAGTGAGGTGCTGGCGTTATAGCCCTCCCCCTCGAGCCGAGGGGGAGGGCTATAACGGCGCTTAAACCAGTCTTACTGGTTAGCGGCGTCAGCAGCCTTGATCAGGTCAGCACCAATTTCAGCTTCAAACTTGCCCCACACCGGCTTCATCGCATCGCGCCACTTAGCGCGCTGCTCAGGCGTTAAGGTGATGATTTCGGTGGTTTTGGCATCGAGGATGCGCTGCTTGTCGCCTTCGTTAAGGGTGTCAGCCTGCTTGTTCACTTCAGCTGTCACTTCCACGATGATCGCGTCGAGCTCGCTGCGCACATCCGCAGGCAGGCCGTTCCAGAAAGTGGTGTTGGTGATCAGCATGTAGTCGAGTACACCGTGGTTGGACTCGGTGATGTACTTCTGCACTTCATGCATTTTCTGGCTGTAGATATTCGAGTAAGGGTTCTCGGCACCGTTGACCACGCCTGTTTGCAGGCCCTGATACACCTCAGCAAAACTCATTTTGCGCGGGTTAGCTCGGATCGCCTTGAACTGCTCATCAAGCACGGCGGAGGCTTGCACGCGGAACTTCAGGCCACGTGCGTCTTTTGGCTCATACAGCGCCTTGTTAGCGGACAACTGCTTGAGGCCGTTGTGCCAATAAGCCAAGCCGGTGATGTTTTTGCTTTCCATGGATTTCAGCAGCGCCTGACCTTCAGGGCTTAGCTGGAAGCGGTCGACGGCGGCCATGTCTTGGAACAGAAACGGCAGGTCGAATACCTGGATTTGCTTGGTGTACTGCTCGAATTTAGCCAGCGATGGGGCGATCAGCTGCACGTCACCGAGCAACAGCGCTTCCATTTCCTTGCCGTCGCCGAACAGCGAGGAGTTTGGGTACACCTCAACCTTAATCTTGTCGCCCAAACGCTCTTCAGCGAGTTTTTTGAACAGCGCAGCGCCTTGGCCTTTTGGGGTGTGGTCGGCGACCACGTGGGAGAATTTGATCACGATCGGAGCGGTCGGCTTCGACTCGGCCGCGTGGGCCATACCGGCGATACTCAGCGACAGGGCGCATGCGAGCGCCTGGGCAGTCAGTTTGAACATGGAGTCATTCCTCTTGTTTTTGTAGTGCGTGGTGCGCCGCAGCGCGGCAAGTCGGGCGCGCATGCTCAGGTCGGGCGGCCCGTCAGAAGGTGACGGACGCTGGGCCATGATGGCCAGACCTGCGCGTGAGTGAATCGCCTGCAAGAAGCTAGAGCAACCACCATGCCAGGCCCGCAATTGGCACTGCTGTGCAGATTAAAATCTAATAAAAGCAGTGGCTTACAAGAATATGCAGAAGCTCTGCAAAGGTTCTGTAGGGCGGAGGGTTATGGGTTTTGGCGGAAAGCCGCCAATCAGTCCGCGCTGTCTGGCGAGCTTCCGCCAGCATCGGCGAAGCTCAACCCGTGCTTGCGCAGTTTGTCGTGCAGGGTTTTGCGCGGCACGCCCAGCGCTTCGGCCAAGCTGCGCAGCGAGCTGTGCGAGCGGCTGAGTTCGGCGCTGATCAGGCTGCGCTCAAAGGCTTCCACCTGCATATTCAGGCCGCCGCTATTGGCGGCTTCGTCCTGTGCGTGCGCAGTACGGCTCTGCAGATCCAGATCCAGATCCAGGTCCAGCTCAAGGCCGAGGGCAAAGCGCTCGGCGGCATTTTGCAACTCGCGCACATTGCCCGGCCAAGGGTTACGCAGCAGGGCCGCGCGCTGGATCGGTTGCAGGGTGCGCGCGGCCAAGCCATGCCGGCTGCTGGCGGCTTCGGTAAAGTGTTGGAACAGCAGCAGGGCATCTTCACTGCGCTCGCGCAGGGCGGGGATGCGTAACGCAGCAACGTTGAGGCGGTAATACAGGTCGGCGCGGAAGCGCCCTTGGTCGGCGGCCTGGCGCAAGTCTTCCTTGGTCGCGGCAATCACCCGTATATCCAGTGGGATCAACTGGTTGCCACCGAGGCGCTCGACCACCCGCTCTTGCAGCAGGCGCAGCAGTTTGACCTGCACGTCGAGGCTCATGCTTTCAATTTCATCAAGGAACAAGGTGCCGCCATTGGCAAACTCAAATTTGCCGATACGGCGCTTTTGCGCGCCGGTAAACGCGCCCTGTTCGTGGCCGAACAGCTCGCTCTCCACCACCGATTCGGCCAGCGCGCCGGCATTGATTGCCACAAACGGTCCGTTGCGGCGGTTGGACAGATCATGCAGGGCGCGCGCCACCACTTCCTTGCCCGTGCCAGTTTCACCCAGGATCAGCACATCACTGTTGATACCGGCCAGCGCACCAATTTGCTCGCGCAGCCGCAGCATCGCCGGGGACTGCCCAACCAAGCGTGCCGACAGGGTGTTGCGGTCAGCCAACGCCATGCGCAGGCTGCGGTTATCCAGCACTAAGCGGCGCAATGCGAGGGCGCGGCGCACGCTATCAAGCAAGTCATCGCTGGCGAAGGGCTTCTCTAAAAAGTCATAAGCGCCCGCGCGCATCGCCTGCACTGCCAGCGGTATATCGCCGTGACCGGTGATCAGCAGCACCGGCAGCTCTGGGTCTTGCGCCTGCAATTGCTGCAACAGCTGTAGGCCGTCAATGCCGGGCATGCGGATATCACTGACCACCACGCCCGGCCAATCAGGCTCAATACGAGCAGCGACGCCATGGGCATCGGCCAAGGTTCTGACCTTGAGCCCGGCCAAGTTGAGCGTTTGGCTCAACGCTTGGCGCAAGTGCGGGTCGTCATCGATCAGCAGCACTTCGGTGCGGGCGTCGATCATGCTCATACAACAAAGTCCTCGGGCGATTGGGTTTTGATGCCCTGATCTGCGGCGCGCAGGCGCAGGGTCAGCTGAGCGCCGCCGTCTGGGTGGTTGGCGAACAGCAGTTCGCCGCCCAGGGCGCGCATCAGGGTATCGCAAATGGCCAGGCCCAGGCCCAAGCCCTGAGCGCTGGTTTTGGTGGTGAAAAACGGCTCGCGGGCGCGTTGCAAGGCTTCTTGGCTAAAGCCCGGGCCATTGTCACGCAGGTGCAGATTGACCCCGTCGGCGGTCAGTTCGGCACTTAACCAAAGGCGGCGCGGCTGTGGCACTTCGCCTAGGGCATCAAGGGCGTTAGCCAGCAGGTTGCCGAGCACCTGACGCAGTCGAGTTTCCCCGGCCTGCACCCACAGCGTGGCATCGGGCAGGTCGCGAATCAGTTCAACCTGCATGGCCTGACGGCGCTTGGCCAACAATGCCAGTGCGTCGTCAATGGCGGGCTGCAGGGCTACGCTTTCCGGGGCGTGGCGATCACGTCGAGCAAAGGCGCGCAGGTGCGCAATGATCGACGCCATGCGCTGGGTCAGCTGGCTGATCAGCTTAAGGTTGGCACGGGCGTCGTCGTTACGTTGGTGGTCGAGCAATACGCCGGCGTTATCGGCGTAGCTGCGGATGGCCGCCAGCGGCTGGTTGAGTTCATGGCTGATGCTCGCACTCATGGTGCCCAGCGCGGACAGCTTGCTCGCTTGCACCAGTTCATCCTGGGCTTGCACCAGCTTTTGCTGCGCTTGTTCACGCTCCAGTACTTCCTGTTTGAGCCGGCTGTTCAGGCGCTGCAAGTCGAGGGTGCGTTCCAGCACCCGCTGCTCAAGTTGCTGGCGGGCCTGGGTGTCAAAAGCGATGCGCTCGAGATAATGCCGGCGGCGCTGCATCAGCAGGCCGATCAGTAAGATCAGCGCGAGTAAGGTGCTGCCGCCGACCGCCACGGTGCTACGCACCGGTTGATCGAGCTGTGAGCGCGGAGTGAGGATGCTCACGGTCCAGCCAATTTCATCAAGGGTTTGGCCTTGACGCAGCCAGGCCGCAGGCTTGAGCTGCAGCGGTGGTGGCGACTGAATGCGGTAGGGTTGGGTGTCCGCAATCGCTGTGCGCTCGGCGTTGTCCAGTTCGCGGGTGGCGTGAAAGCGCCAATCAGCCTGCGAGGTGAGAATAACCACGCCGTAGTTATCCGTTACCAGCAGCTGCTCCGGACGGTTGCCCCAGAGTGTTTCAGTGTGATCAAGATCAACCTTGACCACCATCACGCCAAGGTTCTTGTCGCTATCGCGAATGGCCGCGGCGAAGAAATAACCGCGCTTTCCTGAGGTTGTGCCCAGCCCAAAAAAGCGTCCGGGCCGGCCTTGCATGGCCTCGCGAAAGTAGGGGCGATAGGAGAAATTGCGCGTCACGAAGGAGTCTTCTTGCCGCCAGTTCGACGCCGCCAGCGTGGTGCCATCGGCGGCCATCAGGTAGATCACATCGGCCCCGGTTTGTTGCTGCAACTGGCTCAGTAAGCGGTTAGCGCTGTCACGGCGGGCAGGGCTCTTCGGGGTTTGTAGGGTCAGGCGAATGGCGGGTAAGTCCGCCAAAATCGGCGGTAGCACTTCGTACCGGCGCAGCGTGCCCAGCAAGTTGGCCACATACAGGTCAAGGGTTTGCTTATTTTGCTCGGCTAACTCATTGCTGTAATAGCGTTCGGCCAACTGGTGCAAAGGCCACAACAGTGGGATCAACAGCAAGGCCAGCACTGCCAAGCTGCGCCAGCGCGGGCGCTTATACGTTGAAGGTAAGGGCATGCAGTGACTCAGGGTTCGAGAAAATAAAAAGCCAGCCACAAATAAGTTCACAGGGTGCAAATGCGACTGGTACTCACTATATACATACCACCCAGTTATTGACTCCCTGCAGTTCTGTAAGCGCGCTGCAGCTGTAGCGCGAGCAGGCGCAGAACAGCGTCAGTTCTGCCCGTGAAGTCAGCGAGGTATTGACGCATATTGTCCGTGTCATTGAGGGTGTCGCGGACAATATGCAAATTTCCGCCGCCACCGAAGAGCAAACCGAGGTGGCTAACGAAATCAGCCAGAACATCACCCATCTCAACGACAGCATTGGTGAAGTGGTCAGCAGCGCCGAACAAAGCTCAATTGCCAGCTGCGATCTGGCGCAACTGGCCAGCGGTTTGCAGCAGCAAATTCAGCGTTTCAGGGTTTAGCTGCGCAGGCACTGCTCCAGCGCGGTTTGCCAATCCGGCAGCTGGACGTGCCAGTCCTGCTGCAGACGGCTGCAGTCCAACCGTGAATTAAGCGGGCGCTGCGCCGGGGTTGGGTAGGCGCTGCTGGGGATGGGTTGCAGCGTCGCCACGCGTTTGCCCTGGCTGTGTAGGTGTGCCGCAATCGCGCTGGCAAAACCGAACCAGCTGGTTTCACCTTGCGCGGTCAGGTGATATACGCCCCACGGGCCGGCATGGCCGGTATGCCATTGCGTGATCAGCTGCGCCGTGGTCTGCGCGATAGTGCCGGCCCAGGTCGGTGCGCCGATCTGGTCGTCCACTACGGATAGGCTTTCGCGCTCCTGCAGCAAGCGTTGCATGGTCAGCAGAAAGTTTTTGCCATGCTGCGAGTAGACCCAGCTGGTGCGCAGAATCAGGTGCATACCACCGACGGCCTGAATCGCGTGCTCCCCAGCCAGTTTGCTGCGGCCATACGCACTCAGCGGGTTAGTGCTGTCGCTTTCACGGTAAGGCTTAGTTTGACGACCGTCGAACACGTAATCGGTGGAATAGTGAATCAGTGGCACATTCAGTTCGGCGGCCGCTTCAGCCAAAATGCCGGGTGCTGTGGCATTGATCGCGAAGGCCAGTTCGGGCTCGCTTTCAGCTCGATCAACGGCGGTGTGTGCTGCGGCATTGATGATCAGCTCGGGTTGCAGGCGTTGTACTTGCTGGCGAATCAGCTCGGGTTTAGCCAGGTCAAGCTGTTCGCGGTTAAGCACCCTTAGCTCATGAGTCCCGTTTAGACTGCGCTGTAAATCACGGCTGACCTGGCCATGCTGGCCGAGCAGGAGGATTTTCAAGGGAACACCTGCGCGTCGCTGAAGCTCACGCCGGCCTGATCTTTGGCCGATAGATGCGGCGCTTCCTGTAATGGCCAGTCTATGGCCAGCGTTGGGTCATCCCAGCGAATGCAGCGCTCATGTTCCGGGGCGTAGTACTCAGTGGTTTTATAGAGGAACTCGGCGAATTCGCTGAGCACTACAAAACCGTGGGCAAAGCCTTCCGGTACCCATAACTGGCGCTTGTTTTCGGCGGACAAATGCACGCCCATCCAGCGCCCGAAAGTGGGCGAGCTGCGGCGTAAATCAACCGCGACGTCATACACCTCACCGGCCGTGACTCGAACCAATTTGCCCTGCGCCTGCTGCACTTGGTAATGCAGGCCGCGCAGCACGCCGCGTTGCGAGCGCGAATGGTTGTCTTGGACAAATTCAAGCTGCAGGCCGGTGGCATCGGCGAAACGGCGGGCATTGAAGCTCTCGAAAAAAAAGCCACGCTCATCACCAAATACCTTAGGTTCGAGCACGATCACGCCGGATAGGTCGGTGTTAACACGTTGCATGCTTACTCCTCGGCCAGTTTGAACAGGTACTGGCCGTAACCGGTTTTACCGAAAGCGTTGGCTTGTATCAGCAGTTGCTGGCGATCAATCCAGCCCTGTTGGTAGGCGATTTCTTCTAGGCAGGCGACTTTCAGGCCTTGGCGGTGTTCGATGGTTTGCACGTATTGCGAGGCCTCCAGCAGGCTGTCATGGGTGCCAGTATCAAGCCAGGCAAAGCCGCGACCGAAACGTTCGACGCGCAAGTCACCGCGCTGCAGGTAGGCGATATTAACGTCTGTGATTTCCAGCTCACCGCGCGGCGAGGGTTTGACGGCCTTGGCGATCTCGATCACGTCGTTGTCATAAAAATACAGGCCGGTCACCGCATAGTGCGATTTTGGCGCAGCTGGTTTTTCTTCAATGGAGATGGCGCGGCCGCTGTCGTCGTACTCGACTACGCCGAAACGCTCGGGATCCTTAACCCAATAACCGAACACCGTCGCTCCGCTCGACTCGGCGGCGGCGCGCAGTAGCATCTCGGTGAAGTGCTGGCCGTGAAAAATATTGTCGCCCAGGATCAGGCACACCGAATCATCACCAATAAAATCTTCACCGAGTAAGAAAGCTTGGGCCAGACCGTCGGGTGAGGGCTGTTCGATGTACTCGAAGCGCACCCCAAACTGACTACCATCGCCGAGCATTTTGCGAAAGTTCGGTAAGTCTTGCGGGGTGGAAATGATCAGAATTTCGCGTACACCGGCAAGCATCAACACCGAGAGCGGGTAATAGATCATCGGCTTGTCGTAGATCGGTAGCAGCTGTTTGGATACGCCCAGAGTAATGGGGTGCAGACGGCTACCAGAACCGCCGGCGAGAACAATGCCTTTCATTATGCCGCTCCTTATAATGCGCCGAGGCGTTCGCGTTGATAGCTGCCATCTTGCACACGGCGGCACCAGTCGAGATTTTCCAGATACCACATCACGGTTTTGCGCAGGCCGCTGGCGAAGGTCTCGGTAGGTTTCCAGCCCAGCTCGCGTTCAATCTTGCTGGCATCAATGGCATAGCGCAGGTCGTGACCTGGGCGGTCGCTGACAAATTTTATTTGCGCTACATACGAGCCACTCCGGCGCGGGCTTAACTCATCTAGCAGCGCACAGATACTTTCCACCACATGCAGGTTGGTTTGCTCGTTGTGGCCACCGATGTTGTAAGTTTCGCCGACCTTACCTTCGCTCACGACCTGCAACAGCGCCCGGGCATGATCGTCCACATACAGCCAGTCACGCACCTGCTGGCCGTTGCCATATACCGGCAGCGACTTACCATCCAGAGCATTGAGGATGACCAGCGGAATAAGTTTCTCCGGAAAGTGGTAGGGGCCGTAATTGTTCGAGCAGTTGGTGATCAGCACCGGTAAGCCATAGGTACGCTGCCAGGCGCGCACCAAGTGGTCTGATGCCGCTTTGCTTGCCGAGTAAGGCGAGCTCGGTGCGTAGGGCGTGGTCTCAGTAAACAGGTCGTCCACGCCATGCAGATCGCCATACACCTCGTCGGTAGAAATGTGATGAAAGCGAAACGCTGCCTTACGCGCTGGATCTAGCTGCGACCAGTAGCCGCGTGTGGCCTCAAGCAGTGCATAGGTGCCGACGATATTCGTTTGGATAAAGGCCGATGGCCCGTCGATGGAGCGGTCGACATGGGACTCAGCGGCCAGGTGCATGATCGCGTCTGGCTGAAACTCAGCCAGTGCTCTGCTGACGGCCGCGCTGTTGGCAATGTCAGCCTGCACAAAGCGATAGCGCGGATGACTTGCAACGCTGGCCAACGACTCGAGATTACCGGCATAAGTCAGTTTGTCGAGGTTAAGTACCTGATGCTCGCTGTGATTCAGCAGATGACGAATCAATGCTGAACCGATAAAGCCGGCGCCGCCGGTGATGAGAATGTGCACAGGCCGTACCTTCTTCAAAGAGGCTGTTTGTAAAATTTGGCGGGGAGTGTTGCAAGTTGAGCCTGTGCGGGCAAGCTATCAGTATTTTCAATACGCAAAAAAAAGCCCCGCATTACTGCGAGGCTTTATTTGTATGGTGCCGGCACCAAGAGTCGAACTCGGGACCTACTGATTACAAGTCAGTTGCTCTACCAGCTGAGCTATACCGGCGTTTGTGGGGCGCATTATATCGATTCATTTAGCGGAGTAAAGGGCTGCGAGCATAGAAATATGCAGGGATTGTTATCAGCCGCGAAATGCTTATGCACATAAGTCGTGCATTTAGGGAGGGCGCGGTCAGATGTTGTGCACCGGCTCACGGTATTTGGTAAGCATCTGTTTTTAAACGTTATATTTTAAGATCGAAAAATCCGTAATGTATCGAGGGCCTTCTGCGATGTGCGTTTGCGCGGTTTACTCAGAATCTATCAACAGAGTTATCCACAGAAACTGTGGGCAGCTGGGATTGGTATTCGGCGAGTAACAGCAAATTGCGTGGGCTTTGTTGAGGCGTGCAGAAGGTGCCTAGGCGCACGGTGTAACCCTGCTCTTGCAGAAACAGGGCGCGGTCGAGCAGGAGCCAGAGTTCAAGTGGGCGGCGGAATAGGCCTCGTAGCAGTTCCAGATTGCGCACCTCTGCTAGCCGCTGCCAGCCCGTTTGTTCAAGCTGTTGCCAGTCATGCGCCATGGGTGCTGGCAGTTGCTTGAGTGCTGCTAGGTCTTTGCAGTAGTCGGTAAAGGACTTGCCCAGCCAAGCAGAGGGCAGCGATGGAGTGGGCAGGTATTCATTGATGCCGCGAAGCTGGCGTTGTAATAGGTCGAAGGCCAGGCGTCGTGCCATTGATTGATCGCGCTGGCGGCGTACTCGCGCGCCAGCGGTAACGGTTTCGCTCAGGGGTAGGCCGAGGTCGTCGATGGACAGTTGCAGCGTTGAGGCTTGCGCGGTTGTCGACAGCGGCTGATAGGTCAGCGTGCTGATGCGGTTGTAGCAGCAGGGCGCGATAGCCAGTTGCCGGCAGCCGACCTGACTGGCGAGTTGCAGCAAGCGTGTGTGCAGTTCGCCGCACGCATGCAACGCCACAGGCGTGTGGTTTGCTTGCAGCTGCGTTGCGGCATCAGCGGCCATTACATCCTGCGCAACATGTACGGCCTTGATGCCAAGCTTATGGCTGAGTTGTTGGCCGGCAGCAACCAGCTGCGGGTTGTATTCCAGGCAAGTCAGTGCGCCGCCGCTGTGTGCGAGCAAGCGGCCGAGGTGGCCTTTACCGGCGCACCAATCCAGCCAGTGTTGCGGTGTGTGGGTAAAATCTAGGCTGCGGGCAAACGCATCGATCTGCTGCTGTTTGCGCCCCGGTACGTCGGCGCGCGCACGCGCGGGCAAAACCGTTGCCGGGGAGCGCTGCAGCTCACCGACCTCACTCAGCCTGTAAGCCTGGGCGGCCAGTTGTGGGAAGGGCTCGGGTGCTGCTAGCAGGTGTGGCTGGGTATGCGCGGCTTCTGCGTGCGCCAAGCTTTGTGCTCGCAGCCAAGCGGCTAGCTGCGGGTGCGTAGTTTCCCAAGGCGTGTGCGGGTAATGCACAAAAGGTCTGGGCCGCCACAGCGTTTGGTGTTCACAGAGGAAGCTGTCGAGCGACTGAAAACGCTGCAGCAGATCAGCACTTTGCAGGATACGGGTGTGTGAGGTGGTGAGCATGATGAGGCCTCACCTGAGGGCGTTTGCCCTCAGGCAATCAGCGGCCTTGGCAGGCGTCGACGCGCAGCCAGCGTTCCAGCAGCTTGAAGCCGCGAACCAGCAGGAAGGCGATCAGCAGATAGAACATCCCTGCGGCGAAGAAAATCTCTACCGGCAAATAGGTGCGGGCGATGATGGTACGGGCCATGCCGGTGAGCTCTAGCAGGGTCACGGTGCTGGCGAGGGCGCTGGCTTTGAGCATCAGAATGACTTCATTGCTGTAGGCCGGCAGACCGATGCGCGCGGCGCGCGGCAAGACGATATAAAACATGGTCTTGGCCCGCGACATACCTAGTGCGCGTGCCGCTTCTATTTCACCTGGCGGCACCGCCTGAATAGCGCCGCGTAAAATTTCAGCAATATAGGCAGCGGTGTGCATCGTCATGGTCAGCACTGCGCACCAATAGGGGGAGCGCAGGTAGGGCCAGAGTGGGCCCTCGCGCACCGCATCGAACTGCGCCAAGCCGTAATACACCAAAAACAGCTGCACCAGCAGTGGCGTGCCGCGGAAGAAGAATATGTAGCCATAAGGCATGGCCCTGACATACCAGTGACGCGATGAGCGGGCGATACCCATCGGGATGGCCAGGATCAAACCGGCAACAACTGCAATGCCCACCAATTCCAAGGTCAGCGCCGCACCTTTAGTCAGGCGCGGCAGCCATTTGATGATCACGTCCCAGTTGAGCGCGGTTAGGCCGGCCCACAGTGCATAAGCGATCAGTGCGAGGGCAATGGACCACGCGGCTATTTCCGTGCCTTTTTTCATGAGGTGCTCCTGACAAAGCCACGGCTGGCGCGTTTTTCCAGGAAGTACATGCCGATCATCGCCAAGACGGTTAGGCCCAAGTAAATAAATGCCGCCACTAAGAAGAAGGTGAACGGCTCTTTGCTTGAGGTCACGGCGATTTGTGAGCGGCGCATGATTTCTTCCAAACCGATGACTGAGACCAGTGCAGTGTCCTTCATCAGGATCATAAACAGGTTGCCCAAACCGGGCAGGGCGATACGCCACATTTGCGGCAAGATCAGCCGCCAGAAGATCCGAGGTTTAGACATGCCCAGCGCCAGGCCCGCTTCGCGGTGGCCCTTAGGGATGGCCAGGATGGCACCACGAAATACCTCGGTGGCGTAAGCGCCGAAACAAATACCGAGGGCAATGGTGCCGGCGGCGAAGGCGTTCAGCTCAAGGCTTTCAATGCCGAGCAGGTCCGCCAAGTTGCGCATCAATTGCACGGTGCCGAAATAGATCAGCAATACCCAGAGCAGTTCGGGTATGCCGCGCACGATGGTCGAATAGGTGCCGCCAAGCCATTGCAGCGGCTTGTAGGGCGAAGTCTTGGCGAGCGCGCCGAGCAAACCGAGCACCAGACCCAGGCACAGCGCGCTGAGCGCCAGCTTGATAGTCATCAGAGTGCCAGCAGCCAAGGCCGGGCCGAATCCGTAAAGGTCGAAAGTCATAGAGGCTCAGAAGCCTGCGCCGCCCGGGCGGGCGACGCAGTGCCGGCAGCTTAGTAAATGCTGAACGGGAAGTACTTGTCGTTGATCTTCTTATACGTGCCGTCGGCGATGATTTCGGCCAGCGCGGTATTCAGCTTCTCGCGCAATGCATCACCTTTACGCACGGCAATACCGATTTTGTCGTTGTCGAAGACTGGATCACCTTTGAATTCAAAGCTTTTACCGGCGTCACTCTTCAGCCATTCCCACTGCACGAAGGTGTCCGCGAGAATGCCATCAAGACGACCTGAGGACAGGTCGAGGTAGGCGTTTTCTTGGGTGTCGTACAGCTTGATATCGACTACGCCATCAAGGTTATCTTCCAGCCAGGTGCCGGCGATGGTGGCGCGCTGAGCACCGATGACCTTGTCTTGCAGGCTGGCTTTGTCGGTTTTGAATTCGCCACCTTTAGGCGCTACGAACTGCAGTTTGTTGGTGTAGTAAGGTTCGGTGAAATCAACCGCTACCTTACGCTCTTCGGTGATCGACATAGAGGCAATCAGGAAGTCGAACTTCTTCGCGTTCAGGGCTGGAATAATGCCGTCCCAATCCGACGTCACTACTTCGCACTCGGCCTTCATCTTGGCACACAGGGCTTGGCCGATTTCCACGTCAAAACCACCGACCTGGCCACTGGCATCAATCAAGTTGAACGGCGGGTAGGCACCTTCGGTACCCAGTTTCAGTTTGTCAGCAGCGACGGCGCTGGTACCGAATGCCAGAGTGGCGGCAGCGGCCAGCAGGATTTTCTTGTAGTTATGCATGCGTAGTTGCTCCGTGTATTAGTGATTGCTGGACATGAATTGTTTGCAGCGTGCCGAGCTTGGGTTGTCAAAAACTTGCTCCGGGGAGCCTTGTTCTTCAACCAAACCCTGATGCAGAAACACCACTTCGCTGGACACTTGACGGGCAAAGCCCATTTCATGGGTGACCAGCAGCATGGTGCGACCTTCTTCGGCGAGCGCGCGGATCACATTAAGCACTTCTTGTACCATTTCCGGGTCGAGAGCCGAAGTCGGCTCATCAAACAGAATAACTTTCGGCTGCATGGCCAGGGTGCGCGCAATTGCAGCGCGCTGTTGCTGCCCGCCGGAGAGTTGATTCGGATAAACATGGCGTTTGTCGGCGATCCCGACCTTGTCCAGCAGCGCTTCGGCTACCTCAATGGCCTCGGCCTTGGTCTGGCCAAGCACGCGACGCGGCGCCTCGATGATGTTGTCGAGCACGCTCATGTGCGGCCATAGATTGAAATTCTGGAAGACAAAACCGATCTCGCTACGCAGGCGGTTGATCTGTCGGCTGTCGGCAGCGACCAAGTCACCATTCTTCGCGGCTTTTAGCTTGAGCTCTTCGCCGGCGAGGAATATCTGCCCCTTGTGTGGGTTTTCCAGCAGGTTGATGCAGCGCAGGAAGGTCGATTTACCGGAACCAGAAGAACCTAGAATGGAGATTACATCGCCATCGCGCGCGGTGAGGGAGATACCCTTGAGCACCTCAAGGTCGCCGTAGCGTTTGTGCAAATTGCGAATTTCCAGCGCGGGCGTGGCCTCAGCCATGGGGGGTCCTCTTCTTATCTGGAGTTCTAAGGCGTTGCGTTGCCGTCCCGGTGATGCGTCAAGCTAGCATAGCGATTCCCTCACAGCCAAGCCGTTTACCGGCCATGGGGTGCTCGACCGATCATGCTGTCGCTTGGTTGCAGCTGGCTGTCGCGCAAGCACAATTTGAGTGCTGACAAGAGCCTTGGCAGGCCGCCCTGCCAAGAATTACGGGCAACAAAAAACCCCAAGGAATTTTGCTTCACTTGGGGTTTTTCGATATTCATGGTGCCCGGGGACGGAATCGAACCGCCGACACGGGGATTTTCAATCCCCTGCTCTACCGACTGAGCTACCCGGGCTAACGGGGCGCTATTAGACGGATTTGAGGGGTAGGTGTCAAGCGTGGTTTTGAAAATATTTAATTAATACGGGCGGTTAGGGCCGGGTGCGAGGTTTGCTTCCCGGATTACGCTGGGGGCTTATCCGGGCTACGGGATTTGGTGCGTCGCTGGGGTTATGGTTATTGAGGGGCGTGCAGCGTGTGAGTTGCTTTGGTGTGCGGCGGCCTCCCGGATTTCGCTGGGGCTTATCCGGGAGATGTGGAGTGTTGTTAGCTGTAGCCGGTTACTCGCTAGGCGGGACATAACCTTCGGCTTGGGCGTATTCCTCGCCGGAGAGGAATTTGTCCATCTCGACTTGGAGGAATTTGCGGTCTTCAGCGTTCATCATGTTTAGGCGACGTTCGTTGATCAGCAAGGTTTGGTGCTTCTGCCATTCGCCCCACGCTTGCAGGGAGACGTTGTTGAAGATGTCTTCACCTTTGGCGCCTGGGTAGGGTGGGCGCTCAAGGCCGGCGAGCTCTTGTTTGTGTTTGCGGCATTGTACGGTGCGGGTCATGGCATTTCTCCGATGTTCGGGGTTGTTGCGAGTGCGTCGGCCGCGCGTTTCAGTAATTTCTTCACTGGCGCAGCAAGGCCCAGGCGCGGCGGGGTGGCGAGGTTATACCAGAGCCAGTCGGCCTCGGCCACGCTGGCCGGCGCGACGTCGACGTGGATCAGCCAAGGTTCAATGGCTAATTGGAAGTGGCTAAAGGTGTGGTTTAGCTCGGCTTGCGGCTGGCGCGTGCCGAGGTGCAAATTATGGCGGCTGGCCAGGCCGTCCAAGGCTGTTAGGTCGTCCAGTTCCGGCAGGCTCCACAGGCCGCCCCAGAGGCCGCTGGACGGACGGCGGTAGAGCAGCACCTCGCCATTACGGTTGGCGAAGATAGGCATCAGGGTGCGCTTTTGCGGCAGCGTTTTGCGTGGTTTAGGGATGGGGTAACGAATCTCCAGCCCGAGCAGATGCGCCTGACAGCCGCTTTTTAGCGGACAGAGCAGGCAGCTGGGTTTGCTGCGGGTGCAGAGCGTGGCGCCCAGGTCCATCATCGCTTGGGTGTAGTGATTGACGCGCACCTGCGGCGTGAAGCGTTCGGCTACCTCCCACAGTTGTTTGGCCACCTTCGGCTCGCCCGGGTAGCCTTCCTGCGCCACGTAGCGCGCCAGCACGCGTTTGACGTTACCGTCGAGGATCGGTGCGCGCAGGCCCATGCTTAGGCTGGCGATGGCGCCGGCAGTGGAGCGGCCGATGCCGGGCAGCTCGGTGAGCTGGTCGACATCGTGGGGGAATTCACCGGCATGTTCGCGCACAACGATTTGCGCGGTCTTTTGCAGATTTCGCGCGCGGGTGTAGTAACCCAGGCCCGTCCACAGGTGCAGCACTTCATCTTCCGGCGCGGCAGCGAGGTCGCTGACCGTCGGTAATGCGGCCATAAAGCGGTCGAAGTAGCCGAGCACAGTGCTGACCTGAGTCTGCTGCAGCATGATCTCCGAGACCCACACGCGATATGGCGTGATGCCCTGTTGCCAGGGCAGGTCTTTGCGCCCGTGGTTGTCGTACCACGCGAGTACGGCGCTGGAAAACTGCTCGGGGTTCATCGGTTGAACAAGCCCTTGAGTGCGTCTTTCAGCTCGGGGCTGACTTTGTCACCGAGCTTTTCATCAATCTTCTCGCTGAGCTTGTTACCGGCCAGTTTGGTCGCGACTTTGCCCAACCCGTCTTGGTCCAAGCGGCAGGACTTACCGCCCATTTCTAGCGGGCCACGGCAGCGCACGGGCCACTCGATGCCCACAAAGCGCTCGTTGAGCTGGCAGGCGGGGTCGGGCATCTCGTGCTGATCGCCGGTGATGGTGATGCCGATACGGTAATCAAGGCCGAGGATGCGCAGGTCAATGTCGCCATTACCACTGACCGCAAGGCCGGGAATGCGCGCCTTGAGGTCGGGGTTATGGGCCACACCATTACGCAGCGTGATGCTGCCTTGCAGGGTTTCGAAGGGTGTGTCTTTGCCGCGCGGATCAGTGCTGAGGGCTTTGCGGTTGAGGGTGGCAATGCCGCGGCACAGTTGTTGTTCCAGGTTGGCGTCGACCAGCACGCCGTCATTGAGGACAAAGCTGGCGTCGCCATTAAAACCGTCGATCCAGGCACGCTGGCTGTTGCCGCTGGTGCTGAGGCTGCTGTTGAGGTCGAGCAAACCTTTGATCGGCGAAGGCTGCTCGGGCTTTTTCAAGAAGGGTTCGAGCTGAATGCCGCGCAAGTTCTTTTGCACGCTGAGCAGCGGCACGCTCGGGCGCACATCAATGCTGGCCTTAACGTCGACACTGCCGCTGCCGATTTTCCCGCGAACTTCTTGCAGGGTCAGCAGGCCGCCTTTGGCCTGCGCTTTGGCGCTGAAATTGCTGATCATCTGCTGTTGCACGGTCAGCTGGTCAAGGTTGAGGCTGAGTTGGGCGTCCAGCTTGCGCAGCAGGGCGATGGGCAACACTTCGCTGCTGCTCCAAGCATGCTGGGTTGGCGCATCGGGCAGCGGCGTGCTGCCGCTCTGGCCGGCACTTGCGACGCTGGCCTTAACTTCTGCCTGGCGCGCGGAGGTCGCATCTTTAGCGTCCTTGGTGGGCGCAGGCAGGTAGCGATCGAGGTTCAGTTGGTCGCCTTTGAGTTGCACGCGCAGGGCTTGCTTGGCGAAGTCGGCAATCGCCAGTTGGCCAGTGAAGGTGCTGTCATCCAGTTTCAGCGTGAGCTCTTCAAGCGTCAGGCTGCTAGTGCTGCCGCTCAATCGGGTGACCAGCTCGAACTGGTTGAGGGTTTTCTCATCATTCATCGGGGGCAGTTTTTGGCCGATGGTGGCGAGGAATTCACGCAGGTTAAGCGGGGCGATGGACAAGCCACCGCTGAGTTTGGGCTGCGTGTCGAGGTCGCGGACTTTCAGCTCGCCGAGGGCGCGCAGCTGATTGGCAGAAAGCTTCAGGCCGTTCCACTCAGCGATCTGTGCCGCCAGGTCAACCAGCAATTGGCCTTGAGCTGAGTAAGTCAGGGTCTGGCCATCGAAGGGTTCGCCGGACACTTCGCCGGAGAATTTCGCATCTTCCAACTGGTAGCGTTTGAGGGCGCGGTCGAAGCGCAGCTCACCCTGCAGTTCGCTGCGCGCGCGCAGCACCGGTTTGTTGATGCCGAAGAAGGCGCTGAGTTTGATTGGGATGCTGGCGCCTTCACGAATGGCGCCGGTGGTCAGTTGGATGCTTTCGGCACTGAATTGCTGACCTTTCTGCACATCGTGGTAATCGATACGTGCGCTGTTGATGATGAGGCTGTCGATATCCAGCTTCAGCGGCTGGCTGCTGCTCTCTGCTGCCAAGGGTGTGCTGTCGGCGGGCGCACCTTCGGGCGTTACTAGTGGTGCGTCGGGTGTGCGGGTGGCGACGGTGGCGGGTTTGCCGACATGCTCCCAGTTGCTGCGGCCCTTTTCGTCGCGCTGCAGGTTGAGGTTGAGGCCGTCAATGCGGATATCGCTCATCTGCACCTCTTTGCGCAGCAGCGGCAGCACTCGCACTGACAGGCCAAGCAGGCGCAGGTCGGCAAAAGGTTGCTCTGGGGTGCTAAGGCTCGCGAGGCTGGCGTCGGTCAATTCAAGGCCAAGCCAGGGGAACAGGCTCCAGCCGATATCGCCTTTGAGGGTCAGCTCAACGTTGGCCTTGTCGCGCGCCAGTTGGCGGATTTCATCTTTGTAGTCGTTGGGATCGAACAGGTGGGTGAGGGCAAAGCCCAGGGCCACAATGATCAGCAACAGCCCGAGGAAAAACAGGCCAATGATTTTGCCGAGCGCTTTCATGTGCGAATCCTTGTTTCAAAGCAAGAGGGTGAAGAGCAGCTATGCCGGTCGAGGAGTATAGCGCCAGTGCTTTTGCCTGGGCCGCTGACAGTCTCGATTGCGCGGCGATTTTGCAAGTGACGTTTGTTGCACCAGCGTTTGGCGCTGAGCATGGCCGGGTAATGGCTGGCGAGCAACCGCGGGCCTGAGTCCGAGCGTTTGGAGTGTTAAGTCGCAGGCCGGTTCCCTGTGCATGCTGGGTTTTGCTGGAGGTGCTGGGCGGACAGCGGTGGCGTTTTTGGTGCTGTTGATTGGCGGGTTTGGCTGCGGCTCGCGGGTGGCGCAGGGATTAGGCTGTGAGCCAGAAGAATAAGACGAGGTGCCCATGAGCGTCGCGATTATGGCTTTTCCGCTGTATATCCTGCTGATACTGCTGGAGCTGGCTTACGAGCGCTACAGTGGCCGGCATACCTATCGCCTGGCGGATGCCAGCACCAGCATCAATACCGCGGTGTTGCGGGTATTGCTGGAAGGGCCGCTGCGCCTGCTGCTGATTCTGCCCTACGCCTGGCTGTATGAGCATGCGCGGCTGTTCGACTGGAGCAGCCAATCGCCTTGGCTCTGGTTGGGCGGTTTTATTGCGGTAGATTTCTGCTTTTACTGGGCGCATCGCAGCCTGCATCGTTACAACCTGCTGTGGGGCGCGCATCAGCCGCATCACTCCAGCGAGGACTTCAACCTGTCGACTGCGTTGCGCAAGGGTGCATTTCAGACTGCCTTCGATTGGCCGTTCTACTTGCCGCTGGCCTTGCTCGGCGTGCCGTTGCCGGTATTTCTTGTGCTGCTCGGCGTGCAGCTGGCGTATCAGTTCTGGATTCACAGTCAGCATGTTGGCAGGCTGGGCTTGCTGGAACGGGTGATCATCACGCCAAGCCACCACCGCGTGCATCACGGCCAGAACGACTGTTATATCGACAAGAACCACGGCGGCGTTTTCATCTTCTGGGACAAGCTCTTCGGCACCTATGCCGAAGAGCGGGAGCCAGTGCGTTACGGGGTGACCACGCCGGTCAGTAGCTTTGACCCGATCCGCGTGCAGTTTTCTTGGTGGCGCTTGCTTTGGGCCGATGCGCTGGCGACCCAGTCGTGGTGGGACAAGCTGCGTTTGTGGTGGATGCCCACTGGCTGGCGGCCGCAGGATGTGTGCGAGCACGTGTGGCCGAAAATGAGCGAGGGGAAATTCCAAAGCCACTATCCAGCAGCGCTCAAAGCTTATGCTTTTACTCAGTTTTTGCTTATCAATCTGCTGGCGCTGAGTTTTCTTGCCAGCGTCAAAAGCGCGGCAGTGTGGGAGCCTTGGTTGCTGGTCATAGTGATCCTTGGCAGCTGCATCAGCTTGAGTCGGTTGTTTGAGGGGGGGGCGCAGTTGTGTCGCATCGAGTGCATACGCTTGCTGCTGATGGCTGCGGTAGCGCTGGCGTGGGGCTTTTGGCTGGCGCCGGAGCAATGGCTGGCCGCGCTTTGCATGGCCGCGGTATGTGTTGCCAGCTTGCTTTGGCTGCTGTGGTTGCAGGCACGAACAGTCAGCAATAGTGAGCCTATGCCGCCGATAGTCACGGCCACTGGCCAAGGTCGGTAGCCGCCCAGACGGATGCCCGCCTATAATGGCCGACTTTTGTGAGCTATTTCTGGAGCTGGTGATGGCCGAACGTACGGCAACCGTCGAGCGTAATACCCTGGAGACCCAGATTAAGGTCTCGATCAACCTGGATGGGACCGGTAAGGCCAAGTTTGATATTGGCGTGCCGTTCCTAGAACACATGCTTGATCAGATTGCCCGTCACGGCCTGATCGACATGGACATCCAGTGCAAGGGCGACCTGTATATCGACGACCACCACACCGTGGAAGACGTCGGTATCACCCTCGGCCAAGCATTCACCAAAGCCATCGGCGATAAAAAGGGCATGACCCGCTACGGTCATTCTTATGTGCCACTGGATGAAGCTTTGTCGCGCGTGGTGATTGATTTCTCCGGTCGTCCGGGTCTGCAGATGCACGTGCCGTTCACGCGCGCGGTAGTTGGCGGCTTCGATGTGGATCTGTTTCAGGAGTTCTTTCAAGGCTTCGTCAATCACGCCTTGATCAGCCTGCACATTGATAACCTGCGCGGCACCAACACCCACCACCAGATCGAAACCGTTTTTAAAGCCTTCGGGCGTGCTCTGCGTATGGCCGTGACGATGGATGAGCGCATGGCCGGGCAAATGCCGTCGACCAAGGGCGTTCTGTAAATGCAAACGGTAGCGGTTATCGACTATGGCATGGGTAACCTGCACTCGGTGGCCAAGGCGCTTGAGCACGTCGGTGCTGGCAAGGTGCTGGTGACCAGCGATGCTCGGGTGATCCGTGAGGCTGATCGCGTGGTGTTCCCGGGCGTTGGTGCGATTCGCGATTGCATGGCCGAAATCAAGCGTCTGGGTTTTGACCAGCTGGTGCGCGAAGTCAGCGCTGACCGGCCGTTTCTGGGTATTTGCGTGGGCATGCAGGCTTTACTTGAGCACAGCGAAGAGAACGATGGCGTCGACTGCATTGGCCTGTTCCCTGGCAAGGTGCGTTTCTTCGGCAAGGACATGGTCGAAGACGGCGAACCACTCAAGGTACCGCACATGGGCTGGAACGAAGTGGCACAGTCGGTCAAACACCCGCTGTGGCATAACATCCCGGACCTTGCGCGCTTCTACTTCGTGCACAGCTATTACATCGAGGCCGGTAACCCCAAGCAGGTGGTTGGTCGCGGTCATTACGGCAAGGATTTCGCCGCCGCGCTGGCCGATGGCTCGCGCTTTGCGGTGCAGTTCCATCCGGAAAAGAGCCACACCCACGGCCTGCAACTGCTGCAGAACTTCGCTGCCTGGGATGGCCGCTGGTAAATGAGCCGGGCCAAAGCGCAACCGCTGATCATGACCTTGAACGTTGAGCAAGAGCGTCAAGCCTGCCAGGCGATTAAGCAGTTTATGGACGAGCGCTTTGAGCTGCAGTTAGGCAGTTTTGAGGCCGCCGAAGTGCTCGAACTGTTTGCCCGCGAGATTGCACCGCACTACTACAACCGAGCCGTTTTCGATGTGCAAACTCACCTGAAAGAACGGTTCGAGAGCATCGAAAGTGACCTCTGGGCGCTTGAGAAAAGCTGACCCACCGAATTAACACGACTTGAGCAGGTTCAACCGATGCTGATTATCCCCGCTATCGATCTTAAAGACGGCGCCTGCGTGCGCCTGCGTCAGGGCCGCATGGAAGACTCCACGGTGTTTTCTGATGATCCGGTGGCCATGGCTGCCAAGTGGGTTGAGGGCGGTTGCCGTCGTTTGCACCTGGTCGATCTAAACGGTGCTTTTGAAGGCCAGCCGGTTAATGGCGAAGTGGTTACCGCCATCGCCAAGCGCTACCCGAAGCTGCCGATTCAGATTGGCGGCGGCATCCGCACCCTCGAAACCATCGAGCACTACGTGCGCGCCGGGGTCAGCTACGTGATCATCGGCACTAAGGCGGTGAAAGACCCGCAGTTCGTTACCGATGCCTGTAAAGCCTTCCCGGGGAAAGTCATTGTCGGTTTGGATGCGAAAGACGGTTTTGTCGCCACCGACGGTTGGGCTGAGGTGTCCACCGTTCAGGCGACTGATCTGGCTAAGCGCTTTGAGGCGGATGGCGTCAGCGCCATCGTTTATACCGATATTGCCAAAGACGGCATGATGCAAGGTTGCAACGTCGAGGCCACTGCGGCCTTGGCTGCAGCCAGTCGCATTCCGGTAATCGCCTCCGGCGGCATCCACAACCTGAGTGATATCGAGAAGCTGCTGCTGGCGCGTTCGCCGGGCATCATCGGCGCCATCACTGGGCGTGCGATCTATGAAGGCACCCTAGACGTGGCCGAAGCGCAGACTTTCTGCGACAACTTCAAGGGCTGATCTGAGCGTAGGGTGGGTTAGCCGCAGGCGTAACCCACCATTGTTTGTTCAGGTATGGCGGCGGCGGCGGATTACGTCGCTGCGCGTCTAACCCACCCTACAAGAGCATTGTTATGGCACTGGCTAAACGCATCATTCCCTGCCTCGACGTCGACAACGGTCGCGTCGTCAAAGGCGTGCAGTTCGAGAATATCCGCGACGCCGGCGACCCGGTGGAGATTGCCCGGCGTTATGACGAGCAGGGTGCCGATGAGATTACCTTTCTCGACATCACGGCCAGCGTTGATGGCCGTGACACCACGCTGCATACCGTTGAGCGCATGGCCAGCCAGGTATTTATCCCGCTGACTGTCGGCGGCGGCGTGCGCACCGTGCAGGACATTCGTAACCTGCTGAATGCCGGCGCGGACAAAGTGTCGATCAACACCGCGGCCGTGTTTACGCCGGACTTCGTTGGCGAGGCCGCTTCACGTTTTGGCTCGCAGTGCATCGTGGTGGCCATCGACGCCAAGCGCGTCTCCAAACCCGGTGAAACGCCGCGCTGGGAAATCTTCACCCACGGCGGGCGCAAACCGACCGGGTTAGATGCAGTGCTGTGGGCAAAGAAAATGGAAGACCTTGGCGCCGGTGAGATTCTGCTGACCAGCATGGATCAGGACGGCGTTAAAAGCGGCTATGACCTAGGTGTGACCCGCGCCATCAGTGAAGCAGTCGGCATCCCGGTGATCGCCTCTGGCGGTGTGGGTAACTTGCAGCACCTGGCTGACGGTATTATTGAAGGTAAAGCCGCCGCCGTTTTGGCAGCGAGTATTTTTCACTTTGCCGAGTACAGCATTCCCGAGGCCAAGGCTTACATGGCCAGTTGCGGGATTGTGATGCGCTAAGGGCAATTAGTTTTAAAACTGGATGTTGTTTTGCTGAGTAGGCGCATGTGCACATTTTTGCCGCCGCCCCTGAATTTGAGCTGGATTAGACATGCAAATAGATGCCGTGATCACTTGGGTTGATGGAGGCGATGCAAATTGGCGGGCCAAGCGTCAACATCACTCACGCGAACCTCAGCGCGACCTTTTACCCTTTTCAAATGGTGAGGGCCGGTATCGAGATAATGATGATTTGTTGTTTCTACTTCGCTCGATGGAAAAATTCTGGGGCATTGATGGCAACATCTTCCTCGTTACCGATCAGCAAGTGCCGAGTTTTATCGCGCAGCACCCTCGGCTGCGCATCGTTGATCATTCACAGATTCTTGATGCGCAGTACCTGCCGACGTTCTCATCCAGAGCGATCGAGTCGGCGCTGCACCACATCCCGGACTTGGCTGAGCACTTCGTTTCATTCAACGATGACCAAATGCTCACCCGGCATGTCCAGCCCAAAGACTTTTTCAGTGCTGTCGGCTCTATGGTTTTTTTAACCCGAGAGCCCATTCCAACTATTGATGCTGATCTGCAGCTGTCTGGCCATAACGATGCCAGTAATGCGCGCAGTTGGATGCAGAAAACCTATGGCGCATCGACGATCGAGTTCATCCCTGAGCACGCGCCGAAAAGTATTCGCAAAAGCTGGATGATGGAACTTGAGAGCGCTCATCCGGACGTTTTTGATGAAGTGCGCCAGGAAAAATTCAGGCGTCGCACTGGTCAGAGCATCCTGGCAAACCTCTACCTTGATTGGTGCGCGACACACGGCCGGGCGGATATCGGTTGGGAGCAATGCCGCTACCTGCTAACCGATGATGTGGAAAACGATACCGTCGGCTCGCTGCTGGATTCGCTCGGGCATCACTTATGTGTCTGCATCAATGACACCACCGACGACCGCTCCGATGTCGCCAAAATGCGCGATAAGCTCGACAAAATACGCTCAGAGCTGTTCCCCCGGCCAAGCTACTTTGAGTCACCGGTCAGCCAGGCTTACGCTCGCGCACAGGCATAACCGTTCGTCTAAACCCGCGGCCCCAGCGCGCCTGCATGCTGGCTGGTCGCGTTACCGGCCACTGCTGCGGCGCAGTCCACAGCAAAATCTCGACTGCGTCGCTAAAATCCAAGCCCATGGGTTCGGCTGATGTGGCTTTAAGCTGACTGTGCTGGAATGAATATCTGTCCGCCGCGCGCTCAGCCTCGCCAATGCACGCTAATGTCTATCCATGCGTGGAGTTAATCCCGCTTGAGCTACACCAACCGCGCTGAGTGCTTGCTTCTCAGCCCCACTACTGATGTGAGACGTCATGTTTAAACAACTATTAGCCGCCCTCGTCGGCACAGTTATGCTGCTTGTGGGCAGCGCTCAGGCAGAAGTCGACCCCAATTACCGCATGGTTCTGCTGACCGAAAACTTCCCGCCTTACAACATGGCGATCAACGGCAAGAATTTTGCCCAAGAAGACAATATTGACGGCATCGCCGTGGACATTGTCCGTGAGATGTTCAAGCGCGCGAACATCCACTACAACATGACCCTGCGTTTCCCTTGGGATCGTATTTATAAGCTGGCGCTGGAAAAGCCCGGCTATGGCGTGTTCGTCACGGCGCGCCTGCCGGAGCGTGAAACGCTGTTTAAATGGGTCGGGCCGATTGGCCCGGATGACTGGGTGTTGCTCGGTAAGGCGGACAGCCCGATTACGCTGACTAGCCTGGATGACGCCAAGCAATACAAGGTCGGCGCCTACAAAGGCGATGCGATTGCTCAGCATCTAGTGGAAAAAGGCCTGGAGCCGCTAACCGCTCTGCGCGACTCAGAAAATGCCAAGAAGCTGATGGCTGGGCAAATTGATCTGTGGGCCACTGGCGACCCCGCCGGCCGCTATTTGGCTAAGCAGGAAGGTATTTCTGGGCTGAAAACCATTTTGCGCTTCGACAGTGCTGAGCTGTATCTAGCCCTTAACAAAGAAGTGCCTAATGAAGTTGTAGAGAAGCTGCAAGCTGAACTGGACAAGATGCGCAGCGAAGGCTTTGTTGACGATATCCTGAACAACTATCTGTAATAGGTAAACCAGCCTGTAATAGGTAAACCTGCGAGCGGGCTAAACCCCAGCTCGCGGCGATGGACGGCTGAAACCCCGCCCCACAGTCACCGGGCCCCTGCCCTAGCAGGGATGTCGCGAGCCATAATCACAATCATGCGAGCGAAAAACCTATGTTGAAAACCCTGAAAGCCGGTCTTTTCTTAGGCCTTGCGCTGAGTGCATGCGTAGCCCATGCAGAGCTTCCCGCCGATTACAAAGTGGTGCTGCTGACTGAGAACTTCCCACCGTTCAATATGGCCGTTGATGACAAGAATTTTGCCCGTGATGATGGTATTGACGGCATTAGCGCTGAAATTGTCCGGGCGATGTTTAAGCGTGCTGGCATCAACTACACCTTAACCTTGCGCTTCCCCTGGGATCGTCTTTATCGGCTGACCCTGGATAAAGCCAACTACGGCCTGTTCTCCACCACCTTCACCCCTGAGCGTCAGCCGCTGTTTAAGTGGGTTGGGCCGTTGGCCAAGACCAGTTGGGTATTGTTAGCCGCGCCGGGGAACAACATGAGCGTCGCCAGCCTTAAAGATGCCGCGCAATACCAGATTGGCGCCTACAAGAACGATGCTGTCAGCCAACATCTGGAAAGTCAGGGCCTGACTCCCAATAACGCCCTGCGCGATCAGGAAAATATCAAAAAGCTGCTCAGCGGCAAGATTGACTTGTGGGCCACTACTGACCCGGTGGGTCGTTACTTGGCCAAACAGGAAGGCGTCAGTGGCCTAAATACTGCGCTGCGTTTCAATGAGGCAGAACTGTATCTGGCCCTGAATAAAGACACTCCGGATGAGGTGGTGCAGCGTTTGCAAAAAGCCTTGGATGAGCTGCGTGCCGAAGGCTTTATCGACGACATGACCAACAACTACCTGTAGAGATAGGGTTTATGAAAAAGCCCGGCCCTGAGTGATCAGGGCCGGGCTTTTTGTTTGGCGTTTGCAGCGCCTATCGCAGGGCTAGGTCAGTCACCGCGGGTAATATTTAGGCCTTTGAGCAAGTTGAGCGCTTGGCTCAACTGGTAGTCATCATCTTGCGGGCGTGCTAGGGAGCCGGTTTTGCTCTTGCTTGGCTTGTCAGCGCCGCCGTTGCCGTTGCCCAGGTGGCCTTGCAGGTCGGCCTCTTTAATGCCGCTTTCATCTTTTTCACGCGTCAGCTTAGCGCGCGCCACCTCGATATCCGGAACGATGCCTTGGGCTTGAATCGAGCGGCCGTTAGGGGTGAAGTACAGCGCCGTGGTGAGCTTCAGTGCGCGGTCATTATTCAGCGGCAGCACCGTTTGCACCGAGCCCTTGCCGAAGCTATCGGTGCCCATCAGCACGCCGCGTTTATGATCCTGTAGGGCGCCGGCGACGATTTCCGAGGCCGAAGCGCTGCCGCCGTTGATCAGCACCACCAGCGGTACGCCTTCGCTGGCATCAACCGGGTCGGCATTGAAGCGCAGCTCAGAGTTGGCGATACGGCCTTCGGTGTAGACGATCAGGCCTTCTTTGAGGAAGTGGTCAGTGACTTCCACTGCCGCTTGCAGCACGCCGCCTGGGTTGTTACGCAAATCGAGTACCAGCCCGCGGAGCTTCTTGCCGTTTTCTTTGCGCAGAGCCGCCAGCGCTTTGCCAACTTCGCCGCCACTGTTGACTTGGAATTGGGTGATGCGCACATAGCCGTAACCGTCATCCAGCAGCTGGCTTTTCACGCTTTTGACCTTGATCACTGCGCGGGTCAGCTCGACATCGAAAGGCCTGCCGCCCTCACGCACCAGCGTCAGCTCGATATCACTGCCGGCCTTACCCCGCATTTTTTCGACCGCTTCCATCAACGACAAACCTTTGGTCGGCTGGCCATCAATTTTCACAATCAGGTCACCGGGTTGGATGCCAGCCGCAGACGCCGGGGTGTCGTCAATGGGCGACACCACTTTAAGAAAGCCATCTTCGCTGCCGAGCTCAATGCCCAGGCCACCGAATTCGCCACTGGTACTTTCCTGCAGGTCACGGAACGCTTGCGGCTCCAAATAGGCTGAGTGCGGGTCGAGATTGCTGAGCATGCCTTTGATCGCGTTTTCCAGCAGGGTCTTGTCACTGACCGGCTCGACATAAGCAGATTTGATGCGGTCCATTACTTCGACAAACGTGCGCAATTCATCCAGCGGCAGCGGCGCACTGTCATTGGCCGTAGCGGTGGCTTGCTCCGGCGCGGCGAAGACGGCAGTGCTGCCCAGCAAGGTAATGGCCAGCGCGAGGGCGGTGAGGCGGAACAGATGCGGCATGTGGAACGTACTCCTGGTCCTGAATTAGTAATCGCGGCACTTACCCTTGTGCGCGGCACCATTGAGCGGGGTCAATTGGGCGGCCCTGCTGGCGAATTGCGAAATACAGCGCCGAGGCGTTCTGGCCACCGCTGTTGCCGACAGTGGAAATGGCATCACCGGCTTTGACCACATCACCGGCATCCCTGAGCAGGCTTTGATTATGCCCGTAGAGGCTTAAGTAACCATTGCCATGGTCGAGAATGACCAGAAGCCCGGCGCCGCGCAACCAGTCGGCAAATACCACACGGCCACCGTGCACTGCATGCACTTGGCTGCCGGCGGACGCGCCGATCAACACGCCGTCCCATTTGGTTCGGGCGTCATCACCGCGCGGTGTGCCGTAGCGCGCCACTAGCCGGCCATTGACGGGCCAAGGCAGCTTGCCCCGTGCACTGGCAAAAGGTCCGCCGAAACTGGCACCGGCGCTGACCAACGGGCCGCTGCTGAGGGGTTGTGCCGTGTTGGCCGTTTGCTCCTCGCGTGCCGCGAGTAAGGCCTGTTGGCGCGCTGTCTCGGCTTCGCGGGCCTGGCGGGCCAGGGTCGCTTCGATGGTTTTTAGCACCTGCGCGAGGTTGGCTTGTTCTTGCTGGCGGGCTTTGAGCTTGCGGTCACGGGCGGAGAATTCTTTATTCAATTTGGCCAAGGCCAGCTGGCGTTCTTTGCGGACGTCAGCCAGTTGGCCACGGCGGTTATCGAGCGCGCTTTTCTGTTCGAGGAGCAGGCTCTGCTGGTTGACGATTTCCAGTTCGACATTGGTCAGCTGACGCAGGGTTTCGTTGAAGGCGTCGAGTTGTTCCATGCGCGCTTCGCTGAGGTAATCGTAATAGGTCAGGGTGCGCGAGAATTTTTCTGGGTTTTGCTGATTGAGCAGCAGCTTGATGTATTCCTGGCGACCGCTTTGGTAGGCGGCGCGGGCCTGAATACCGATCAGGCGTTGTTGTTCAAGGCGGGCGCCCTCAAGTTTTTTTTTCTCATTGTCGAGGCGCTGGATTTCCTCTTCGCTTTTTTTCAGGTCGTTCTGCAAGCCTTTGACCTGCTTTTCCAGTTGGCCCATCTCGCTTTCAGTTTTTTTCAGGTCTTTCTGCACGTCAGATTTTTGCAGTTGCAGCTTGTCCAGCAGTTGCTTGAGTTCGCTAACGTCGGCGCGGGCAGCGTCCAGTTGCTTCTGCGCAGCGCTTTTCTCATCAGCGCTGGCGGGCATCAGCAAAAAGGTCAAAAAAATAAGGGCAAGGGCACGAAACATGGGGCTGAAGCTACCTGAATTAAGAACGCGCTTAGTATGCCTAAAAAATGCCGAGGAGCCATTTTTAACATCGCGCGGCCACAGCCAACAGGCTGCTGCCACGGGCGGCAGGCGATTAATAGCGCTTGATTGCGCGCGGATCAGGCGTTGTACCTGACCTGCAGCGCGACGGTTTAGTTCAGCTGGAGAATGCTAGTGCCGGTCATCTCGGTTGGTATCGGCAGGCCCATCAGGGTCAGCAACGTTGGGGCCACGTCGGCCAGGACGCCGTCCGGACGAATCGTCACTGAGCGTTTGCCAACATAAATGAAGGGCACCGGCTCGCAGGTGTGCGCGGTGTGGGCCTGACCGGTGCTGGCATCGGCCATTTGCTCGACATTGCCATGGTCGGCGGTGATTAACGCTTCGCCGCCGACTTTGTCCAGCGCCGCGACAATACGGCCGACGCAGCTGTCGAGGCATTCTACGGCTGCCACTGCAGCGGCAAACACACCGGTGTGGCCGACCATATCGCCATTGGCGTAGTTGACGATGATTACGTCAAAACGCTGATTTTCGATGGCGTCGACGATCTTGTCGGTGACTTCTGGTGCACTCATCTGCGGCTGCAAGTCATAGGTTGCAACGTTGGGCGAGGGAATCAAAATGCGTTCTTCGCCAGCAAACGGCTCTTCGCGACCGCCGGAAAAAAAGAAGGTGACATGGGCATACTTCTCGGTTTCGGCGATGCGCAGCTGGGTTTTGCCGTTATTGGCTAAGTATTCACCGAGCACGTTGGTCAATGCTTGTGGTGTGTAGGCGCTGGGCGTCGGGATGCTTGCAGCGTACTGGGTGAGCATGACGACCTCGGCCAGTTGTGGTACACGCTTGCGCTCGAACGCTTTAAAACTGGGCTCAACGAAGGCGCGGGTCAGTTCGCGGGCGCGGTCGGCACGGAAGTTCATAAACACCACGGCGTCGCCGTCGGCTATCTGCACCGGCTCGCCGATGGTGGTGGCTTTGACGAACTCGTCGCTTTCGTCGCGGGCGTAGGCCGCGCTCAGGCCCTCGACGGCAGTGGCCGCGTTGAATTGGCCGTTGCCGTCGACGAGCAGTTGATAGGCTTGCTCGACACGGTCCCAGCGATTGTCGCGGTCCATGGCAAAGTAGCGGCCGATCAGGCTGGCGATGCGGCCCTTGCCCAGCCTGGCAAACGTCGCATCGAGCAACTCAATCGATGCTTGCGCGCTTTTGGGCGGTGTATCGCGGCCATCGAGAAAAGCGTGCAGGTAGATTTTTTCCGCACCGCGCTGCGCGGCCAGTTCGGCCATGGCCACCAGATGGTCTTGGTGGCTGTGTACGCCGCCATCGGAGAGCAGGCCGAGGATGTGCACTGCTTTGCCTGCACGGACAGCCTTGTCCACAGCGGCGGTAATGGTTGGGTTGTCGAAGAACTCACCCTCGCGTATGGCTTTGGTAACACGGGTGAAGTCCTGATACACCACCCGGCCAGCGCCCAAGTTCATGTGGCCGACCTCGGAGTTACCCATTTGGCCGTCCGGCAGGCCAACATCCATGCCTGAACCTGAGATCAGGCCATTCGGCTGGGTGGCGCATAAATGGTCATAGACCGGCGTACTCGCGGCCATGATGGCGTTGGACTCGGGGTTATCACTGTGGCCGAAACCATCGAGGATGATCAGTACCGTGGGTTTGGGCATGGCGCTCATAAAGCAGGCTCGCTCTGCGTGAGGGGCGAATAGAGGCTGGCTATTTTAAGGCCAAGTGGCGCAAACGTCACCGTCGGGCGGGGTTTGGTCGACCTGTGCGCCTGTGTATACTGGCCCCCATTTTACCGCCCCGGAACCGCATAATGCTCGCTAACTTGATTGAATTTGCCACTGCACACTATGTACTGAGCGGATTGTTCGTGACCCTGCTTGCATTGCTGATCTTCACTGAAGCACGCAAGGGCGGGCAGAGCCTGAGCAGCCGCGAGCTGACCGCGCTGGTTAACAGCGAACAGGGCATGGTGTTGGATATTCGCGGGCAGAAAGACTTTTCCGCCGGGCACATCGTCGGCGCATTGAATATCCAAAACGAAAAACTGGTCAGCCGTATGGCTGAGCTGGAGAAGCACAAGGCCAAGACGCTGATTGTGGTCGATGCCATGGGCCAGCACTCCGGTACGGTTTGCCGTGAGCTGAAGAAGGCCGGTTTCACCGCCGCCAAGCTGTCCGGTGGCATCGCCAGCTGGCGCGGTGACAACCTGCCGTTGGTGAAATGATATGAAGCCGGTGGTGATTTACTCCAGCGATTGGTGCCCCTATTGCACCCGCGCCAAGCAATTGCTGGCGAAGAAGGGTGTGGCATTCGAAGAAATCAAGGTCGACGGTAAGCCGGATGTTCGAGCCGAAATGACCCGTAAAGCACGTCAGACCTCAGTGCCGCAAATTTGGATCGGTGACGTCCACGTGGGTGGCTGCGATGATCTTCACGCTCTAGAGCGCGCCGGCAAGCTTGACGCGCTGCTTAAGGCCTAACTCTTCCTTTATATATACCCAACGACAAGAAGGCTTTGCCATGACAGAACAAGTTAGCAACGGCGCCGCTCAGGGCGAACAAAACCCACAGTTCTCCCTGCAGCGTATTTACGTGCGTGACCTGTCCTTCGAAGCACCGAAGAGTCCGGAAATTTTTCGCCAAGAGTGGACGCCGAGCGTCGCCATGGACCTCAACACCCGCCAGAAGCCTTTGGACGGTGATTTCCACGAAGTGGTGCTGACGCTCTCGGTTACCGTGAAAAACGGCGAGGAAACGGCCTTTATTGCTGAAGTTCAGCAGGCTGGAATCTTCCTGATCAAGGGCCTGGACGCCGCATCCATGAGCCACACCTTGGGTGCGTTCTGCCCGAATATCCTCTTTCCGTATGCCCGTGAAACTTTGGATAGCTTGGTGGTGCGTGGCTCGTTCCCGGCGTTAATGCTGGCCCCGGTGAACTTCGATGCCCTCTACGCACAAGAGCTGCAGCGTATTCAGCAGGCTCAAGCTGGTGAGGCTGCAACGGCTCACTAGGCCATTGCTGCTCCTTAAAAGCGCCTTCGCGGCGCTTTTTTTGTGCGCGTTAGGGCGTCATCGCGAAATCGTGCTGGCGCCACGCCTCGTAGACCGCCACTGCAACGGTATTTGACAAGTTGAGGCTGCGGCAGCCTTCACGCATCGGCAGGCGCAGGCACTGCTCAGGCGGCAGGCTGTCGCGAACCTCTTGCGGCAGCCCACGGCTTTCTGGACCAAAGAGAAAGGCGTCACCCGCTTGGTAGCTGACTTGATGAAAGGCGTGCGAGCCTTTAGTGGTGAAGGCGAATACCCGTGGCTGGCCGAGGCTTTCCAGGCAGCTGGCCAGGTCAGGGTGGCGCTTGAGGGTGGCGTACTCGTGATAATCCAGGCCGGCGCGGCGCAGGCGCTTGTCATCCAGATCGAAGCCTAGAGGCTCGATCAGGTGCAAGTGGCAGCCGCTATTGGCGCAGAGCCTGATAATGTTGCCGGTATTAGGTGGTATTTCCGGTTGGAACAGGATGACGTGAAACATGCGCGGCTCCGAGCTTGAAAGCGAGCAGTATCTTACAGAACCGCGGCCTCGTCCGTGGATGCGGGTGATTGCTTCATTGGCGGTTTTTGGTTTTCTGATTGGCTTGATGGTGGGCCGGATGTTCCAGCCTGAGCCGCTGTTTCTTGAGCGCGTTGAGGTGGTGGAACAAGGCTTAGCGCTGTGGTTCAACAATGAGCCCCACCCACAGGAAGAGCATGTCGGCGGTGTGGTGAATCTGCGCTTGGAAAGTTTTGGCCGTCAGTTTAACGGCCAGCTCAACATCAACGGACGCCAGGCTAACTGGCGGTTTCAGCGCGAGCGCCGTGATCTGGTGTTGCGGGTAGTGGCGGCGCGTCCATTGCACGCCGAGTGGCATGCTGAGGAAGTGGACGGAAGCTGGCGGCTGATGGTTAACCTGTCGGAGCAATAAAGAGGGGATTCCCCGGCCTGCCAATACCAAGTCATTCTGACTGTAGGGATCGCTATTTTTGATGATTTAGCCGAGTACAGTGCAAGTGCTGTGTGTGATCTGCTATCAATTGGGTCGAATAGCTATATTTTTTCCAGCGCAGTTGTAGCTGGCATCGATGGTGGCGCCAGAATCCTGCCGTAGACGCTTTGTGCTATATATTCCGTCAAAGATTAATGGCGTTTTAATGCCATCGGCTTGTGGTCTTTAATCGTTTGCGGTGCAAGCGCTTATCATCTGGCTCGAGTAGCGGCGGCTTAATCATGTGTTAGTAGCGTTTGGTGTTGGCGCAACGCGGATAATGCTAGCGGCGCTCTAGGGGATTCCTATGAGGGGCCGAACGAAATGGAGTATCGGTTAGGCTCAGGAGTAGACAATTATTCAGCCGTGAGCAGCTGGCAGTGTTGAGTTGGTTGGGGAGTCGCTAAGTTGGCATGGTTTGCTAGAAAAAAAATAACGGCAGCCAACGGTTTGTTGGGTATTGAGACCGGTCCGGAGGGCATCGCGCTCGCGCGGGTGGTGCGTGAGCCCGGGCAGCCGGCGACTCTGCTTGAATGTCAATTCCATCCAGCAAGCCTGGCTGAGCAGCCTGCGCTGCTGAAGCGCCTGGTCGATGAACTGGGTTTTGTTGGCATGCCGGTTAATTTGCTGCTTCACCCCGCCACTTACCAAATGCTCCTCCTCGACAGCCCCGAGGTGCCAGTCGAGGAGCTGCGCGACGCCCTGCGTTGGCGTATTAAAGAGCTAATTTCTGAACCCATCGACGACGTTGCCCTCGATGCCTTCATCTTGCCCGAAGATGCGTATCGTGGCCGCTCACGCATGGCCTATTGCGCGGTATTGAACAAAGTACGCATGCACGCCTGGAATGGTATGTGTGCGAATGCTGGGTTGCAGTTACGCAGTATCGATGTCACCGAAATGGCGTTTCGCAACCTAGGCTTGCTGGCCGGCTGTAATGGTATGAGCCTGGCCATGCTGCGTTTACGCTCAAGTGAAGGGTTGATCACGGTGCAGCATGGTGCTGACCTCTATATGGCGCGCCGTATAGAGCAAGGCCTTGATCAGGCCGCGCAGGACTTTTCTACCATCACCCTAGAGATTCAGCGCTCGCTGGACTACTACGAAAGCCAGCTCGGTAAAGGTTATATAAATCGCCTGCTGCTGCTGCCTATGAAGCGTAACGGTGAAGCAGCATTACAGGCCTTGTCCAGCGGGCTTGCTGTGAAGCTACAGGCACTGGGTTTGCGTGATCTGTTTCCCGACCAACTCGGCGCTGAGGTGTCTGAGCAAGAGCAGGCTTACTGCATGGCAGCCGTTGGCGCGGCGCTGCGCCAGGAGGTTGGCTGATGCAGAACCTCAACCTTTTTCAAGTTGAGCGCAAGCAGCGCTCAGGGCCGCGTAATCGCCATATTTTGATGGGGCTGGCTGCAGTGCTGTTGCTCTGTGTTGTGCATGCCAGCTGGCAAATGTGGCAGTTAAAGGCAGGCGCGCAGCGCTTAGAAAAGGTGCAAGCGCTGGCTCAGGAACAAGAGGCAAGCCTTGAGGTTGCACGGGGCAGTTTTATTGAGCCGCAGATGGATGAGCGTCTACCTCTGGAGTTGTCTGTAAGAGAACGTGATAACCGTGAGCTGCAACGCTTGATCGCCTATCTGCAATTGCTCAGCAGCCAGCGTAATGCAGGATTTGTGGCCCCTTTGCTGGCGTTGACTGAGCACCATCCCGCCACTGGCTTGTGGCTCAGTGGCATCAGTTTACGTGAGGGTGGTCGGCACATGCGTTTGCAAGGTCTCAGTCAGGATCAGGAGTTGTTGCCTGCGTATTTGCAGCGTTTAGGCCAG
Organism: Pseudomonas sp. TMP9; assembly: GCF_037943105.1. Taxonomy (NCBI): domain Bacteria; kingdom Pseudomonadati; phylum Pseudomonadota; class Gammaproteobacteria; order Pseudomonadales; family Pseudomonadaceae; genus Pseudomonas; species Pseudomonas vesperimontis. The sequence goes on from NZ_CP149803.1 coordinate 269,375, forward strand.
AGCCCAGTGTTCAGTGGGCGCGAGTTCGCGCGTTTCGATGTACAGCGCGGTGACGACCACTTGTTGCATTTTGACTTGTCCTCAATGCTCAAGGATCAGGAGGTCGACGATGAGTAAGTGGCGGCAACGCTGGTATGCCATGGCGCCCCGCGAGCGCTGGTTAGCCTTTGCAGTAGGGTTGGGCGTATTGGGCATGCTTTATGTGCTGTTGATCGGCGACCCGCTCAACCTGCGCCTGACAAAACAAAACAGCGGTTGGCAACTGGCTGAAGGTCGACGTTTGAGTGCTGAAGCTGAGCTGCTTGAGCTACAGGCGCGCTTGGCTGCTGACCCTAATATGCAATACCGCAGTGCTTTGCTGGCGGCGTCTGCCAGTCGCGGAGAGTTGATTCGACAAATCGATCAGTACACCGCTGAGCTGGTCACCCCGCAGAAAATGCAGGCGGTACTGCAGGCGTTGCTGCGCAAACAGCCGCAGCTAAAGGTGGTGGGCATGACCAGCTTCAGCGAGCCGGTAGAGCTGACAAGCGCTGAACCTGCCGCGTCGCCAGACCCGCAAGCGGTTGTTGCGGCGCCGGCTGTAACGCTTTATCGGCATGGCCTGCAGCTGCAACTGGAAGGGGGTTACTTCGATCTGCTTAGCTACTTACAGGCTGTGCAGGCCAGTGGCTGGCAGCTCAACTGGGACAGCCTCGAATACCAAGTCGGCGAAGCCGGGCCCACAAAAGCCACTATCCAGCTCAAGCTCTACACCTTGAGCCGCCATGCGGGGTGGGTCGGTGTATAGAGCCCTTTTATTCAGTCTTTTGTTCTGTGCCAGCATAACGTTTGCGGCCAACCCTGGCCGTGACCCGACGTTGCCTCCGCAGAATCTGCTGCCTGCCACGGTAGCTGCAAGCGACAACGCGCCGATGGTGCTGCAGGCCGTCGTTCGTGGTGCAAAGGGCAGTCAGGCGATGATCGCCGGGCAGACACTGCGTGTCGGCGACACCGTCGCCGATGCTCGCGTGTTAGCCATATATGCACATTCCGTATTGATTGAGCGTCAGGGCCAGCGTCAGCTGCTGCGTCTGGCAGAACCCGTTATGCAACCGAGCCGATGATGCCCATGATCAGATTTCTGCCCAGCGCCTGCCTGCTGAGCCTGGCCTGCCTGCTGACCGCCTGCCAGACCTTTACCGATGGCGATAAGCAGCTCTACGAACAGAGTAACAAGCTGCTTGATGAAAGCCTCAAGCAGGCCCAGGCCGAGCGCAAGGTTGCGCCGCCAAAAGCAGTACAAGCTGCTTTATTGCCGCCTATTAGCAGTAGCTACAGCACTGGCCCGCGGTTTGATGTGGCGGCCAAGGACCTGCCGGCCCGTGACTTCTTTCTTAGTTTGATGGAAGGCGCCGGACAAAACCTAGTGGTGCATCCGGAAGTGGCTGGCACCATCACCTTCAGCCTGCGCCGTGTGACGCTTGATGAGGTGCTGGCTGCAGTTCGGGACAGTTACGGCTATGACTTCCGCCGAACTAGCTACGGTTATCAAATCCTGCCCAACAAAGTGATCACCCGCAGCTATGACCTCAACTACCTGAACTTGCAGCGCATGGGTCAGACCGATACGCGGGTTAGCTCGGGTCAAGTGGAAAATAACAACAGCAGTAATTCGGGTATCACCAATACGGCTGGCAATACTGGCAACGGCGGTAGCTCTGCCACGACCCTAAATGCCAGTCAGGTCAGCACCACCAGTAATGTCGATTTCTGGAGTGAAGTGCGCTTGGTCGTCGAGATGATCGTCGGCGCAGATACCAATAGCAGCGTGATGATCAACCCGCAGGCCAGCTTGCTCGTGGTAAAGGCTAACAGCGCTGCACAGGAAGACGTTGCTCGATTCCTAGAGCAGGCGCAGGCCAATTTGCAGCGTCAGGTGATACTGGAAACCAAGATTTTGGAGGTGCAACTCTCTGATGGTTTTCAAGCAGGTATCAGTTGGGATCAGTTGGGCGGGGATGTCAGCAGCTCACTCAGCAACGCAGCATTAAGTGGGCCGACTGGCGTGAACGGTGTGTTTGGCGTGGCGCTGAGCCTGGGTGACTTCACCGGGCTAATCGAGTTGCTGGAAACTCAAGGCGATGTACGCGTACTGTCTAGCCCGCGGATCTCAACGCTGAATAATCAAAAGGCGGTGATTAAGGTTGGTACGGATGAGTTCTTTGTGACTAACGTCTCGTCCACCAGTTCAACCACTAACGCCGGTGGTGTGACTGAACCGACGCAAGACATTACCTTAACGCCGTTTTTCTCTGGCATCTCTCTGGACGTTACTCCGCAGATTGACCAGAACGACACCGTCACCTTACACGTAAGGCCAACGGTTAGCCGAGTGCGCGACCAGAATAAGGTGATTACGCTGGGCCAGGACAACGTTTTCAACTTGCCACTGGCACTCTCTACCACGCGCCAGTCCGACTCGATTGTGCGCGCGCGCAGTGGTCAGGTGGTGGTCATTGGCGGGTTGCTGCAGAACAACAATGAAAATACTGATGCCAATATTCCTTGGGCTAGCAGACTGCCAATCATTGGCAGTCTGTTTCAGCAGCAGCGTAAATCGCTGCAGCAGAGCGAGTTAGTGATTCTTATGCGCCCACAAGTGGTTAACGATGAGGTGTGGCTGAATGAGTTGCGCAAAAGTGCGCAAACGTTCAAAGAGTTGAGATAGGGCGATGTATGAAGCCTTTTTCGGTCTGCACGAAAAGCCCTTCGCGCTGACTCCTAATACCGGTTTTTTAGTGCAGTTGGCGCCTTATCAGGCATGCCTCAATCTGCTGCGTGTAGCGCTGGATGAGGGTGAAGGTTTCATTAAAGTCACCGGCGAGGTTGGCACAGGCAAAACGCTGTTGTGTCGAACGCTACTCAATCAGCTAGACGATGCGCGCTTCCAGTTGGCCTACCTGCCTAATCCCGAGATGAACCCTGTGGGGCTGCGTCAGGCGATTGCCCGCGAACTGGGAGTGGCTGATGCTGAGGACTCGGATGCCCAAGGCTTATTGGAGGCATTGCATCATCGGCTGATTGAGTTGGCTGTCACGGGTAAAAGTACGGTGGTGTTGATTGATGAGGCACAGGCGCTCCCCCCCGAGACGCTTGAGGCGTTGCGCTTGTTGACCAATCTGGAAACTGAACAAGCCAAGCTGTTGCAGGTAGTGCTGTTCGGCCAGCCGGAGTTGGATGAAACGCTGGCGCGTCCGGAGTTTCGCCAGTTGCTACAGCGCATCACCTTTTCTTATAAGTTGCGGGCGTTGGATGTGAGGGATGCTACTCGCTACCTGAGTGAGCGTCTGGCTGTTGCGGGTTATCGTGGCGAGCCGCTATTCGCCCCAGCCGCCGTGCAGCAGTTGGTGCACGGCAGTGGCGGTATTCCGCGCTTGCTCAATATTCTCGCGCACAAGGCGCTGATGGTGGCGTTTGGTGAGGGCGTGCGTCAGGTTCGCAGTCGTCATATCAAACGTGCGCAGATGGACACCGATGGTGCTCAAGCCTTTCTTAAACGGCGTTCGCCTTGGTTGGGGGTTGGTATGGCTGCGGGCGCGTTTTCCATTGTGCTGATAATCGGTGTCTGGCCTTGGCTGGAGCGCTGGCGGGAGTTGCTGCCATGAGCCTGGTTAACGACATGTTGCGTGACTTGGAAGCCCGTCGTGCAGCGCCTGCCGAGCGCGTGCAGCTGGATGGCCTGTATGCCGTGGATGAAGTGGCGGCAGCACGGCGTGACCGCTATGCGCTGTTACGCCGTGGCGTTCTCTGGGCTGCAGCGGTTATTTTGATCAGTGCGCTGGTCTGGCTTGGCATCGGTCATGTAGTCAACAGCGCACCACCGGTAGCCACTGTCACCGAGCCCGTCGAGCAGCCGCTGGCGGTGGTTGCACCGGTGCAGATTCTTGATGTTCTGCCGCAGCACGATGCGCGCGGTCTGGTCTTACAGCTGCTGCTCGATAGGGCTGTGTCTTATCAGCGTAGCGAAGAAAGTGGTGTCGTCAGTTTGCGTCTGCAGGCTACGCAGCTGCCTGGTGAGCTGCAGCAGGGTCGCGTGCAGCGTGATGGGCGCAGCATGTCCTGGCGGGTCGAGAACAAGGGTGCAGATGTAGACATTCTGTTGGTAGGGCTGGGCGATAGCTTGGAAGTGCGCGACCGCCTAGAGGTTGCTGGCGATCGTTGGATGCTTTGGATCGAGGTGCCTTTAACCGCGCCGCTGGACACCATAGACGCGCCCCTGGCATTACTGGACCTGCCCGCCGCTGAAACAGCCTCGGTGAATACTGAATCCCTATTACCCGCCTGGGTGAGCGCTCCTCTGGTAAGTGACGGGGTTGCACCTGCTTCCGCAGAACCGTTAACGCTGCCGGCTGCTGAAGCGCGGCCTATTGGCCCGCCCCAAGTTAAGATTGAAGCGTACCGTCCGAATGGCTTGGAGTTAGCTCGGCAAGCGTTGCAGAGCGGCGATACTGCCCGGGCCATTAATGAGTTAGAGGCCTTACAGAAAACCCGAGGGCAAGACCCAGAAGTATTGCGCTGGTTGGCACGAGCTTATTTGGCTGCAGACGATCAGCAGCGCTTGCTCACGTGGTTGCCTGAGCAGTTAGTGCAGCTGCCCTATGACAGTGAGCTGCGTTTGTTGTTGGCTCGCTCGCAGCTTCAAGCCGGTGATGCGCAGGCCGCTGCTGCAACACTGGAACAGAATCCGCCTCGCCTAGAGCAAGAGCCGAACTATTTTGCGCTGCTCGCGGCTGTCTATCAGCAAACCGAACAGTGGCAGAAGAGCGCCGACGTGTACCGGCAGATGATTGTTCTGCGGCCCAGCCAAGCGACTTGGCAGCTGGGCTTGGCCATTGCGCTTGAGCAACTTGATCAGCCCTCTCAGGCAGGGCAGCATTATCGCTTGGCGTTGCAGGGTGTGGGTTTGGATGACAGTTCACGGCGTTTTGCCAGTGAGCGCGGCAACGTGTTGGGGAGTGAGTGATGAGTCAGGATGATGTTCGTCAACGTAAGGTTCGCCTTGGCGACTTGCTGATTCAGGCCGGACTGCTCAGCGATGCACAGCTGCAACTGGCCCTGCAGGATCAGAAGCGCACGGGCTCGAAACTGGGGCGAACCGTCATCGACATGGGCTTTGTCGACGAGGGCCGTCTGCTGACGGCGTTGTCCGAGCAGATGAAGATTCCATTCATCGACCTCAAGCACTTCAAATTCAATCAAGAGCTGGTGCAGCTTCTGCCAGAAGCCATGGCCCGCCGCTTTCGTGCGTTGGTGCTGTCGCGGGAGGGCGGCGGCCTGCTGGTCGGCATGTCCGACCCGCTGGATCTGTTCGCGCTGGACGAGATGGACCGCATCCTTAAAGTGCGGGTGCAGCCAGCGGTGGTGCGTGAAGCCGAACTGCTGGCGACCTTGGATAATGTGTACCGACGCACCAGTGAAATTGCATCGATTGCCGGTGAGCTGGAGGGCGAACTCAAGGACAGCGATTTCGACCTGTCCAAACTGGGTGCCGACAGTAACACCGACGCGCCGGTGGTGCGCCTGCTACAAACCCTGTTTGAAGACGCCGTGCAGATGAAAGCCTCGGACATTCACATTGAGCCCGATGAAGGCCTGGTGCGTATTCGCCAGCGGATCGACGGTGTGCTCAACGAGCAGGTAATGAAAGAGGCGCGGGTTGCATCGGCGTTGGTTATGCGCTTGAAAATCATGTCCGGTTTGGATATTTCCGAAAAGCGTTTGCCTCAGGACGGGCGCTTCAATATTCGGGTTAAGGGCCGCGCTATCGATGTGCGGGTCTCAACCATGCCGGTGCAGTTCGGCGAATCCGTGGTGATGCGTCTGCTCGACCAGAGCGGTGGCGTGGCCAATCTAGATGCCAGCGGCATGCCGCCAGATATGCTGGTGCGCTTCCGTCGACTTTTGCAGCGCCCTTATGGCCTGGTGCTCGTCACTGGCCCTACCGGCTCGGGTAAAACCACCACGCTGTACGCAGGACTTGCTGAGCTAAACAGCCCAGAAAAGAAGATCATCACCGTGGAAGACCCGGTTGAATACCGCTTGCCGCGGGTCAACCAAGTTCAGGTCAATGCCAAGATCGACTTGAGTTTCGCCCGCGTGCTGCGCGCCGCCCTGCGTCAGGACCCAGATATTGTGCTGATCGGAGAGATGCGTGATCAAGAGACCGCAGAGATCGGCTTGCGCGCCGCCCTTACCGGTCACCTGGTGTTGTCGACCTTGCACACCAACGATGCGTTGACATCAGCCATGCGTCTAATAGACATGGGGGCTGAACCTTTTCTCGTGGCCACCTCATTGAATGCTGTGTTGGCCCAACGGCTGGTACGTCGCGTATGTGAAAACTGCATGCAGGAGCATGTGCCGGAGCCGCGTCAGGTGGTCTGGCTTGAAGCGCTGTACAAAGCGCCGCTGGCTGGCCGAAGCTTCAAACGCGGGGCGGGTTGTCATCAGTGCCATAACACCGGCTATGCCGGACGAGTCGGCGTCTTCGAGTTACTGGAAATGGATGAGGGTATGATTGCTGCCCTGCGTCGCAATGACCCGCAAGGTTTTGCTGAGGCGGCACAGGCCAGCGCCAATTATCGACCGTTGGCCGCCTGTGCCCTGGACTATGCATTGGCTGGAGTCACCAGCATCGAGGAGGTGCTGAAAGTCTGCGCCACCCTGACCGATGAGCTAGCCGGCTGATGCAGGCATATTTCCGCACAATTAATACGCAATGGCTCCCTGCGCGCATGGGTGTGTACTTGCCATGAGCCAATTCCGCTTCACCGGCCGTGATGCTCTGGGCGGTAAGATCAGTGGCAGCCGCGAAAGCACCTCAGCCGACAGCCTGGCCAGTGAGCTGCTGGCGGAAAAAATCACTCCGCTGCAGATCGAGGCACAAGACGCTTCGGGTGAAGACGTTGATGTGCTGGCATTGATCACTGAAGCGCTGCGCAGCAAGAAAGTTGAGCTGGAGGAGCTGATCATCTTCTGCCGACAGATGTACAGCTTGAGCAAGGCTGGGGTTCCGATTATCCGCGCTATAGGTGGTCTGGCCGAATCGCACCGTAATCAGTTCTTCCGCGAAGTGCTGTTAGAAGTGCGCTCCGATCTGGAGAGCGGTATGAGCATGGCGGTGTCGCTTAACGCGCACCCCAAAGTATTCAACACCCTGTTTATCAGCATGATCAGTGTGGGTGAAAACACCGGTCAGCTCGATCAGGCATTCAAGCAGTTGTCCGGTTATCTAGAGATGGAGCGCGAGACGCGCAAGCGCATCAAACAGGCTACCCGCTACCCACTGTTCGTGATGTCGGCCATGGCGGTGGCGTTGGTGGTGATTAACATTTTTGTGATCCCAGCCTTCTCCAAAGTGTTCGAGCAGTTCCGCGCCGAACTGCCGTTGCCCACACGTATTTTGATCGGTACTTCGCAGTTTTTTCAGGATTACTGGTGGCTGATGCTGATCGTTTTAGTTGGCGCTATCTTCGGCTTTATCCGCTGGAAGGAAACCGACGCCGGCGCGCTCAAGTGGGACCAGATCAAGCTGCGCCTGCCCATCGTCGGTGGGGTATTTGAGCGCATCGCCTTAGCCCGGTTTACCCGCACTTTCGCGATGATGTACCGCGCAGGCGTTCCGCTGTTGCAAACCCTTTCGATCAACAGTGCCACGGTAGGCAACCGCTACATCGGTCAGGCCATTCTGAGCATGCGCGAAGGCGTGGAGCGGGGTGAGGCGCTCACCAATACTGCTTCCGCCAGTGGCCTGTTTACACCGCTGGTGTTGCAAATGATTGCGGTGGGAGAAGAGACCGGTGCGCTTGATGACCTGTTCGTTGAAGTGGCAGATTTTTACGAAGAGGAAGTGGATTACGACCTCAAGCAATTGGCCGATGCCATCGAGCCGATCCTGATCGTGGCCATGGGTATCCTCGTGCTGATTCTTGCACTTGGCGTATTTCTACCGATGTGGGAGCTGTCCTCGGCGGCTAAGGGGGGCGGTTGAGGGGGGAATACCAACTTGATGGTCGGGTGCGTTTTGCACGCCAACTGGGCTGGGCCATTACCTGGCTTATACTGTTTACGACAGTGCTGGCGCTGGGTTGGAAAATTGCCCAGGTCACTGAGCGCCGCGCGTTAGAGGCGACGCATGAGCACCTGACCACAGGATTGAACAACCTGGTAGCCGAGCAAATGGCGAAGAATCAGGTGCTGGATAAAGCCTGGCGCAATTCAAATCCGTTCGTGCTGTTGCGTTGGCAGCAGGACAACTACTGCGGTGAGTTGGCCGCAGCTGAAGAGCCGCAGAGTGGCTGTTGGTATTGGCTAACCGGGCGTGCCTGGGTGTTGTATCAGCAGCGCTTTAGCGACGAATGGGCAAATGAAACGCGTGAGGTGCGCGCGTGGCGGCTGGTAGATGTACCCGGCAGCGCGACAACTGCGTCACACTCCAAAGGCACTGGTTTTGCCCTAGAGCTTGCAGAAATTTCTGCAGACGAGTTGTCTGCGGCGGGCTATTGACGTGAATGAGGACAATGCATGAAGAACAATAAAGGCTTTACCCTGATCGAGTTGATCGTCGTAATTGTGGTTCTGGGTATTCTCGCTGCCGTGGCACTGCCACGGTTTATTAACGTCACCAAAGATGCGCATGAGGCGGCTGTAAAAGGTGCTGGTGGCGCGCTGGCCTCAGCTGTGTTGCTGGTGCGCGCCCAGTGGGAAGTCAATCGCAATAATGGCTCAGACCCTACGCCCAATACCAATGTCACCGGTTTTGGAGACGGTTTGGTGGATGTGAATGCTTCGGGATGGCCTCTGGGCACCGGCGCTACGCTTGACTGTGTGCAAGTCTGGACCAGCATCCTGCAAGGCTCTGCGCCGACGGTTGGTTTGGCTTCGACCGCTGCAGCTCCCGTAGATTATGTAGCCACTACGGCAGGCACTACGTGCACGTTCGCCTATCAACTTGACCCACCAATCAGTGCGACCACAGGTGATCGCATTGTTTACAACTCCGCCACCGGTGCTGTAACCACTACCTTTGTGCCTTAAGACCTAAATTTTATTGAGGTAATAATGATGAGAAATCAACAAAGTGGTTTTACCTTGATTGAGTTGATCATGGTGATTGTTATCCTTGGCATCTTGGCTGCATTCGCCTTGCCGAGGTTTGCCAATTTGGGCGGTGAAGCACGGCAGGCCTCACTCAGTGGTGCTTTAGGTTCCGTGCGCTCGGCTAGTGCCATCGTTTATTCGGCAGCCCTGGCGACAAATCAAACCGCAGCGACGGGCACCGTGACCCTGGAAGGGACAGATATAGCCACTGCATTTGGTTACGCGACCCAGGCTTCCATTATTACCGCTGCGCAGTTGAGTGCCGATTTCAATACGGCAACAGCAGGCACCATTACGTTGGGCACCTGCAGTTTCACATACACGGCTGCTACCTCAGCTGCCGTACCTGCAGTAATCAGCGTCATCACGGATACTGACCTTACTACACCGGGCTGTTAAGCCAGAATGCGCGGCTTTACCCTGGTCGAGTTGATTATGGTGATTGTGATCACCGGCATCCTCGCGGCAGTGGTGGGGCCGCGCTTCTTCGATCGGCAGGTGTTCGATGAACGTCTTTTCTACGAAGAAAGTCTGGCAGCCGTGCGTTATGGGCAAAAGCTGGCCGTGGCCAGTGCTTGCCTGACCCAAGTCAGCTTGAACGCTGGCGGCTATCGCCTGCGTCAGGCCGCTAACTGCAGTGCCGATGCCTCCTATACCCGTGAGGTGATTGGCCCCGACGGCGCAAGCCCTTTCGCCAATCTGCAAGTACCCAATGGCGTAACGGTTACGCCAACTAATTTCCCCGTAATATTTGACTCCGAAGGTCGTCCGTTAGGCGGTGCAGCCAGTGCCGTTATCGGCAGCTTCACCATCAACGTAGCGGGTGAAACTGGAATGGTGCAATGACCCGCCAGCGCGGTATGACCCTGATTGAGCTGGTGATCACTATTGTGATTATCGGCATCGCCGCCGCAGCGCTTTACAATGCCATGGCCGCTATAACCGGGCGTTCTGCTGACCCGTTGCTGCGTCAGCAGAGCCTGACGATTGCCGAAGCCTATTTGGAGGAAATTCTCCTCTTACCCTATCTCGATCCAGCTACCCTGGCGGCTTGCCAAACTGTGCCGGCCAGCCGTGATGCATTTAATGATGTGTGTGACTACCGTGGCCTGAGTGACAACGGTGCGCGCAACGCGCGTGGCATCGCCATTGCGGCGCTGGCCACCTACCGGGTTGATGTCAGCGTGCAGGCGCTGCCTAACTGGAATGGTGTTGCAGCGCTGCAGGTAGATGTTCAAGTCACTGATCCGGGCAACCAGTCACTGTTGCTCAGCGGTTATCGCACCTGCTACGGCGAGCTAAACGTGGCGGGGGTTGATCAATGTCCCTGAGCCGCAGTCGCGCGTTTACCTTGGTTGAGTTGGTGATTGTGATTGCCTTGGCTGGCACGGTGGCGGTGATGGTCAGTGCGGTGCTGTCTCGACCCTTAAATAGCTTTGTTGATCAAAGCCGTCGCGCCGTATTGGTTGACCAGGCCGCCGGTGCGCTGAGTCGAATGACGCGTGATGTGCGGCTGGCCATTCCGAATTCCGTGCGGGTGTCCGCTGATGGTCAGGCCATGGAGCTTCTGCTTATCCACAGCGCCGCGCGTTATCGGCCCAACAGGATCGGCGGCGATGGCTTGCGATTTTCCAGCGCGCCTGGTGGTTGCGGCAGTAGCACTGTTGATGGGAGCTGTAACACCGTGCAGGTGCTGGACCCTGCGTTTAACCCCGCGGGCGCGCGTTGGCTGGTGATGTACAACACCGGTGCGCTGTCGGCGGGTAATCCAGTTCTTGGAGGGAATGTGTGGGCTCCAGCTAATCCCGGCGTCATGAGCCTGACTGGCACCACGTTTAGCCTCCTCGGCGGTGCGCCGAGCAATGAAAGCCTGATTGCCTTGGGCAGTATGCCGGGAGGCAACTTTGACTTTGTATTTGCCTCGCCGCAGCGCCGTCTGTACCTCGCTGAGACGGTCGTCGGCTATCGCTGCCAGAACAGCCAACTGGTGCGCTACAGCTACAGTCAACTCTTGAATGCAATCCCAGCGGCTCCACCTGCGGGGTCTGCCGCGCAGCCAGTTGCCAGCAGCGTGAATTGCGCCCAAAGCGGTTTTGAATATGCACCAGGCACTACTCAGCGCGCCGGGTTGCTCAATTTGAGTTTGAGCATCAGCCAGGCCGGGGAAAACCTGCAGTTACTCCAACAGGTACATGTCGATAATGCGCCCTGAAAAAAGCGTGCCCGCCAAGGTCAGAGGTTTCGGGTTGGTGGCGGCGATGTTCGTGATGATTGTGATCAGCATGGTGGTCATCGCCATGTCACGCTTGTCGATTACTCAGCACGGCAGCAACAGCTTGGCTATTCAGCAGGCGCGCGCCTATCAGGCTGCTCGCGCCGGGTTGGAGTGGGGCATTAGCCGCGCCTATAAAACCGCCAGCTGTGCAGGGGGTGCCCCTAGCCAAGCGGGCAGTGCTTTAGCTGAGTTTTCAGTAAGCGTCGTCTGTACGGCGAATAGCTACACGGATAACGAGGGTCGCCCAGTACAGATATTTCGTCTCACTGCGACGGCACAGAACGGCTCGCCAGGCGGTCGTTCTGACTATGCCTATCGGCAACTGACGGCGGTGGTGGAGCGATGAAAAAGACGATACTGCGCGCGCTTAGCCTGTTGGCACTGCTGGGGTCGGCCAACGCATTGGCTGTCACGTATACCTTTAATACCGCTGGCACACCGTTGGTCAGCGGTGCTCCCTCTATTTGTTCCGGTACTTGGAGTCGTTCGGGAACAACCTTTACGTGTAATGGGGTCCTCGCTACGGCATTGGGTGATGTGCTGGCGGTGTCAACCGCGACGACAATTAGCGTTGTCGCGCGCTCCCATACATTAATAGCAACCTTGGTCGGTGCAGCTGATCGCAACATCAACCTGACTGCCACCTCCAATCCCTTTAGCGCCACTAATAGCACCATCAATGGAACCGTTACGGCCACCTCAGGTGCTATCAGTTTGATTGGCGGTAGCGTGACCGGACAGGTACTCAGCAGTTGTTGTGACGTCATCACCAATGGCACGAATCTGCAAGGCGGGGCCCGCTCTAACTCCTCGGGTATCAGCATCACTGGCGGTACGATACAAGGTGGATTCTTCGCGGCGAACAACACGGCCACGTTCTCAGGCGTGACGATGACCGCTGGTACGATAAGTGGTGCCAGTACCGTGAATATTAGTGATAGCAGCCTAGGTAGCCTTAACACCCTTGTTTCCGTCAGCGCAGTCAGCGGTGCGATAACCCTGAACAACACCAATGCTTACGGTAACTTCAACGCGCCAAGTTACTCGACCATTAACGTTAATAGCCCCAGCACGGTTACTGGTACTTGTCTGCCCAGCTCTACGCCAGCCAACACGTGTTCGTCAGGTCCTGTGCTCAGCTGGTTGTTGGACGAAACCACTTGGTCAGGCGCTGGCGGCGAGGTTAAGGACGCTACACCCAATGGCCTCGACGGAACAGTATTAGGCGGTGCAGTTACGGCCAATGCGAGCCCAGCCCTACCTGAAGTGAATGCTATGGGTACGTGCGGCTATGGCAGTTTTGCCAGCTCGGCCAGTCAGTACGTGCAGCGTGATGACACTAATCTATTGGATCTGCAGGGCAGCTTTACCATAGGCCTGTGGGTCAAACCGCGCAGTTTGCCTAGCACTGGCTTGATGACGCTGGTGTCAAAGGATGAAAACTACGAGTTTCATCTCAACCCCAATGGCACCATTAATTGGTGGTGGCAGACAACCAGCCCAAGCGCCACCCGGCAGTTCAACAGTACAACAGCTATAACTGCGGGGCAGTGGAGCCATGTACTGGTGCGCTTTGCTCCGGGTGACCAGCGTATCTACATCAACGGTAATCTGGCGGGGCAGGCCAACTTCGATGGTACGCCACTGGCCAACAGCGATCCTCTTCAGCTGGGCTCAGACCAGAATTTTGCCGGGCGTTACTTTGACGGCGACATGGATGAGTTGCGCATCTACAACATGGCGCTGAGCCCGGCGCAGATCAGCGTGCTGTATCAAGACCGGCATCAATGCGCGCTGCGGTTGCAGTGTTTCAGTGACAATTTTAATAACCCTACATTGGGTACAGACTGGGCGGTGGCCAGTCGAGGGAACACGGCCTTCACCCCGACGGTTAGCAATCAGCGCATGCGCCTGACCAGTAATCAGGGCAATGTCGCCACTGCGTCAACCCTGCAGCGTTTGTTCCCAGCCGCGGGTAACTTCATTCAAATAGAGTTCAAGCATTATGCCTACGGCGGCAGTGGGGCTGACGGCATGGCTGTGGTGCTCTCTGATGCGTCAGTAGCACCCCAGCCTGGCGCCTTCGGTGGTCCGTTGGGCTACGGTACTCGGGGTAATGCGGCCAATCCTGGTTTTGCAGGCGGCTGGCTAGGCGTTGGTATTGATGAGTTCGGCAATTTTTCCACAGAGGGCGGCCTAGGCGGGCCGGGTCAACGCATTGATTCAGTAGCAATCCGTGGTTCTAGTGTAAGTCCCTATACCGCCGGTTATCGCTATATCGCCGGCACCCCGGCCAACCTCAGTCCTGGCATTGATATATCAGACACTACCCCTGGTCCTGGGCACACCTACCGCATCACTGTTGATGGTCGTTTTACCAGCCAAGCGCTGGTCACAGTCGAACGTAATAGTGGCAGCGGTTTTGTTGTATTGCCCAACCTCAATGCAGTCAACGTGCTGGCGGCGGCTAATAGTCAGGCGGCGTTGCCCGCTGACTTTTACCTGTCACTGACAGGCTCTACGGGGGGTTCGACCAACTTCCATGAGTTGGACGACCTGCAAATATGCGCCTCGACCATCAAGCCGCTTGCGCAGCAAATCGATCATTTTGAGTTCAGCTATGCAGGCTCAGCGCTGACCTGTAACCCGCAACCGGTGACCATACGCGCCTGCCTTAACAGCAGTTGCAGTACCCTGTTCACCGACCCAGTCAGCGTTACGCTCAATCCAGCGAGCTACTGGTCTGCCGTTGCGCCTGCCACCGGCAGTGGCAACGTCATCAACTTCAGCGGTGGCACTGCCCAGGCTCGATTGAGCATTACTACGCCCAGCACCGTTAGCTTAGGTGTGCAAACGTCGATACCTTCGACCAAGCCGCTCAGCGTACCGATATGCTCGACCACTGGCTGCCGGATTACATACGCTGACAGCGGCTTGCTGCTGCAGGTGCCCAATATGCTTGCGGCCAAGCCTACTGCTGCGACCATCAGTGCGGTGCGCAAGTCAGACAATGCCCTGCAATGTGTGCCAGCCTTCGCTAACGTGACGCGCAACATAAACTTCACATCGGCCTACACCAACCCATCTACCGGCACCCAACCGGTGATGGTCAATGGCAGTAATGTGCGCGGTACAGCTGTGAGCTTGAACCTCAACTTTGATGCCACAGGCACCGCGCCACTGACTGTGCGTTATGACGATGCGGGGCAGGTGACGCTTAACGCCAGTTACGCGGGTAGCAACGCCAATGCGGACCCAGGATTGACCCTGACTGGTTCAGACTTGTTCGTCAGTAAACCCTATGGATTGTGCCTGCAGACCGACAGCATCTGCAGCAGTGCAGACGAAAACTGCGCGGTATTGCCCGGCATTCGGGCCGGCGACAGCTTCCCATTACGCGTTCGTGCGGTGGGCTGGCAAGCCGATGGAGAGGCGCTGACCGCCGCGCAGTTATGCACGGGCAATATCACCACGCCGAATTTCATCCATTCCGGCATCCTGCTGAGCAGTGCGGTGCAGGCTCCAGCTGGCGGCGCTAATGGCGCGATGTCGCCGCCAATTTATGCCCATGCGCTGGGCACTCAGACCACCTCGAATACGTCGATCTCGGAAGTGGGTGTGTTCACCATTATTGCCACCCCGCCAACCGGCGGCTACCTGGATGGTGAGACGGTCAGCGGCGGCAGCAGTGCCCTTGCGGGTCGCTTTATTCCTGCCTATCTGGGTGCTGTTGGTAGCGCCAGCCTTACTCCCAGTTGCGGCAGCGCCTTTAGCTATCAGGGCCAGCCGCTAAGCTTTGCCAGCACACTGCCACCGAGCCTGGCCATCACCGGCTTCAACCGTGCGGGTGGCGTGACCACTAACTATGATCGCGGCGCCTTCTGGAAGTTAGCCGCCCCCGCTGTGGGCAGCTATAGCTCGTTCACTGGCAAGGCGGCGCTTGATGCGCGCCTTGCCAGTCAGGGTGTGGCCACCCCTAGTACGACTGGCGCCGGCGATGGTGACGGCCGGCGCACTTACAGTTGGAGTGGTGAGCAACTGCTCTATCAGCCAGGGGCCTTGCTCAGCAGTGATGATTATCCATTTCTGACCAAGGTAAGGCAGGGCTTTACCGCAGCGATGCTGACCGACGCCGATGGTGCCTGCTATGGAAGCGGTAGCGGCTGCACCGATTACAGCTACGACTTCAGCGATAATCCGGGCAGCGAAGTGCGCCTGGGCCGCCTGCGTATCGGTAATGCCCATGGTTCCGAGCTGCAGAGCCCAAGCCTGCCGCTGGTGCTGGAAAGCTGGCAGAGCACCGCGGGGGGTAGTTTCCAGACCGAGGGGCTGGATACCTGCACCACCAGCAGCGTGTTGGGTGCGCCCGATCTCTTCAGCTACATCGGCAATTTGTCCGCTAATGAAACTACGCCGAGCCTAACCGCGCCTGTTGCCGGTTTAGGTCGCGTGCAGTTGAGTGCGCCGGGCAATGGCAACGATGGTTCGGTGCAGGTGCGCTTCCCCAGTGCGCCGAGCTGGCTGCACTATCCGTGGAATGGTGCTGCGCGCCAGGCGGCAGTTGGCTTAGCCAGCTTTGGTATCTACAAGGGCTCGCCGCCGTTGATATTCCGTCGAGAGATATACCGCTGAACGCAAAAAGGCCACCTGACTAGGTGGCCTTTTTGGCTGGGATGTAAAAGAGGGGATTCCCTGGCCTGCCTGTACCAAGGTCCCCGAAACTGGGATTACCTGAGCCTATGCAGGCTGTGTGCCAATCGCATTACATTGGCTACAGGCCACGTAAATACTGAGCCATAGGCTTTTAAAGGAGGT
The DNA here is from genome assembly GCF_037943105.1 of Pseudomonas sp. TMP9. NCBI lineage: Bacteria > Pseudomonadati > Pseudomonadota > Gammaproteobacteria > Pseudomonadales > Pseudomonadaceae > Pseudomonas > Pseudomonas vesperimontis. The sequence continues at coordinate 285,603 of NZ_CP149803.1, forward strand.
TTGCTATAAGCGGAAACCGGTTTCAGTGAACCGCTGCCGTGCACCCGATTAGATCTGGTGCATTGCCCTGGCGCATTTTCTGAGGGCTCCGCTCGGGAAAACGAAACGGGCCATAAGGCCCGTTTCTTGGATCTGCAGAATGAGGTGCTTAATCGTCGTTATCCTCGTCATCGGCGCTGGCGACGTTCATACCCAGTTCTTTTATCTTGCGCGTTAGGGTATTGCGGCCCCAGCCCAGTAGCACGGCGGCGTCGCGGCGGCGGCCGGCGGTGTGCTTGAGGGCAGTTTCGATCATGATTCGCTCGAAAGCTGGTACGGCAGTTTCCAGCAGGTTGGATTGCCCGCGTGCCAATGCTGAGTCGGCCCACTGACGCAGGCCTTGTTCCCAATTACTGACGGGGGTGCTTTCCTGGGGTTGGCTGAGCAGTTCGGGCGGCAGGTCACTGACATGCACTTCACGGCCTGAAGCCATGACGGTGATCCAGCGGCAGGTGTTTTCCAGCTGGCGCACGTTGCCGGGCCAAGGCAGGTGTTTGAGGTAGTCCTCGGTTTCGCTTTTCAGCAGTTTGGGCTCGACTGCCAGTTCCAGCGCCGCGCGGCTAAGGAAATGCCGGGCCAGCGTTGGGATGTCTTCGCGGCGATCAGACAGCCTTGGAATATGAATGCGGATGACGTTGAGGCGGTGGAACAGGTCTTCACGGAACTTCCCAGCCTGTACCAGAGTTTCCAAGTTTTGGTGCGTGGCGGCGATGATGCGCACATCGACTTTGACTGGGGTATGGCCGCCAACCCGGTAGAACTCACCATCCGCCAGCACGCGCAGCAGGCGGGTTTGTGTGTCGGCCGGCATATCGCCGATCTCATCAAGAAACAAGGTACCGCCGTCGGCTTGCTCGAAACGCCCGCGGCGCTGGTTAGCTGCTCCGGTAAAGGCGCCTTTTTCGTGACCGAATAGCTCAGACTCCATCAGGTCCTTAGGGATCGCCGCCATATTCAGCGCGATAAACGGTGAGATCGCCCGCGGGCTGTGGCGGTGCAGGGCATGGGCCACCAGTTCTTTGCCGGTGCCGGATTCGCCGTTGATCAGCACGGTAATATTGGAATGCGAAAGACGACCGATGGCGCGAAACACCTCCTGCATAGCCGGCGCTTCACCGATGATCTCTGGCGTGCGCGGTTGCTCGATCGGTACGCTCAAACTCTGCTGTTCTTGGGCGTGCTGGTTGGCGCGCTTGACCAGGGAGACGGCTTCGTCAACATCAAAAGGTTTAGGCAGGTATTCAAATGCACCGCCTTGGTAGGAGGCCACGGCGCTGTCCAGATCGGAGTGCGCCGTCATGATGATCACTGGCAGGCGCGGGTGCATCTCACGAATGCATGCCAGCAACTCAAGACCGCTGGCGCCCGGCATGCGGATATCAGAAATGATCACATCAGGTTGCTGGCGGCTCAGGCGGCTGAGTACGCCATCCGCGCTGTCGAAGCTTTGGGTGGTCATGCCTTCTTGTTGCAAGGCTTTTTCCAGTACCCAGCGGATGGAGCGATCGTCATCAACAATCCAGACGGTTTCACTGCGACTCATGGCGTCGTTACTCCTTGTTCCAGCGGTAGGAAGATCGAGAACACGGTATGGCCAGGATGGCTTTCGCACTCGATCAAGCCTTGGTGCTGGCTGATGATGTTCTGGGTGATAGCCAAGCCAAGACCGGTACCGTCGGCCCGCCCGCTGACCATGGGAAAGAAAATGGTTTCCTGCAATTCAGGCGAGATGCCTGGACCGTTGTCGATAATCTCGATCTTGGTTACGAGGCGGTGACGGCAATGGCCGATGGTGAATTGGCGCAGAGCGCGCGTGCGCAGGGTGATGCGGCCTAGGCGCAGATCATGTTGCGAGCTGATGGCCTGCATAGCATTGCGCACGATGTTCAGAACCGCTTGGATCATCTGCTCACGGTCGATCAGTACATCGGGAATACTCGGATCATAGTCGCGCACCAAAATGATGCTGCCCTGGCTCTCCGCCTCCACCAGACTGCTGACGCGCTCCAGCACTTCATGCACGTTGGTGAGCGCCAACGATGGCAACTTGTTTGAGCCGAGCATGCGGTCGACCAAGTTACGCAGGCGGTCGGCCTCCTCAATGATCACGTTGGTGTAATCCTTGAGGCTCTCCTCGGGTAACTGGCGTGCCAGCAACTGCGCTGCGCCGCGGATGCCACCCAGCGGATTCTTGATTTCGTGTGCCAGGCCGCGCACCAGCATTTTGCTGGTTTCCTGCTTAGACAGTTGCGCTTCTTCCTTGGTGATACGCAGCAGGCGGTCGCGTGGATGCACTTCCAGCAGCAACAGGGTTTCGCCTCGGCTCAGCACAGGCGTCACCGCGTAGTCGACGGTCAGCGTCTGCCCGCTGACTGAGGTCAGCACCGCTTCACGCTTGTTGAACGGGTGAGCATGTTCAACGGCTTGGCGCAGGGCGCTGAGTGCCTCGCTGGATTCGGTGAACAGTTCGCTGATGAATTGCCCGTGACTGCGCTGGCCACTGACGGCCAACAGCATCTCCGCCGCAGGGTTCATGTACTCCAGGCGCAGGTTGTCATTGAGCAGCAGCGTGGCAGTGGTCAGGTTATCCAGCAGCAGGCGATGCAGTGCGTCGTTGATGATCATATGGAATGTCGCAGACCCTTGGGTTCCAGCATTACTGCTAGAAAATGCAAGAAGCAAACCAAAGCCCCGAAAAGACGCGCAGTTAGCTTTGTAATGGCGTAAATGGGCTGCTTTGAAGCGCAATAGGCTGACCCAAAACAGGGAGCGTATAGAAATGCCCGGTTTTTTTGCACTTAATTGGTGCGGGGCGGCCTGCCTGTTTGGGTGTCCGGGCGTGAACAGTAACAGTGCCTAGAGGAATGGCACGAAGGGGATGTCTTTCTTTTCCGCTGGTTTGTCTTTGAGCGGGCATTCGGGGCGTACGCCGTAATCCACCTTTTTGCACGGGTTAGCGTTGCGCTTTTGTACGAGGGATATGCGCAGCATGTGGAAGGGCTGGCTGGGTGTGCGCTCGATAATGCGATCTTGCGCGTCGATGATTTCCACGGCCAACTGGTGGGTGCCGCGGTCAATGTTGCTCAGCGGGAATACCGGGCTGCTGCCGACTTCGCCCACCGGTTGACCGTCTATAAGCAGGCGATAGCGGTGTTGCGGGAAGAGTTTTGGCTCACTGTTAACACTGACAATCAAGTTGCCCGCGCTGTCGCGGATACTGGCGTCAGGCTGTGGCACCAAAATTCTCAGCAAGCTATAACGCAGGCTGGGTTCTGGCGGCGGTAAAAAAGTGGGTGCAGGCGGGGCGCTGGGCGTGGCCGACATCGAGTTACTCGGCGCCAGTTGCACGCGCTCGGCTTGGCTGGACGTGGGTTGGTCGGTGAATACTCGATTACCCTCGGCATCTATATAGGTATAAACCTGCGCCAATGTGGGCAGGGCGAGCAGCATCAAACAGCAGAACAGCAGGTTGCGCATAGGTTAGGGGGCTGGCTTTGGTTTTGCGGGTGGGGCCGGCGGCCGGAGGGCTGGGCTGCTGGTGTTGACGCGCTGGACGGTGAAATTCACCGTGGCGCTTTGCTGGAGCGAAGATTCACCGCTTAACACTTCCACGGCCAAGCTGTGCTCGCCACGATCAGCGTTGCTGACCTGCAGGCGCGGCACGTTGCTCGGTTGACCGTACGGCTTACCATCGAGCAGCAAACGCAAGCGATGGTTGCTGGCCAGGCGGGGCTCAATAGCCACGCCCACACTGAAGGTACCGTTGTTGGCGCGCAGGGCTTCATCGCTAGGAATGTCAGTCAGTTGCAACATGCTGTAGGGCGCTGCTTGCTCAGTTGTAGCGGCGCTTGCAGCGGCGGGCTGGCTGGGCACGGGCATCGACACACTGTTGGTTGCAGGCAGCTCAACATTTTCGGTCACCTGGCCTTCCGGCGGCTGATCGGTGAATACCGTATTGCCATTGGCGTCGGTGTAGGTATAGATCTGCGCAGCGGCCGGTAGGGCCATGCTCAGCAACAGACAGATGAGTAAAGAGCGCATACCTGACTCTCCCGGTTAATGAGACCTAAGCCTTGCACTGCTCGGGCGCTCTGGCAAGCGCGTTGATGAGATGGCGTGTACCCGCGCATAAAACAGCGGAGCGAAATGCGCACCGGGCTCGCGGCTAAACGCAAAAGGCCACCCTAAGGTGGCCTCTTGTGACGCGTGCTGGATTAGACGCTGTAGTACAGGTCGTATTCCAGTGGATGCACAAAGGTGCGTACTTTAATTTCTTCTTCGGATTTCAGCTCGATGTAGGCATCGATAAAGTCGTCGGAGAACACACCGCCTTTGGTCAGGAAGGCACGGCCCTTGTCCAGTTCTTCCAGGGCTTCTTTCAAGCTGCCGCACACTTGCGGGATCAACTTGCCTTCTTCTGGTGGCAGGTCATACAGGTTTTTGTCAGCCGCATCACCAGGGTGAATCTTATTCTGAATGCCGTCGATACCGGCCATCAGCAGAGCGGCGAAGGCCAAGTATGGGTTGGCAGCCGGATCAGGGAAGCGTGCTTCGATGCGGCGTGCTTTCGGGCTGGACACGTACGGGATACGGATCGAGGCCGAACGGTTACGCGCCGAGTAAGCCAGCATCACTGGGGCTTCAAAGCCTGGGACCAGACGCTTGTAGGAGTTGGTCGACGGGTTGGTGAAGCCGTTCAACGCTTTGCCGTGCTTGATGATGCCGCCGATGAAGTACAGGGCGATGTCGGACAGGCCGGCATAGCCTTCGCCAGCGAAGGTGTTCTTGCCATCTTTAGCGATGGACAGGTGCACGTGCATACCCGAACCGTTGTCGCCGTAAAGCGGCTTCGGCATAAAGGTCGCAGTTTTACCGTAGGCATCCGCCACGTTGTGTACGCAGTACTTAAGGGTCTGAACTTCGTCAGCCTTTTTAACTAGGGTGTTGAACTGCACGCCAATTTCGTTCTGGCCAGCAGTCGCGACTTCGTGGTGGTGAACTTCAATGACCAAACCCATTTCTTCCATGGCATTACACATGGCAGTACGGATTTCATGGTCATGGTCGAACGGCGGAACAGGGAAGTAACCACCTTTGACGCCTGGGCGATGACCTTTGTTACCGCCTTCAACGTCCTGATCGGACATCCAGGAGCCTTGCTCAGAGTAGATTTTGAACATGGAGCCAGAGATATCGGATTTGAACTTCACTTCGTCGAAGATGAAGAACTCAGGCTCTGGGCCAACGAAAACGGTGTCACCGATACCTGTGGTTTTCAGGAATGCTTCAGCGCGCTTGGCGATCGAGCGCGGGTCGCGGTCGTAGCCCTGCATAGTGCTTGGCTCGATGATGTCGCACACGATGATCAGCGTTGGTTCTTCGGTGAACGGGTCCATTACCGCGGTGTCGTCAACCGGCAGCAGGATCATGTCCGAGGCTTCGATGCCTTTCCAGCCATGGATAGAGGAGCCGTCGAACATTTTGCCGACTTCGAAAAACTCGTCATCCAGCGCGTCACGCGCCGGCATGGTGATGTGGTGCTGCTTACCCTTGGTATCGGTGAAGCGCAGGTCTACCCACTTCACGTCGTGTTCTTTAATGAGTTGAATCGACTTCGACATGCTGTCCTCCAGGTGGCTAAAGCTCGAGTGCTGAGCCCTTGATAAATGTGGTGCTGACCGGCGGTCATAGTCCCTCGGCGCATCCTGCCTCACAAGGAAGCAAATTGCATGCCAGTGCACGAGAATGGGTGCAAGGCCTGAACATCACGGCTAGCGAGGGCTGCATGGTAATGCATAGCTAATATTTGCACCGTTATGGGTAGCTATATTTCACGATCGCACCAAATAAGTGCACGCTTTGTCGGTGTGAGGATTTTTGATCAAAGCGTGAGCAATTTCCGCTATAATCCGCGCCCCTGTTTTTTCGCAGCTTCGGCACCCACTGTTTTCATGAAACTGATCGTTAAAGTCTTCCCAAGCGTCACTCTAAAAAGTCGGCCGGTGCGCAAGCGCTTGATCCGTCAGCTGGAGAAGAACACCGGTTCGGTTTTGTCTGAGCGTGACCACCCGCAGCAGGTCAGCGGCTAATGAGGGGTATGCCAGTGCGCGCGTTTATCGTCCGACATAAGACGCCCGGGTTGAATGGCGGCAGCATCCGCCATCGCCCTCCCGACATACCGGCGGCGTGATTTACGCTTTCACGCCGCCTGGCAGAAATCGCAGTTAGTTAATATTCGCCCCCTACACTAGGCGGCACACCGAATCCTCTGATCGAGATACACACGTGATCGAAAATCTACGCAACATCGCCATCATTGCCCACGTTGACCACGGTAAGACCACCCTGGTGGACAAGCTCCTGCGCCAGTCCGGCACCCTTGAGCGCAACGAGCTCAACGACGAGCGCGTGATGGACAGCAATGACCAGGAAAAAGAGCGTGGCATTACCATTCTTGCCAAGAACACCGCGATCAACTGGAACGGCTACCACATCAACATCGTCGACACCCCCGGCCACGCCGATTTCGGCGGTGAAGTTGAGCGCGTGATGTCGATGGTTGACTCCGTGCTGCTGCTGGTTGACGCCCAAGACGGCCCGATGCCACAAACCCGCTTTGTGACCAAGAAGGCCTTCGAAGCCGGCCTGCGTCCAATCGTGGTGATCAACAAGGTTGACCGTCCAGGCGCGCGTCCGGATTGGGTTCTGGACCAGATCTTCGACCTGTTCGACAACCTCGGTGCCACCGAAGAACAACTGGACTTCAAAGTCGTCTACGCCTCCGCCCTGAACGGCATTGCCGGTCTGGAACACACCGAGATGGCTGAAGACATGACACCGCTGTACCAGTCCATCGTCGACAACGTGCCGTCCCCTAAGGTGGATGTCGATGGTCCGTTCCAGATGCAAATCTCGGCGCTGGACTACAACAGCTTCCTCGGCATTATCGGTGTTGGCCGTATCGCCCGTGGTCGCGTCAAGCCGAACACCCCAGTGGTCGCCATCGACGCCGACGGCAAGCGCCGCAACGGTCGTATCCTCAAGCTGATGGGCCACCACGGCTTGCACCGTATCGACGTTGAAGAAGCCACCGCCGGTGACATCGTCTGCGTCAGCGGCATGGACCAGCTGTTTATTTCCGACACCCTGTGCGACATCAACAATGTCGAAGCAATGAAGCCGCTGACCGTCGACGAGCCAACCGTATCCATGACCTTTCAGGTCAATGATTCGCCGTTCTGCGGTAAAGAAGGCAAGTTCGTCACCAGCCGTAACATCAAAGAGCGTCTGGACAAAGAGTTGCTGTACAACGTGGCATTGCGTGTTGAGGAGGGCGACTCGGCCGACCGTTTCAAGGTTTCTGGCCGTGGTGAGCTGCACCTCTCGGTACTGATCGAAACCATGCGTCGCGAAGGCTTCGAAATGGGCGTGGGTCGCCCGGAAGTGATCATCCGTGAAGTTGCCGGCGTGAAGCAGGAGCCGTTCGAAAACGTCACCATCGACGTGCCGGAAGAGTCCCAGGGCAAGGTCATGGAAGAGATTGGCGTGCGTAAGGGTGACCTGACCAACATGGTGCCGGATGGCAAGGGTCGCGTTCGTTTGGAATACAACATCCCTGCTCGCGGTCTGATTGGTTTCCGTAACCAGTTCCTGACCATGACCAACGGTGCAGGCATCCTGACCTCGATCTTTGATCGCTACGACACTATGAAGTCCGGCCACATGTCCGGCCGTCAGAACGGCGTACTGGTATCGGTCGAAACCGGCAAGGCTTTGACTTATTCCCTAGAAACCCTGCAGGCGCGCGGCAAGCTGTTCGTTGAGCACGGTCAGGAAATCTACTACGGTCAAATCGTCGGTCTGAACAGCCGCGATAACGACATGGGTGTTAACCCAACCAAAGGCAAGAAGCTCGACAACATGCGTGCTTCCGGTAAAGACGAAACCATCGCTCTGGTGCCACCGGTGAAGTTCACCCTGGAACAGGCCCTGGAGTTCATCCAGGACGACGAGCTGTGCGAAGTCACGCCGAAGTCGATCCGTCTGCGTAAGAAAATCCTCGACGAAGGCGAGCGCACCCGCGCTGCCAAAAAGTCCAAGAACTGATCCAGTTCTAGCTGACTAAAAGCCCCCGCCGGCGTGAGCCTGCGGGGGCTTTTTTAATCCTGTGCATAAATATTCAATAGAGTTGGCTGATATGCGCCCCCAGAGCTTGTCTGCTTTAAGGTGCGCAGTGCAGGGCTTCATCTATAGAAGGGCGGGTATCTGCGCGTCAAATAGGCGTGTGCCATTGATTTGACATTATGTTTCAGATTAAATCGCTTCGTTAATGGATCGTTTTGTTCTCATGGATCGAGTGATTGTTGTCAGCTAAACCCCTAGCCCAACGTTCTCTGCTCTGAGTGCCATCCGATTCGTTCGACTGCCAATCAGAATTAGATGGAGCAACGGATGAGCCTATTCAAAAAAACCGGTCACTTAGCCCTTGGCGCCTGTATTGCCAGCGCCGCAGGTTGCGCCAACATGTCGCAAAACGAGTGGCTGAATCAGGAAAATATTGGGGCGGTCGCGGGTGCTGCCGCTGGCATTCTGATTGGTAGTCAGGTGGGCAGCGGCAGCGGCCGCACCGCCGCTATGCTCGTTGGCGCTTTGGCTGGCGGTATGTTGGGTAAGACCATCGGCGCCAAGCTCGATGACCGCGATCGTCAGGCCTTGGCGGCGCAGACCCAGCAAGTGCTGGAGTCGGGTAAGGATGGCCAGGTTACCAATTGGACGTCGACCCACAGCGGTGCGACCGCGCAGATTACCCCCGTGAGCACCAAGACTGAGTCACGCCAGGTGGCGGTGAAGCGTACTGCGCAGGTTCAGGCAGTGCCCAATATGAAACTGCTGAACAGCTCTTACCGCGCAATTAAATCGGCCAACGTGCGCAGTGCCCCCAACCAGAGCGCCGAAAAAGTTGGCGGCCTGGCAGCAGGCAGCACCTTTACCGCCATTGGCCGCACCGACAATGACTGGATCATGGTCGGTCGTCGTGGTGTCAGCGTGGGCTATGTTTATGCCCCATTGGTGGAATTGGCTTCTGAGCGCAAAACGCCCGCCGCTGTAGTCGCCGCTGCAAACAAAACTGCAAACCCTGCCGCGCCGGCGGCGGAAGCCACCGATCTGGATGCCCTCGATGTGGTGGCGGCCAAAGAGCAAGGTTTCGATCTGGACAGCATGAATGTGGTTGAGGAGACAGTTGCCGCGCAAACCACCTGCCGTACCGTCAATTACAACGTCACCACTAAAGGCAGCAGTGAGCAGCAAGCGATCCAGGCTTGTCAGGCGGCCGATGGCGCTTGGGAACTCATCTGACAGGGGCGGTAGTTATGCACAAGTTAATGTTGCTCAGCCTATTGGCCCTGAGCATGTCTGCCTATGGCGCAGATAAAAGTCACCGGCTTGCCTATTCCAAGGCAGAAAATGTTGAGGTGTTTGTCGATCACTCCGAGGCGCAGCCTTGGTGCAGCGAGACGCTTAATTTGCGTTTTGCCTTCAAGGCTGAGGCCAATATGGCCAGCGTGGAGCGCTTACTGCCCAAACTCGGAGGTTTGTTCGGCGCGCAATGCCCCGCGGCCAGTGAGTTGAGTTGGCAAAGCCTTAACCAGAGCGGCCAGTTGCAGGCTCAGGGCAGTGCCAGCAAGTCGGCTGGTTGGGTGGCGCAAATCGCGCAAAGCGCCGCGCCTGTCGCCGCCGTTCCTGCTGTGGTAACTGAGACTGTACCTGTGGTTGCAGCGGTTACTGCGCCTAAGGTTGCCGCCTCCGTGACTGCTGAGCCAGTTATTGAAACGCCTGCGACCATGACTCCAGAAGTGCTTGCGGATGAGCCGGTCCCTGGGCCTGCTCCAGCCATTGTGGCTGAGTCGGTTCCTGCACCTGTCGAGGCTGAGCCGGTCAAAGTCGCGGCACCGGTTGTGGTCGATGACTTCGCGGTCGCTGGCTGGAAGATTCCGCTAGAGAACGACGTGCTGGCGGCGGCCACATTCCTGACCGTATTGCAGGACCAGAACGGTTGCAAGTTCCGCACAAGTTACAAGCCCGAAGATGCCGGCGCGGCGCTTTCCGCCCAGTCGGAGGGTATTACCTGCGGTGCCGATGGCTTTGCCTCCGGTACCGGCGAGTTACGAGTGCAGCGTTCTGACGGGGTTGAGTTGAAGCGCTTCAAGGGCTCGTTCAACAAGGGGTTTGCAATTGCTGACGGCATTGCCGAGCTGCCGATTGTTGCCTTTGATGACCAGCGCAATATGTTTATGTTGCTCAGCAGTGACCCTGTGAGCCGTGTGCATTATCTGGTGCGTGCAACCCACAGCTCCTACTCTGGCACCTGGAACATGAACGGCTTGATGGTCGTGGCCTTGACTGAAAATGTGGAGTTGTTCCGCCAGATCGAGAGCATTCGCACAGCCCTGTTTGCGCCGATGAGCAAGTTGGAGAAACTACGTCCGCGCGAGAACTATGTGCAGATGTACGCCATGCGTGACCTGACTAAAGGGCTCAAAGGCGACCGCGACACGTGGTTGTACGAAGTTCAGTTGCAGCGCGGTTACAGCAATAAATTGTGGGATTTCAACCCCAACAATGCCAGTAATCACTTGTTCAACTTCGAGCGTAAACAAGCTCAGATCGCTCAGCAGGAGGCCGAGCAAAAGGCCCGTGAAGAGCAACGTCAGCGCGAGCAACTGGGCTATCAAGCCAAGGAACAGCTGCGGCTTTTTCAGGCCATGCAAGAGCAAAGCCGTAATCCTAAGCAGTTGATGGCCAGCTTGGTTGATGATGTCAACCTAGATAATGGCTACCGAGCGTTGGTGAGTGGTCGCAGCGGCGAGATCCGCCAAATTGTGCATATCAATGGCCGCGACGATAACGGCTGGACCCTCGACTACCCCTACGAAGCGGTGCTGACAGCCGCTGAGGCAGAAAGTGAGCCGGATACAGGCTGGTATGTGATGGCCGGTAAGGTAAGCCTGGACATGAGCAAACGCGACCAGCTGGACCTGCCCCTTACGCAGATTGCGGCGACTTCCTTGTTGGCATGCGAGGCGGATGGCTGCAGCGATTTTCGTGATCCGCTGAAGCTGACCCGCCAGCGTCTCAATGACCCACAGTGGACACCTGAAGATGCCAAGAGTCAGGTGCGGGCGGCATGGCCCGATGACAACCAGCAGGACCAGGAGTGATGGCAATGAAATATCAGAAATTCATTATTCCGGGCGCCATTGGTTGCCTTTTACTGGTGAGTTATATCGGTCTGGGCATTTACCGCAGTGGTCAGGAAGAAAAGCGGCTCGAAGATTGGCTGTACGACAATGAGCTGGATGGGTTCGTGCAGTGGCAGTCTGTCAGCGCCAGCCCATTTGGCTCGACTGTTACTGTCAGTGGGGTTGAGGTGGTGGTCGATGCAGCAACCTTTAAGGGTCTAGAGGTCAGCGTGGAAGAGTTGCGTATTAAAGACTCTACCAATGAACCTGATTTGAAAAGTATTGACCTGGAGTTCGAGGGCGTAACCTTCCCCGCATCTGACGATCAGCCTTCGGCCGTGGTGAAACTATTGTTTGCTGAGCTGCTGGCCGGCAGCGGTCGAGACCAACTGCAGCCGCTTGATCTGAGTATTCAGGCGCGCTATGACGACGATACGTCCGAGGCTGACATGAGCTTCAGCCTTCGTTTGCCGGAGTTGTTCGCCGCCGCAGGCAGCGCCCAAGTGGCTAACGTGCGCAATCTTGATAGCTTGTTAGAAGGTGTTACGACCCAGGCCGTTGATTCCTCTTTTCTAGGGTCGCGCGACCTGCGGCGTATGCTGGCTAATCAGCTAGGTGTGCTCGATGATCTCAACGAGGCTGAGCGCCGCCTGCGCGGGATCGAGCTGGGTGATAGCAGCTTTATGCTCGAAGACCTGGGCTACTTTAAGCGCCGTAACCTGCTTAAACAGCGCTATGACTATGCCCTTGATCCAGTTAAAGGTGATGCCGATGAACAACGGCGCGAGGCCTTTGAGCGCGACCTGCGTAAACAGGAAAAAGAATGTCGCGAGAAGCTGCCGCGGGGGATGGACGATGGCGAGCAAGCCTGCGCCGATATACTCGCGCTGCTGAACGGTCAGAGCGATGGCTTTAGGGTGATCAGTGAGCCCGAAGAGCGCGTGCGCCTCGGCGATCTTGAGCTTGCACTGCAAAAGCCGGAGCGCGCCTCGCGCCTGGTAGAGCGCCTTAATCAGCGGGTCGAAGCGCTCTAGCAGTTATTCCCCTCGAACCAGCAAATCGGTCCGTGCTTATGGGCCGATAGGCTGGCTACAGCCAATCGTTTTTAGTTCAAGGAAGGCCCGATGTCCTATGACTATGGTTCCCAGTCGCTGGGAATTGCTAATCCGTTTCGCCTAGAAGGTGCGTTGATTGCCCTGCGGGGTGCGCTGTTAGGGTTGACCGGGCTGTACAGCTTGCTACAAGTGGCCGGACTAGTGAGCCGTGGCCGCGAGCTGGAGGGCTGGATTTCAGCTGGGCTGGGCTTGTTACTGCTGATCTGGGGCTTGGTCGCGTTGGGGCAGGGATTGTTCAAACTGTTTCGCTTTTATGTTGGCCGCAGCGTGCCGGCCAGCCTGGCGCCTAACCATGTCGATAACGCCAGCAAAGATCGTCTTGCCTACCGCAGCAACGAGCTGCATGACATGTTAATGGGGCGCAAGAACACCACCTTCAAAGAGCCAGAAAGCCTGTTTTCCCGGTTGGTGCACAGCCTCATGCCACGGCTATTGTTTATGCCTCCGGTGTATCGTGCCCTAACGGAAAATTTGCTCTTCAGCCTGAGCGTTTCGATCTTCATGTTGCTGGCCTTTGCTCTGGCTTGGTTCGCCAGTGCCACAGGCCTCGCGCGCCTGGACAATACGCCAGTGATGGCTTGGCTGGGGGTGATTCTGACCCTCTACCTGCTGAAGTTGTGGCTGAGCATGCGTAATCCCTTCCGCCATTTCAGCCGCGGCGGCATGGACATCAGCCTACTGCGTATTGGTGTGCTGCTAGCCTTGGCGGTTTTACTGCCGGCGTTGCTCGCCTACGTGCATCGGCATGTGCAGGCCATCCCGCGATTGCCGGTTAATACCCTGCCGTATTTGTTCACCTTGCTGTTTCTCGCAGCCTTGACCTCGGCGCTGGGTTTGTATTTGGTGCTGCAACGCATGCGCCTTGCTCAACCGCAGACAGAGGTGTCGGAGCACCGCGATAATTGGCAGAAAAACCTGATGCCACGCGAACTGTTTATTCACCTCGACTCACATATCCTGGCCAATCGTCGCTTTCAGGAAATCCCTAATCGGATTTACCAGAACTTTGATCCCTCTTTGCAGCAGGAGGGTGGCAGCGAAAAGGGGGCGTTCACCGGGCGAACCCTGGTCGAAACTCAGCCGGTAGTCAGCGAAATTGCTCACTCAGCCGGATTCAAATGGACGCGCATCATGACCAGTGTGCTCGGTCAGTTGCTATTGGCAGGCGGAGCCTTGTGGCTGGCCAGTCTGGCGGATGACCTGGCGCGTATTCGTCAGCAGCCGGAAGTGTTGACGGTGCTGATCATGCCATTCCTGCTGCTGATATTTGGCACCGTGATCAGTACCATAGGTAATGCCTTCTGGGCGGAAATGCAGTTTCGCTCCCTGTTGCTGGAGTTGAGTATTGAGGGGACTTATACCGAGTCGCGACTCTCAACCGGCAACAGCATTTACGACAGCACGCGCTCCGAAAATGTCGTCGTACGTTCCAATATCACCCCCTGGTTCCTGCTCAGCAATTTGCTGACCACCACCTTTGCCGTATCCGGCAATATGAATTTGGAGCAGGAGCGCTACATCCTGTCGCTGAACAAGGCCGACGACACCTTGGCCGAGGTGTTGAGTGAGCTGGATGACTTCTTTGCTAGCCGGCAAACCATTGCAGGGATCAATGAGGTGGATTTGCAGTCGGCTAGCCAGATATTTCAGATGAATGAGAAGACTCGCTTCCAGCCCAGCCAGCCCGCTGCACCGTTGGCAGTAGTCGCGGAACAAGCGGCCGGCCGTCTGGCTCAGGATGAGAGGAACGAGCCAGCCTAGGCGATTACCGAACTTGCCCCGCCTTATCTGGGGAGGGGGTGAGTGCTTGTTTTTGATCAGTACAGCGTCGGGTGCTTTGCTAGGGAGTTCCAAAACTATCAAAGCATGAGCATGCCCTTGGAGATTCAAATGAAATTCGTTTCCACACGCATGATTGGAACGTTTGGTTTAGTGCTTTCTATCGCGGTACTGACAGGCTGTTCGGATTGGCCAAGCAATAGCGAAGTGATGGATTCAATAATTGCGCAACAAAACAAGCAAATGGAAATGTTGCAATCCATTGGCGGCAAGGACGCAGCCAAAATGCTCCGCAGCATGGTTCCGGCGATCGAAAGTGTTGATGTGCAGGACTGCGAAGAGGTTCGTAAGGGTACCTATCGTTGCTCCGTGGAAGTTGAGACGAGCTTCGACGGTGAGGTGAGCAGTGAAGTAAGCAGTGCCAACTTTGCACAGCGCAAAGATGGTTCGTGGGCAATCACGGACTAATTTGCGCTTACGTAGATCAGGCATAAGCGCCTACGACATATGTTTTATTAGCCAACAAAGCACTTCATGGTGTCTGCTGGTCACCCAGCAAGCTCGCTTTGTTGGTCAAGAATCAGGTCCGCCAGGGGCGGCAGGCGCCGCCTTCACCTTTTGCAAAGTCAGAAAGTCTGGCTCAGATTTTCCTGAAGAGGATAGGGCAACAAGTTGCTCACTCCGGCAGGGTTTTTGACGGAATTTTCACGGGCCGGATGGCATAAAGACGGCGGTTATTTGGATGTCATGAGGTCGTTATGTCTGCAGCATTACAAGTGTCGCCACGCCAGCGGGTGGATTGGGCTGGGTTAGGTTGGGCCTTTTTGTTCTTTTGGTATTTTTCAGGCGTCACCCAGTTACTGATTCAGCTAACCGGCACGGCTGGGTTTTCTGGCTTTCGCCAGGCATTTTTGGCCAGCGCATTATGGCTGGTGCCTGTGCTGTTATTCCCTGGCCGCGCCCGGCTAATTGCTGCGGTGGTGGGCGCGCTGTTGTGGCTGTGCTCATTGGGTAGTTTTGGGTACTTCTTGGTCTACGGCCAGGAGTTCTCGCAGAGCGTCATTTTCATCATGTTCGAGTCGAACATTAATGAAAGCCGCGAGTACCTGATTCAGTATTTCGCTTGGTGGATGCTGCCGGCGTTTCTCGCCTATGGCCTGGGTGGTTGGTTGCTTTGGCGCAAAGTGCGCCCGGTGTATCTGTCGCGCCCTGGTGCCTTGTTTGCGGCAGCGTTTGCGCTGTTTGTGTCGGTGGGTTATCCGGCGCTACGCCAGTTCACTAAGCACGACAGTTGGCAGGCGGGGCTGGATAACTTCGCCCAACGCATTGAGGCGGCGACGCCTTGGCAGTTGGTGGTGGGCTACAAAAATTACCGCGAGCAACTGGCTAATATGCAGGCCATGTTGGATGAGAATGCCAGCATCCTGCCGTTGGGTAATTTGCAGGATGCACGGGCCGGGCAGCCAGCCACGCTGGTGCTGGTCATCGGTGAGTCAACCAACCGTCAGCGCATGAGCCTATATGGTTACCCGCGCGAAACCACGCCGGAGTTGGACGCTTTGCGTGACCAACTGCAGGTGTTCGATAACGTAGTAACGCCGCGCCCTTACACCATCGAAGCCTTACAGCAGGTGCTGACCTTTGCCGATCAGGAGCACCCTGAGCGTTACCTGACCACGCCTTCGGTGATCAATCTGATGAAGCAGGCGGGCTACAAAACCTACTGGATCACCAACCAGCAGACCATGACCAAACGCAACACCATGCTCACGACTTTTTCTGAGCAAGCCGATGAGCAGTTCTACCTGAACAACAACCGAGCGCAAAATGCTCGCCAATACGACGGTGATGTACTGGCACCTTTTGCCAAGGTGCTGGCCGATGCAGCGCCGCGCAAATTTATCGTGGTGCACCTGCTGGGCACGCATATGAGCTATCAGTACCGCTACCCAGCTGAATTTGAGCGCTTTACTGACCACGCCGGTGTGCCGGCAAATGTAACAAGCGATCAGTTGCCCACTTACAACAGCTATGACAATGCCGTGCTTTACAACGACCATGTGGTCGCCAGTCTGATCAAGGATTTGGCTGGGCAGCAGCCCAACAGCATGTTGCTGTACTTGGCAGACCACGGCGAGGCGGTCTTCGATGCGCCCAAGCCGGATGTCTTGGGGCGTAACGAGGCCGCACCGACTAGCCCGATGTACACCGTGCCGTTCATCCTGTGGAACTCACCGCAGTGGCAGGCGCAGCAGGCACGGGACTTCACGGCCACGCTGTCGCGGCCCTACAGTTCATCGCACTTTATCCACACCTGGGCCGACCTAGCCGGCCTGCGCTTTGATGAGTACGAGTCGAGTAAAAGCTTGGTCAGTAATGACTTTCGGCCAATACCGCTTCTGATTGGCAACCCGCAACAGCCCAAGAGTTTGATCGACTTCAGCTTGATCAAGCCCCAAGGCGTTACGCGCAACACTCAATTAGCGCAGCGTGATAAGACGGCCAAGCCTGAGCGTTAACGCTGAACCCCAAGCTCAGGAAATTTGAGCCCGCGCCGCCAGCCTTGCTGGGAGCGCTGCGAATGGCTCGCTCAGGGCTAGCGCATCAGCCGCTGCATGGCGTCAGCTAATACGCTGGCCATTGTGCGTCGCCAAGGCGCGCTGTGCGGGTTGGCCAGCACGTGATCTTCGTGGCTAAAGCTTTGGGCGACCACGTTGTAACCGAGCCAGCGCAACGGTTCAGGTTCCCAGCGTGGCAGCGTTTCTAGAGGTTGGTCGCCAAGCACCCAAGGTTGCGCGGTCAGCTCGCTGTGTCGGTCGAGGATGAGGTCAGCCAGGGTGCGTCCACCGAGGTTGCTCGCACCGACGCCCTCGCCACCGTAACCTGCGGACAAGGCGATGCCATTACGTCGATCAATCAGCATATGTGGGCGAAAGCGCCTGGCCATGGCCAAGTTGCCGCCCCAGGCGTGAGTGATGCGCACCTGCTTAAGTGGCGGGAACAGCGCGCTAAACAATAAGCGGCGAAGGTCGCGTTCAGCTTCGCTGAGTGTAAAGTCGTGGCGTAAGCGCCCGCCAAAACGGTATCCACCCCGAGCACCGAACACCAAACGGTCGTCGGCACTGCGTTGGCCATAAGTGACATGTCGGCTGTTTTCACTAAACGCTTGGCCGCGTTCCAAGCCTATATCCGCCCACACTTCTTTGGGCAGCGGTTCGGTAGCCACCAGCAAGCTTTGTACCGGTAGTTGATACGTGTCTAAGGGCGGTAATTCGGCGGCATAGCCTTCCACCGCAGGCACGATCCAGTCAGCGCGCACGCTGCCGCCTGCGGTGCGCACCCGACCGGTTTGCCAGTCGATTACCCGGCTTTGCTCATACACCTCAACGCCCATGGCAGTCACGCAGTCTGCCAGGCCACGCACCAGCTTCGCCGGTTGGATGGTGGCGCAGTGCGGTGAGTAGATCGCCCCATAGGCATTGGCCAGTTGCAGTTGTTTGCCGAGGTCGAAAGGGGTCAGCCAGCGGTAATCCGTTTCATCTAGGCCAAGGGCGCGCAGTTGCGCCAGTTGCTGGCGCAAGCGGGTCAGCTGCTCAGGGTAGCGTGCGGCGCAATACAGCACGCCGCCTTTGCGGTAATCACAGCTGATCTGTTCGCGCTGCAGCACGCTGGCGACTTCATCAGGAATGCCGTGCAGCAACCTATAGGCACGCTGGCGCGCTGCGCTGGGCTGACCGGCGAGCAGGTGATCCTGGCCCAGCAGGTTGCCCATCAGCCAGCCACCATTACGCCCGGAGGCGCCGAAACCGGCAATCTCGCCTTCGAGGATGACGATGCGCAACTGCGGCGCTTGGCGCTTGAGGTAATAGGCGGTCCACAAACCCGTATAGCCCGCACCGATAATAGCCACGTCGGCATGAATATCGGCCTGCAGTGCGGCTCTGGGGTGCAGCGAGCCGCTCAGTTGGTCCATCCACAAACTGATGTTCTGCCACTGGCTCATGCGCGGTTACCTGGGTCGCAGGAGAATAGCGCCTAGGGTAAGCCCTTTCAGGCGCATGTGCGGTATTCAGCTTTTTGGCTTGTACGCGCAATAGCCCGGACGTGGGCCGATTTTGGGGTGGTTACGGCAGGTGTCTGGGCGCTTTTCGTAGATGGTGCACAGGCGGGTTTTGCGGTCCAGGTACAGGCAGTCATTGTTGCTCATACGCACCAGGGTGAAGATGCCTGTTTTTTGATGGAAACGTTCGACGATGCCGTCTTTTTGCAGGCGCTTGGCGATGTTCTTCAGCGGCTCGCTGCGCTCGAATTCGTCGACCACGCCGATACGGATCAAATCGTTCAGGCGCGCTTCAACCGGCAGCGTGCAGCAACTGGACATGCAGCTGTGGCACATGTCAGCGGTGTATTTGGCCCAAGTGTCTAGGCGGTCGAGTTCGGCGGCGGCAATCAGGTTGTTTTTCATCGGGCGTGGCAGGCGTCAGTTGGGCGGCGGGCGATAATAACGGGCCTAAAATATTTTTGAATGACAATCTGCCCGCTGGTCACGGTTTACACGGGGCGCGCGGCGCGAATTTTTATGGCGGACATCCACAGCGCGCAGCTTTTGGGCCGTTGCCGGGTCATGTATAGAGTGGGTACGGTAATTTCTTTCTGTGCTGTGATGCGTGCGGCATTCACGTTTATGAGGATGCTGTGGGGTGCCTCTTATACTGCTGCGCAGTTGGCGTCTGCCGTTGGGCAGCGCAGGTTTGGATTTGACTAAATAGGAACGCGCTGCATGCAATGGATCTTCATGCTGGTGGGCTTGCTGCTCGGGGCGTTGGCGGATGAAACGTTGAGCGGCTCGCTGCTTGGGGCTTTGCTCGGTCTTGGCCTGGGTCAAGCGCTTAGGCTACAAGGACTTGCCCGCGAGAATGCCGCGCTGACGGCTCAGCTTAAGGCGTTTTCCCTGCGCTTCGAACAGGGCACTGCAGCACTTTATGAGCGGCTGCTCACGCTGGAGCGGGGCGCGACGCCAGCGTCTGAGGCTTCATCAACACCTCAGTCGGCTAGTGCTGTCCCGCAGCCCATACCTGTTCCCGAGCCTGTCGCCAGTCCCGAAACGACTGAGCCTGAGCCTGAGCTGGACTGGACGCTAGATTTTGTCCTGCCCGAGCCTGCTGCTGCGCCAGCAGTTGCCACGTCGGCTGCAACTGAGCCCGTCGCAGCTAGACCGATTACGCCGCCAGCTCCGCCTTGGAAGCCTGCTGAACCGCATCAGCCAAGCGTGTTTGAGCGTGGTTTTACCGCGGCTAGGAACTGGCTGCTGGGTGGCAATACAGTGCTGCGCGTGGGTGTAGTGCTGTTATTTCTCGGCTTAGCCTTCCTGCTGCGCTATGCCACCGAGGGCGTAGTCGTGCCGGTGGAGTTGCATTATGCCGGCGTGGCCGCCAGTGCTGTGGCCTTGCTGGCGCTGGGCTGGTGGTTGCGCCTGCGTAACCCAAGTTATGCGCTGATGCTGCAAGGCACTGGGGTTGCAGTGCTGTACCTGACGGTGTTCGCCGCCATGCGCCTACACCCGCTACTAGACCCCGCTATGGCGCTGGGCTTACTGGTAATGGTCACGTTTTTTTCAGCTATTTTGGCGGTCAAACAAGACGCCTTGGGTTTGGCTGCCGCTGCCGCTTTAGGCGGTTTTGCCGCGCCGATCCTGACGTCTACTGGCAGCGGCAACCATGTGATGTTGTTTAGCTATTTCGCCTTGTTGAATATCGGCATCTTTACCATTGCCTGGTTCAAGGCCTGGCGCTTGCTCAATCTGATTGGCTTTGTCGGCACCTTCGGCATTGGTTTCGCCTGGGGGATACGCGCCTATACGCCTGATTTGTTGTGGAGTACTGAGCCGTTTCTAGTGCTGTTTTTCTTGATGTATGTGGCCATTGGTTTGTTGTTTGCACGGCGTAAATTGCGCGAGGCGGTTGACGCGCCCAGTAACCCTGACGAGTTGCTGCTGTGGGCGGCGCGCAAAGGCGACTCTATCGACGCCACGGTGTTGTTTGGCCCGCCCTTAGTGGGTTTTGGTCTGCAGTTCGCACTGGTGCAGCACATTGAGTTTGCCGCTGCCTATAGCGCGTTGGCGCTGGGGCTGTTTTATCTGGTGCTGGCGCGGCTGCTGGTCGGTCGTACGGGAGATCGTGCGGTACTGCTGGTAGAAACCTGCTTGGCGCTGGGCGTGGTATTCGCCAGTTTGGCGATTCCCTTAGGGCTGGATGCTCGCTGGACCTCGGCCGCCTGGGCGGTTGAAGGGGCGGGTATTTTTTGGCTGGGCTTGCGTCAGCAGCGCAAGCTGGCAAGGGCATTTGCCCTGCTGCTGCAGTTTGGTGCGGCGCTGGCGTTTGTCATCGGCTTGCGCGTTGGTGAGTTGACCCTGCTGGACGGCGCGCCTCTGGGCGCATTAATGCTCGGCGCAGCGTTGCTGTTTAGCTACTGGCAATTGCGCCAGAATGCGTCCCAAGCCAGCCGCTGGGAGGTCCGTGGTTTGCCAGTGCTGGCCTGCGCCGGGCTGGCGTTTACTTATCTGGTTGCACCGCTGCTGTTTACCGCACAAGGCACAGCGATCAGTTGGGCGCTGGCAGGCCTGCTGACCTTGTGGCTAGGTTTACGCCTGCAGGCCCGCAGTTTCCTGTTCAGCGCGTTTGCCGTGCAGTTGCTCGGTGGCCTGCTGTTTATGCTAGACATGGCCGACCATGCAGCGGCGGGTGCGGGCGGTTTTGCTGCCGGCTGGCAGGGCTTGTTGACCTCCTCGCTGATTGGCTTTGGCCTGATCGCCGGCATGTTGCTGGCGGCGCGTGATCCGCAGGTCGGCGCGGATCATCGCCTGTTGCGCGGCCTGTCGGTGGTGCTCTTGGTGGGACTGGTGTTTATCAACCTCGCGGTGCTGTTTGTGTTGCCCTGGGCTACGGCCAGTGCGGTATGGGGTGGCAGCGGCCTGTTGATCATCTGGCTCAGCCTGCATCTGCAGCAGCGCG